>JBDSIO010000335.1:0-24689 GCA_039917895.1 Fibrobacteria bacterium | reverse complement strand
CTTTGGCAAAGACGAGAAAAAAAGGGAACACGGGCAAGCGTTATACGGACGAACAGAAGCGCGTCATCCTCGCCTTCGTCAAAGCCAAGGGCCGCGGCGGCATCTCGGCCGCCGGCAAGAAGTACGGAGTCTCCTACATCGCCCTGCGCCGTTGGATGAACGGGAAGACGGGCGGCCGTAAAGCCGGCAGGGTCGCCGCCAAGGGCCTGGACGGCCGCAAACTGAAAAGCGTGAAGGCCGCCATGGCCGCGCTGAAATCCTTCAAGAAGCAGATCACGGGTCTGCAAAGGACCCTGAAGCAGTTGGCCCGCTAGGGACAGGACGAAGCCGGCCCGCGTCGCCGGTCCGCTTCTTCAACGGCCGGCCAGGAAAGTCTCTTCCTGCCAACGCGGCGGCGTGATCGAGACGTTGGCCGGATTCACGTATTCCCGGTAAAGATGGTTCTCCAGAGAAAAGCGGAACCAGCCTTTGTCCCCGGGGCTGAAGCCTTCGGCGCTCAATACGGGCAGATCCTGCTGAATCGACTTTTCCGCCCCGGTGGTTATCGTGAAGCGGCCCCAATCCCTTCGGCGCGTCAGGCTATATCCGGTTTGCGCTTCGCCTTCGCCTTCGCCTTCCCCTTCGCTCTTCCCATCGCCTTCCCTTCCGATTTTCCCTCCGATTCTCCCACCGATTTGAACTTCCACTTTCCGAAGTGACGCGGTTCCGAGTTCGGCCCCCATTTCGATTTCCAGGTTCTCGCAAAGCGGAAAGTAATCCGCGGAGGATTGCTGGAGCAGGTCTAGCTTGATTCCCCACAGTTCGCCTTGGCCGTTGAAGGACAGGCGGATGCGCGCCCGGGTCGCGCGGCGATCGGGGAAGGCGATGATGTCCGCGTTGATCCCGTTGGCGTCCGCGCGCACTTCCGCGGCCTGATACAGTCCCAGGTTGGCGCGGCATTCCTTCGCGCCCATGCCCCAATAGAAGCCCATCATTCCCACCGGCACGCGCAATTGATCCGCGCCGAGCAGGTCAAGCAGTTCCTTGGCCTTGGAGTCGAACGCCACGGCGCCGTTCTTGAACTCCTTCATCGCCATCGGCAGCCCTTCGGCATTCCAGGTTCGATAGGAACCGTTGAGGCGGCCGTCTTTGTAGTCGGCGAGTTCCTGTAGTCCGCCTTTAGGATACCAGACGCGGCTGGGCCCGTTCTTGCGGCCGTTCGCGAAACGGCAGTGCAGCCGGAGCTTGCCGCCCGGATGCCATTGGAAGAATTCGCCTTCGAGCTGGCCCGCGGCGTAACGCGCGGAATAAAGGCGCTTCCCGTCGGGATACCAGGCAGTCTCCAGATCTTCGCGCCGCCCGCCGCGAAAGCCACCCCGGATGCGGAGCCTGCCGTTGGGGTACCATTCCTGATACCCCCCTTCGGCCTTTCCCGCGCGATACTGCGAGCGGGATTTTTCCTGGCCGTCCGCGAACCATTCCTGCCACGGACCGGTCCTCTCGCCTTTTGTCCCGCTTTTTGTCGCGCTTTTTGTCGCTCCTTGGTTCGCGCCATTGGAGTATGCTGCCGACCACAGCAGGTTGCCGCTGCGGCCCCAGGTGCGCCATCTGCCCACGGGGATATCCGCGTCATAGGCGCCTTCCAGCCAGGGAGTGCCGTCCGGGTACCACGCCTTGACGGGTCCGTTCAGCCTTCCGGAATGGTAATAGCGGGTGGCCATGGGCTTGCCATCGTCGTAGTTCATGGTGCATAGCCCGTGTTTCAGGGGCCGGGCGTCCGCCGCTTCGGACCAGGCGCAGGTTTCCACCGCCATCAGGGAGTCTCCGGCCGAGCCAACCGCTTTGACGCGGTCGGATTTGATGGAGAACCGGCGCTCGGTCGATGGCGTTCCCGTACCGTCGTAGCGGGTTTCGCGCACCAGGAAGTCGTCCCGGTATTCTCCTTTGAAGGTTAGGTTTCCGGCGGTATCCCACATGGCCGCTGCGCCCGATTTCCTGCCTTCATGATAGTCGATCTCGCTTTGGAGGCGCCCGTCCGCGTAATAGGAGTGGAACAGGCCATCGCGCACGGTAGGTTTCCCGGCAGGGCCTTTTTCCGTCCACATTTCCCGGATTTTCCCGGAAGGGTATCGTGCGATATGCGTGGTACCGTCATCACACGCGCACAGAACGAGAACGGCGAGAACAGCGAGGATGGAGAGGAGAGGACCCATCCCGAAGTCGTCGGCAGATCATGCGCGATACTTTAGGTTTTTTTCAAGCTTTGTCCTTTGAGTCGCAACCGTAAAAATCATAGTCTCCGCAAATTCCGGGTTGTATAATCCGAATTGCCATGCGTATAACCGAAAAATTCACAACTCTCGCCCTGATGTCCGGGTTGGCCTTTTCCGTGGCCGCCCAACCGCCGATGGCCGGCCCCAGGGCCCCGCAGGACCAGGCGGGAAAACTGGCCCAGTATTACGAGAACATCGCGTCCAGAACCTTGGCGCGTTACTACGAAGAGGCGACGTATCTCGTCAAGGCCAAAGTCGAGATGGAACCTCCTCCAGAAATGGATCTGCCCGGGGAGGATCCGTCGGCGCTGCCCGGCGAGTCGCCCCAGCAACTTCCCGGCCTGCCCTTCCTGCCGGAAAGCATGCAGCCCGCCCAGCCTCCTCGCGCCGCCGCGGGACAGGACAAGCAGGATCAGGACAAGAATCCCGGGGGTATCCAATCGGTTACCCTGGACATCCTCGTCGACACCGGCTACTCCGAAAAGGACGTTGAGTTCATCCGCAACCTCCTGACCATGGCCACGCGCATCGACGAACTCCGCGGCGACCGCGTCTCCGTCCATGAAGGCGTGTTTCCGCGGGACAACCGCGCTCTCACCAGCTACCGCAAGCCCGTGGAACCGCCCCCGGTTCCGAACGCCCCGGCGGCGCAGGGCAAGAACGATTCCGGGACCCAGCGCAAAGAGGACCCCAAGGACAAAGCCGAAACCAATCCCTTCAGTTCCTACACCGATCATCTGCCGTCGCTCATCCCGCTGCTCCTGATCTGCCTGCTCATTCTCGCTTGCGTCTGGATGGTCTCGCGCGCCATGGTGGGAGCCGCCAGGAACAACAGCCAGGACAAGGTCCAATCGCCTCCCGCGCCGACCCCCGAAGCCCTCAAGGCCCTGGCCCCCGTCCGCCAGGAAAACGGCAAGGGCCAGCCCGGAGAACTCGGCGCCTTCCGCCCTTTCCTCCTCAACTGTTTCGTGGGCAGCCCCAAGCATTGCGGACAGATCATCAAGAGCTGGATCCAGCGCGAACCGGACAAGGGTCTGCGCGATTCAGGCGCCATGATCGCGAGCCTGGACGCGCGCCTGATGGGCGTGATCGCGCCGGAAATCGGGCGCGAACTGTCGCAGAAGCTGGAAGGCTACGTCAACGGCGGCGATGCCGTGCCTCCCGAGGAACTGCTTATCGTCTACAAGGAATTCAAGCGCGAATACCAGAACCTGGCCAACGGCCACATGGACGAGGATCAATACAAGGATCTGTTCGGGTTCCTGCTGCAGATGAACGAGCAGCAGATCATGCACATACTCCGCGACGAATCCCTGGGTATCGTCGGCCTGGTGCTTGCGCAACTGCCGGGAGAGATGGCCGGCGCCATCCTGCAGAAGACGGATCCGGACAACCGGGCCAAGCTCCTGATCGGCATGGGAAACATCGACCATATCCCGCTCAACGTCTACAAGGAGATCGCCGACCGACTCTCCCTGAAGGCCCTCGAAGTCGGTAACATGCGCTACGTGGCCGCCGACGGAGTGGACAGCATCCTCGAGCTGATCGACAACCTGCCCCTAAACCTGCAGTTCCAGTACATCCATTCCATTTCGGAGATGGACCTGGGCCTGGGCGAGAAGCTCCGTAACCGCTATGTCACTCTGCCGGAACTGGTGGGCCTGCCCGACAAGTTCCTGGGCAACGTCATCCAGGGCCTTGACCAGGACACCCTGATCCTGGCGCTCTTGCACGTGGACGAAACCATCCGCGCCAAGGTCATTTCGCTGCTGCCGGAGCGCATGCAGATGATGGTGTCCGGAGGCCTGGAAGGCGTGCGGGAAAAAACCCCCAAGGATTCCGAGGTCGCGCAGCGTCGCATCCTCCACCGCATCCGCGAGGAAATCAGGCATTCGGGGAGGCCGGCATGAGCCTGCTTTACGGGTGGAGGGCCGGTTCGCTGCCGGTCCTGATCCTCTCCATGTCCCTGCTGTTTCCATTTAATGTCGAGGCGGGCAATGCGCCCCCGGTGGATCCCTTCGCCCCGAGCTCCACCGGCATCCGCCAGATCGGCGAGATCATGGGCCGCCTGGCCAAGACCATGGGCGACATCCCGCCCAACGTGGATCGCCTCGCCCTCTCCCAGGTCAAGACGGATCCCAAGGACTTCTCCACGGGCATGGCCCGCTACATCCAGGCCCAGATCGAAGAGGTCTTCCGCAAGGAGGGCCGCCGCACCGTGGTGACCTCGCCTGAGCTACGCACCTTCCGCGTGGTCGCGACCGACAGCTCGTTCAAATTCTCCAATACCCTGCCGACCATGGAAGACCTGTGGAAGCTGGGCGACAAGCTCCGTGTGGACGGTTACATCGAAGGCTCGTGCTCCAAAAGCTCGGACGGCGACGTGATCCTGAACCTGAAGGTGTTCCGCCACCGCACGGGCGAAGTGGTGTGGTCCAACAGTTTCGTGGCGGGTCCGAACGAGAAGAAACCCGACATCTGGAACCTGGACTGGACCGCTTCCGCCAACATCCGTCTGTTCCCGATCAAGGAAGGCATCGTTCCCCGCGTGGACAGCACCGATCCGTTGACGGGCAACGCATACCTGGACACGTTGTCCGACCTGAGCATCACATCCTACGGCATCGAAGGCACGGTGAGCGAAGTGGTCACGCCCGACAAGTTCCTGCTCTTCTCCGTGTCGCTCGGCTACGGATTGGCGGTGGGTTCCGGCGGTCCGGACAGCCTCGCGATCAATTTCAACATCCAGACCCTGAAGTTCGGCATCGAGATGCTGGGGATCTTCTTCCGCAAATCCAATCCCGATCTCGGCTATTGGCTCGGGACCTACATCGGATACCAGGAATTCATCCCTTTCGCCAACCGAGGCCATCTCAGCGCCGTCACCGTGGGATACAAGTCCCGCGTCAGCCGGCATTTCACCCTGGGCGGGGGCGTGATGTTCCTTCCCCTCAACAAGAAGCTGAAAGGGCTGGGCGATGATGAAGATCGCTTCCTGACCCTGGAACCCGTAGCCTATGAACTCACGTACCTGCACTATACTTTCTAAGCATTTTCCGGTTTCCGGAAGGTCCGTTCCGATTTCCCGACGGGTCCTTCGGCCCAGGGGAAGCGCACTTCCGCTTTACGGAGGCGCGGTCGCCGTTCTCGCGTTCCTGATCATGGGATGCGGCTCCAGCGTCCCGGCACCGCGTGAACCGGACCCCGCCCCAGTCCAGGTCCAACAGCCCGGCGAGAACGGCGAGGGGACCATCAGTTTCCATTACTCCAACAAGAGCACGGATGCCAACCTGGCCATCGATCTCGGTAACACCGATCTCTATATGGAAATGTCGGGCGAGCCGCCCAAGCTGGCGAACGGCGAACCCGCGGTGGCCGAAGAGAAACGGCCCCCGCCCAAGCCCAAGGCCGCCAAGCCGCAGGCGCAGGAACAGGATCAGGAGGAGCCGGAACAGGGCGAACCGGAGGCGCCCCGCGCCGCGATGCGCAAAAAGGCCGAGGCCAAGCCCGAAGCCCGATCCGAGGCGAAGAAGGAGGCCGATTCCAAAAAGGAACTTCAGCTTCCCGAGGAAGAGCAGGCCGATTTCACCGACGTAACCTCCAGGGTACTGGCGGGAATCCGCAAATCCCAGGAACTCTTCTACCAGAAGCGCTATCCCGAAGCCATGCAGGCCGTGAAGTCGTCCCTGGACGCGCGTCCCACCGCGGAAGGCTACGCGCTCGCCGGCAGCATCCATTACATGATGGGCCAGGGCGGGATGGCGCGCCGCCAGTGGATGGAAGCCCTGCGCCTTAATCCGGACATGCCCTCCGTAGTCAATATGCTGGAGAAAACCCGCACCCCCGGCGGCCGCGGTTCTCCCTCTCCGCGCCCCATCCTGCCGCGTCCTGTCCAGCGTCTGGCCCCCGCGCCCCTGCCCGAGGCGGAAGACCCTCCGTTCCCGGAAGTCTACAACGAGCCGGCTTACAATTATCCGAGCGCTCCCGCCGCCCATACCGCCACCCCTTCCGAGGCGACCCAAGCCCCCGCCCCCCAGGCGCCTGTACCCGAAGCGGCCGAGCCGGCAGCCGCAGCCCAAGCCGAACCCGCCGTCGTCGCGCCCCATGCTCCCGTCGCTCCTGCCCCTGTCCCCGCCGTTGCTCCGGCTGCCGCTCCAGCCGCAACTCCATCCGCATCTCCCTCTGCAACTCCCTCCGCTAATCCGCCCGCATCTCCGGCCGCGCCGGTGAAAACCCCTTCCGGCAAGGCCAAGCTCCCGTCGGCCAAGCCGGCCAAGGAAGGCAACGCGAAATGATTTCCCTTTCCACCGTTTGCGGCGTGATCTTCGGATTCCTGATCATCGCGCTGGGAATCCTCCATGAGACCAAGGACTGGCAGGTCTTCGTAAGCCTCGGCAGCTTCATGATCGTTTTCGGCGGCACCGTCACCGTGACCTTTATCGGGTTCAGGTTCCAATACGTCTGGAACGCCTTTACCGCCACGCTGCGCATCTTCCTCAAGCAGTCCATCTCGGCCAAGACCCTGGTGCTGGACGTGAAGCAAGCCATCGAATGGCAGAAGAAGGTCCAAGCCGATGGCCCAGCCGCCTATGAATCCATTTCCAAGGCGAGCAAGGACGAATTCACCAAATACGTCTTCAACCTCGCCAGCACCGGCTATAAGCCCGACGACCTTCGCGAGTTCGGCACCACCAACGTCGAAGAGCATTACTTCCGCCATCTGCAAGATTCGGCCATCCTCAACACCATGGCTTCCATGACGCCGGCTTTCGGCCTGGTGGGAACCTTGCTCGGCCTGATCGTGATGCTGGGCAAGCTCGAAGACCCGTCGAAGCTGGGCCCCGGTCTTTCGCTCGCCCTCACGGCGACCTTGTACGGCCTGCTCCTTGCGCGCTTCGTGTTCATGCCGTCCTCGACCAAGGTGAAGCAGACCCTGAGCATCGAACGCTTCCGTCATTACCTGATCCTGGAAGCCCTCGTCATGATCATGGAAAAGAAGCCCGCCATGTACATCCAGGACAAGCTCAATTCCTACCTGGACCGCAAGGAACAGTATTCCATGTTCGGCGGGGCATCCGCGGCCAAAAAGGCCTAAGCGCGTCATATGGGCGTGAGCAAGCATCATAACCGCCACCGCGTGCCCGAGCACGAAGGGCAGGAAGAGGATTGGCTCATGAGCTACGCCGATATGGTGACGCTCCTCATGGCCTTTTTTCTTTCCATGCTCTCGGTCTCCCACATCGATCCCGTGCTCTTCGAGCAGATGAAAAAGGGACTGCGCAGCGATATCGGCAAGGACAAGGACGTCAAGACGCCGCTGGGCGAAATCAAGCATGACCTCGATTCCTTGCTGGCGCTGGAACGGAGCCGCGGGGACGTGACCATCGATTTGGCTCGGGACGGCATCGTGTTGGAATTCTCGAGCGCGGCCGTGTTCGACCCCGGCAAGGCCGAACTTGGGAATTCCGCGCGGGGAAACATGGACAAGGTGGCCGATGCCATGAAAGGCATCGAGTACTACAAGTTCGCCGTGGATATCGAGGGCCACACCGACAACGTCCCCATCAAGACGCTGCAATTCCCTTCCAACTGGGAGCTTTCAGTGAACCGGGCCACCAACATCGTGAAGTACCTGATCGAAAAGGGCATCCCCTCGGAGCGCCTGAAGGCGGCGGGTTACGCGGACACCAAACCCAAGGTTCCGAACGTGGACGGCGACGGCAGGCCCATTGCCGAAAACCAGGCCAAGAACCGCCGCATCGTGCTGAAAATCCACTGAAAGTGGATTTTGCCAAGCGAGGAAGCGTGGAGTTGCGCAGCAACTCCCCGGCGACGAACCACAATTTTGAAAATCCAATGAGGGTAAATTTTGCCAGGCGGGGAAACGTGAATCGCTCTCCAACCTCCGGGCAACGAGCCGCTATCCCGCAACTATTCCGAAATTAATCCGCAACTAATCCGCGGACTCCTTGAACAGGATAAAGTTCCCGATTTTCGTGTTCGGTTCGAAATAAATCGATTTCACCGCGCTCAAATCCGATAACCCCCCTTTGGACCTGACCGCTATCCTGTAATGGTAGAATCCCGAAGCAGTGCCCATGGTTGTATCCAGATAGGTGAACCAAACCGGCGAACCGGGCAGGGTTGCGATGCGCTCGAACGACTTGAGGTCCTCCGGCTTGCCCGTACTCCGATGGATTTCCAGGGTATCTTCGGCGGCGATATACGGCAGGGTGATCTCGATTCCCTTCAAATAGGCTTGCAGGGCGGTGATGGCGGGCGTTCCGGTGAAGTCCACTTTGATCGGACGGGAACGGTGGATGAGCGTATTCGCATTGGAGGCGACAGGTTCGCGCTCCACCCAATAGTAATACACGCCTTTTGGCGGCGTGTCGCGGAGCAAAGTTTCGGCATCCATGTAGTTCAGCGTATCCACCCGGTTCCCTTCCTTCCAATCCGGTTTGTCGCTCCGGAACAGATAGAGGACATACCCGTATTCGGGATAGAAAGGGAACTCCAGCCGGGTCCCTTTGTTTTCTACGTAAGCGTTGAGGGAAGTAAGGTATTGCCCGGTGTAGGTGTAGGTCGTGTAGGTGCGCATCGCAGCCCCGGGTTCGGATACCGACATATCGACGCTCACCGATCGGGCGCGGTAGTACCAGAATCCGTCCGCGGGCGGACGATCACGCAGATTTCCGAGGTTCAGGACGGAAACCGTGTCGAAAGCCGTCCAGGCCTTTCCATCCTGGCTGCGTTCAAATATGCAGGCCAATGCCTCCGGTTCGAATGTGATGCTGATGTCGATGTACGAGGTTCCCACAACCAGGCCCACAATGGTTGGCCCCACTTTCTTGCCGGTGAATTCGATGCGCGTGGTCTGGGAGCGATACAGGCCTGAGCCGCCGTTCTCGTTCGCCGCCTTGCGAACGACCCGGTAGTACCAGGTTCCCACCGGGGGCGTATCCTTGAGTTCGGAATCGCCGTCGGAATACCTCAAGGTGTCGACGGCCAAAGTGTCCAGCCCGGTTGCGGTGCGGGCGCGGTAGAGCACGTGGTAGTAGTCAGGCAGCCGATCCATTTTGGCCGTTACGTGGTCGCCGCGGTTCACCACGGGGATGTAGATAAGCGTATAGAAGGGTTCGTAATGGAAGTAGGCGGTCCGTGCCCAGGGTCCAGGATCGCTCGGCAAGCCGTCCACACGAATCGTGATGACCCGGTAGTAGTAGAATCCGTCTGTGGTGGGATGATCTACGAAGGTTTCAAGGACCCTGTACATGGGTGAGATAACCATGGTGTCTATGCTCTGGACCCCCCGGGCCGTGTCCAATGAGCGCTGCAGGATGTAGGTCTCGGCCATCGGATCCTGAGCAGGTTGCAGCACCACGGTACCTTGCTCCATCCTGAGGATGAAAACCGCGGGACCCTGGGGACGGCCGGTGAAAAGCACGGGTTTGGGCGTGGACCGGGGGCTTATCCGGCCCCAAGGATCACGTGCGTCCACCCAGTAAAAGTACTCGCCCGAGTCCGGCTGATCGTTCAAGCTCGCGTTGAGCGAGAGGCTGGTGATGGGAAGGGAGTCTACCTTGGAGCCTGCCGACCGGTCGGCCTTCGCCCCGCGATAGAGATAATAGTACGCGCTTCCGTTGTCGGGATAGGCGAGCGGATTGGCTAAGGAGACGTGCACGCCGTTCTCATTGATCATGAAGCCGGGAAGGGGAATGTATTTCCAGACCTTGTTCTTCACAAGAATCGAATCCCATGGACTCGGGGGCAGGAACTCCTCGGTGACCAAATCCAGCGCCCGCACGCGGTAATACAGCCAGGCGTCTTCGGCGACCAGGGACGTGTCCACAAAGCCGCCGCCGGCCTGGGAATCGAACGAGACGGTGTCCAGTACCTGGATGCTGCCCGCCCCACCGACCTTGCGTTCAACGATGAAGACCCCGAGGGCTTCGTCCGACGGCGCGGAAACCGATAGGCGGACGAGCTGTTCGGTCGTCAACGCGCATCGTACAATGCCGGATCTGGAGTGTCCGGAAAAATCAAGGACGAACTCAGGCGACTTGTCGCTCAGATTCTTTTCGGATATCCCATACTGCACCGTATAGGTGTGGGAGCCCTTTACCGATAAAGTGTCCCTGAGGACGTAGACGTCATCTCCCCCCGGCCCGTTCTGATGGGCGGGTTGTTCCAGCAAATTTCCGTCACGTCGGATCCAGTAGGAACTTTCTTCCCCCGCCTTCGATCCGATGATGGTGATCAAGACCAGGGAGTCGTAGACGGAGTAGGTCACCTTGGGGGCGCGCGGCTTTCGCAGCGCCTCGGTAACGGCCGTATCGCTTCCGTCGTTGGATTTCGAATCGGTGACGCAGGCGTTGAATGAGCCCAGTGCGGCGAAGACAGCCAACATCGAAACTAGCGAAAGTATGCGTTTCATCGCGAAACTCCTGGTGATGTCTGGAAAGGCGCGCCCCAATAAATGCAAAAAGCGGACAGGGCGGTCAATAGCTTCGTTACCCTGGACGAAAGAATGCGGCAGGCTGCCGCCATTTTGAAGCTGAACGTCCTGCACGCCTGACTCCGGCGCTACCTGTGCTAATCGGAAGGCTTACCGGTCTTCCATCCGAACCGCTCCATGCGGACCGCCCCTGACTCGCTCACCTCCACGTTTTCCTTGCGCAGCAGGTCCGCCTGGCGCGCGCCTCCGGCGTCCATGGGCAGGGAAATGCGTCCGTTACGGTCCACCACCCGGTGCCAGGGCAGCTTTTCCTTTTCCGAAAGCGTATGCAGGATCCGGACCACCTGACGCGCGCCGCGCGGGCTGCCGGCCAAAGCGGCGATCCTGCCGTAGGAGGAAACCTTGCCTTTGGGGATCCGTTTTAGGACGGTGAGGATGCGCACTGTGAGCGGGGCGAGGGATGGGGGTGTCCCTTCGTTAAAGGGGCCGGTTTTCAGAGTCATGTCCAAAATCTAGTCTACCAGGGGCCGACGCGCGAAATGCCGGTGCGGGAAGTTGAAATTATGTAAATTCGAAAGTATAATTCGAATATGCATAGATATCTGGAGCGCGGTGTTACCATGGGGGTTGTCAGGGCCTTGTCTGAATATCCCGTGGTGGCGTTGTTGGGTCCCAGGCAATGCGGCAAATCCACCTTGGCCAAAAAACTATTGTCCCGCCGGAACCGTGTGGCCTACCTCGACCTGGAACGGCCTTCGGACTTGGCAAAATTACAGGATGCGGAAAGTTATTTCGAAACGAATTCCGGGGCGCTAATCTGTCTCGATGAAGTGCAGAGGTCGCCGGAAATATTCCCGGTAATCCGATCGATATGCGACCGAAGAGGCAAGCCCGGCCAGTTCCTGATTCTGGGCTCAGCTTCGCGCGACCTGCTGCGTCAAACCTCGGAATCCTTGGCCGGCCGCGTCGCATTTCTCGAACTCACGCCCTTCCTGATCCGGGAGGTCGAGGATACGGATGCGGCCTTGAAACGTCTTTGGCTGAGAGGCGGGTTTCCCAAAAGTTTCCAATCAGGGAGGGAAGCGGGTAGTTTTGAATGGCGGCTGAATTTCATCAAAACGTTTTTGGAAAGGGATGTCCCGGCCCTCGCGCCTGGTCTCTCAGCGACTTCAATCGGCAGGCTCTGGTCCATGTGCGCCCATCTCCACGGCCAGTCGCTCAACTACTCGGGTTTGGCTGCGGCCATGGGCGTTAGCGACAATACCATCAGGAATTGGCTGGAACTCCTTTCAGGGGCATTCGCCGTCAAGTTGCTTCCGCCCTTCGCGGCGAATCTCGGAAAGCGTATGGTGAAAGCTCCTAAGCTCTATATCCGCGATTCCGGCATACTCCATGCGCTGCTCTCCATCGAGAGCATGGAGGAACTCCACGGGCATCCCGCGTATGGGGCGTCGTGGGAGAGTTTCGCGCTCGAAAACGTGTTGGCCAGGATCCGACCGGGGATCAAGGCTTCTTTTTACAGGGATTCGAATGGATCTGAAATCGATCTCGTCCTCGAAAAGGGCCACAAACGGCTGGCGGTGGAATTCAAGGCCGGAACCGCACCCACTCTGGCCCGTCCTTTCTTGAATGCCATCGAAACGTTGGGAAACCCGAAAGCTATTGTCGTTAGCCGGGCTGCGGAGTCATTTCCGGTTTCCAAGGGCATCGTCGCAATGCCTCTGCGAAAAATGCTGGAGTCGGCCGAAGCGTCGGATTTCCTGGTAGGATAAAGGAGCATTTCGCCTGCCTAAGCAACACCAAAAATCCTGAAAAGATCCTTGAAGTATCGGAGGTAACATCCAATATTCAAGGTCCTCTTGCGGTAATCGATGAGGCGGTCCGGAAAATCCGGGATGGATCCATCGCCCAGGTGATCTATGATCCCAAATCGGCGCGGCTGGTTCCAGGATGACTTAGAGGAGCGCATCAAGCATGGAAACCGGAAGAAACGACCCCTGCCATTGCGGTAGCGGGAAAAAATACAAGAAGTGCTGTCTCCAGAGCGATGTCGCAGCGACGCCTCGTCCCACTTTGGATTTCGCCTACGAATCCCACCTCGTTACCCGCCGCAAAACCACGGAAAAAATGGGGCGACTGATCGGCGAACTCCTGACCGAAGACGCCGCGCAAAAGGTATTCGAAGAATACCAGGATTCTCCCTTTCTTGAGCTCATGGATTCCGCTGCCCTGCAACGCCACCCGGAAGCGGGTCCGGCCCTTGAGGGTCAATTCCAAGCTTCCATCCTGCATACCTTCCGGATCAAGGGACAACTTCCCGCCCAATACTTCCTCGCGGAGCAGGCGAACCGGTTCTCATCGGCGGAGCTTCAATATCTGCGCGACTTCGCGGACGCCCGCCTGACCTATTTCCAGGTCCTCGAAGTATTTCCGGAAGAGGGCTTTACCAAGGTGGAGGATGTTTTCGACGGCGCTCCGTTCACGGTTTATGACAAGGGGCTTTCCTTGGCCTTGAGCCCCTTCGACATCGCGTCCGGTCGCCTGGTGCCCTTGCGCGAAAAGAGCGCGCACGTCGTGGAGCCGCTGGCCGGAAGCATTATCCAGCCCAGGCAAAAGGAAATGTTGCTCGATCTGATCGGGCAGGCAGTTTACGATGCCGTTCGCGCCCAATCGCCGCGACGGAAAAGGTTCCCATCTCCCGATGAGATTCATCTGGTCCTTAAAGAGAAGCCCATGATTTTCTACTGGATGGATAGGCGAATCTGGCATGATTCCATAAACGCGCCGCTCCCCACCTTGACCACCACGGACGGCGAGGAGTTGTTGTTCGTCACGGCGCGTTTCGCCTGCAAGGATTCAGCCGCCATGCGGAGCGCCATGCTCAAGCAACGGAATTTCCGGCATGTCACCGAAGAGGATGTTGACGTTTTCACCTGGGTGAATGCCAAGGATTATGTCCTCGGTACGATACACCTGGATTCGAAAAATGGGCAAGCTCGGTTGGAAACCAATTCCCGCGAGCGGTTCAAGAAATGGGACAAGAAGCTGCTTACGCTGGGAGACGTGGATCTCCTGGAGCGGATTGATGCGCCTGTCGACGTCGCGGCGATGGTCAATCAGGGGAAGAAAGGCGGCGCTCCAAAACTCGGTGCTCCAGCCCATCCTTCCATTCCACCGGAAGACATCTGGAAATCGCCCGAAGAAATGGATTCATTCTTTGCGGAGATGTGGCTCAAGGAAAAGATCCCGGCCCTCGGCAACCGCACCCCGATGGAAGCGACGAAAAGCGCGTTGGGCCGTAAGCAGCTCAAGGATCTGATGAGGTATATCGAAAACATGGATGCCAAACGTCCCAAGGGATCGCTGGGAGGCTTCGATGTCGATAAGATGAAGGCGCGCTTGGGAATTGTCTAAAATAGTCTCGAAAAACATCGTGGCCGCTTTTGCGGGACAAGGTTATTAAGTCGAGCCGAATATCCTTGAGCCGACATTCCGCCGTGAGGTTTTCACCTCCTGAATCGTAGTGCAAGGCTTAATGTATCGGGTGATCCGGCAGGAAGAATGAGATGCCGCTGCGGATAATCAGGCTCTCCTCCAGGGGTTCGCCCTGCACGAAGCCCCGGGTCTTGTATCCGGCTTCCAGTACCAGCCCGATTTTGGTCTTGGTCCGCAAGGTTGTCCATAGGCCGAACCCGGGCTCCATCGCTTCCGGTGTTTCGCCCAGTTCACCCGCGTCGTATACGCCGATCCGCAAGCGCGGCTGTCGCCACGCCTCCACCCGGACATCGGCGCTCAAGCGCGCCAGATCGATGAGACCGCCAAAGTCCAAGCCCAGGCCGTAAAAAGGATCGGAACCGGGATCCCCTTGCCGGTAGGTAACCGACAAGGTACGTGATTCGCGCGCTGCCAGCGTCTCCAGGTAATATTCCATGCCGAAGGGGGACAGGCCTGCGTGCGCCATCGGCAGAAAACGGATCCCGGAGATTTCCGGCATGGGTAAAACGAATCGGGAGCGGCCGTGGACAAGATGTTCGCCCAGGGTTGTCCACAGGGCATAGAAGGCGAAGGGATCCAGGACGTCCACCAGCATGCGGAGCTGCACGTCTTCGATATCCATCGGACGGCCGTCCAGGGTTCCGTCCCCATGCCTCAGGTTCACCAGGCGCAGGTATTCCTGGATATCATTTCCGTATCCGTCTTGCAGGACGCTTAAGCGTGTCCGGGCCGCGTAGAAGGATCGGTTGAAGGCGTTGATGAGGTAGAGGTCCGCCTCATGATTGTTCATGGACCCGGAAGCCATCCATTTTCCGCGAACCGTGCACGCAAAGAAATCGTTGGCCTCCATACCGGCGGCGGAAATGGCGATGGCCTGATCACGGGAGACCGAGCGGCGAAGGTCCGTTCCCAGGGCGAACCCATGCCCGTCCCCATAGGGCGGGGGGAGGTGCAGGCCATAGGAAACGTTCCGGTAACTGGCTTCGTACAAGCGGTAGCCATGGCCGAAGGCCTCGTGCTGGATTAGCATGGGCATATAGTCCAGGGGCAGATCCAAAAGAAGGAAACGTAAGATCCGAGCCGGAATGTCCCGGGCCGCGCCGGATTCCGCGGAATCGCCGGCCGCGGGGGCGAACACGTCCTCCTCGACCGAGTACAAGGCCCGATGCAGGCTGTAGAGATCTTCGGCGCCGACAACGGGGGAGATGGGTTTGTCCCATAAAAGCAGTGCCCAAGTTCCAGCGCCGCCGGATTCGGCCCCGAAAACGGAGGCCACCGCGAATGCCAGTCCCAGCGCCGGCCTTCGGATTCGCTTGCCCATACGGGCCTATGTCTTATCCATCGACAACACCGCCAGGAACGCCTCCTGCGGAATCTCCACGTTACCCACGGCCTTCATGCGCTTCTTGCCCTCTTTCTGCTTTTCCAGCAGCTTGCGCTTGCGCGAGATGTCGCCGCCGTAGCACTTGGCGGTGACGTTCTTGCGCAGGGCCTTGACGGTGGAGCGCGAGATCACGCGGCTGCCCACCGCGGCCTGGATGATCACTTCGAACATCTGCTGCGGAATCAACTCCTTGAGTTTTTCGCACAGGGCATTGCCCCAGTTGTAGGCCTTGTCCTTGTGGATAATCACGGAGAAGGCGTCGACGGGATCGCCGTTGAGCAGGATGTCCAGCTTCACCAGCGCGCCGGGGCGGTAGCCGATCAACTCATAGTCGAAGGACGCGTATCCTTTGGATACGGACTTGAGCTTGTCGAAGAAGTCGAACATAATCTCGCCCATGGGGAACTCGTACTTGAGATCGACCTTATCGGGCGTCAAGTATTCCATGTTCTGGTAGATACCGCGCTTCTCTTCGGCAAGCTTCATCACCGCGCCCACGTATTCCTTGGGCAGGATGAGCTGGGATTTCACGTAGGGCTCGTTGATGCCCTCGTACTTGCCCGCGTCCGGCAGCTTACTCGGGTTTTCCACCGTGAACTCGGTGCCGTCCGTCATCTGCACGTGGTATTCCACGTTGGGCACGGTGGAGATCACGGTCATGTTGAACTCGCGGTCCAGGCGCTCGCGCACCACTTCCATGTGCAAAAGGCCCAGGAAGCCAACACGATAGCCGAAGCCCAGGGCCAGGGAGGTTTCCGGTTGCCAGGAGAGGGCCGAGTCGTTCAGGGCCAGCTTTTCCAGGGCCTCGCGCAGATCCTCAAAGTCGTCCGTGTCCATCGGGTAGATTCCGGCGAACACCATGGGCACGATGTCCTTGTAGCCCTTGAGCGATTCCACGGCGGGATTGCGCCGGTCGATGACCGTGTCGCCGATCTTGGTGTCCTTCACGTTCTTGATATTGGCCACCATGTAGCCCACTTCGCCCGCGGCCAGGGAATCCTGGGGTTCGCGGGTCATGGTGAGGGTGCCGATTTCGTTGATCTCGAACTCCTTGCCGTTCGCCATCAGCCGGATGGGGGCCTTGTGCTGCAATATGCCGTCGAAGACTCGGATGAAGGCGATGGCGCCGCGGTAGGGATCGAATTTGGAGTCGAAGATGAGGGCGCGCGGAGGCAGGTCCCGGTTCGCCTTGGGCGGCGGGATTTCCTCGATCACCCGGTCCAGCAATTCCTTGATGCCTATGCCTTCCTTGGCGGAAACGCGCAGGATACGGTCGGGCTCGTAACCGAGAAGCTCCCCTACGGAATCGGCGATGTCGTCCGGATGGGCCGAGGGCAGATCGATTTTATTGAGGATGGGAACCAGGGTCAGGTTCGCGTCCATGGCCAGGTAGAGATTGCTCAGGGTCTGGGCTTCCACGCCCTGGGTCGCATCCACCACCAGGATCGCCCCTTCGCAGGCGGCAAGGGAACGGCTGACTTCGTAAGTGAAATCCACATGCCCGGGAGTGTCGATGAGGTTCAGATAGTATTGCTCGCCCTTGTACGTATAGAGCATGCGAATGGCGTGGGATTTGATCGTGATCCCGCGTTCCCGCTCCAGATCCATATCGTCCAGCACCTGGGCCTGCATGTCCTGCTTGGTAATGGTCTTGGTGACTTCCAGCATCCGGTCCGCGAGCGTGGACTTCCCATGGTCGATATGGGCAATGATGCAAAAATTGCGGATTTTCGAGGGGTCTGGGCGCATGGGATTCCGTCAGAAAGAGGGGTGAAAGGTACGAAATTCGGGGTGTCTCGTCAGTTGCACGACCCTGTTCTGCCCTGTTCTTGCGGGTTTTTGGGCAGATTATTTACTAAATTCATCCTCGGTTATAATCTTCCCTTCAATTCGGGTCATCAATATGCTGAAAATGCTTAAAACGCTCTTTCTTAAGCGGTCGTTCCTTCCACTAGTGCTGCTGGCGCTTTCCTTCGCTTCGGCGCAGCAACCCGGTCGCCAATACAACCGGGATTATTCCAAAACCAAGCAGATTTTCGCCGAAATCAAGACCCACGAGGGCGTGATGAAGGTCGAATTGTATTTCAAGCAGGCCCCGAATACGGTGGCGAATTTTCTGCATCTGGTGGATTCCGGGTTCTACAAGGGACTGCCCTTCCATCGCATCATCGAGGGCTTCATGGCTCAGGCCGGCGATCCCAATGGCGATGGAACCGGCGGCCCTGCCTGGAAAATCGACAACGAAACCAATGACCTCAAGCACGAGGCAGGATCCCTGTCGATGGCCAATGCCGGTCCGAATACCGCGGGTTCGCAATTCTTTATCTGCCACATGCCTCAGTCCCATCTGGATGGGCGGCACACGATTTTCGGAAAACTGGTTTCCGGCTTCGACGTGCTGACGCGTCTGGAACGGGGCGATCCCATGTTGGACATTACCATCACCGAGGTGAAGTAGACTTTCCCCCATTACGGGGCTGCCGATTTCGCGAACGCCCGGAAAACCGCGTTCGCATTACTACTTTTTCGACGATGAAACGCGGGTGATACCTCCCGTTTCGAGTCCGCAAAGGAGTGGGACCTCATGGCCTCGGCGAGCAAAAATTCCAAATCCGGAAAACCTGCGCAGAAGACTGCGAAGGGCAGTGCGCCGAAAGCCGCCAAAAAGGAAGATGTGAAGCAGGGATCCCAGAAAAACGCTCCGAAGAAGCCTGCCAAGGCCGCAACGCCCGCCAAGGCTGCCGCGAAAAAGCCCATCGCGCCCGCCAAGGCGCCGGCTTCCGCCAAAAAGGCTCCTGCTTCAGTCAAAAAGGCGCCGGTCAAACCGGTACCCCAGGCCAAGGGCGGAGCCTCCAAATCCGTGCCTGCGCCCCCGGCCAAAAAGAAAGTCGAACCGCCCAAGAAAGCGCCGGCTCCCGCTGTCAAAGGCAAAATAGAAGACGTCAAAGCCGTCGTGGCTCCAGTGAAATCGGGTAAAGCCTCCGCTCCCGTCAAAGCCGCCGTCCCCGCTAAAGCCGCGGCCCCTGCTAAAGCCGCAGCTCCCGCTAAATCCGCGGCCCCGGTCGTGAAAGCCGCGATTCCAGCCAAAGCCATAAAGCCGCCCAAGCCCCCTAAGCCGCCTCCGGTTCCCAAAGCACCGAAGGTTGCGAAGGTGCCCAAAATCGCTCCGGCAAAAGGCCCGATGGAGAAGGCGCAACGCAGCCTTGCCGCCACCGCCGCCCGCGCCGCCGCCAAGGACAAGGTCCCGCCGACCAAGGCACTGGGAGCGGTCAAGGACGCCGTAGCCAAGCAACAGCTCAAGAACCTTCCCGCGGACGCCAAGGTCGCGCCCAAGAAGGTAGCCAAGAGTTTCTTCCATGAAGTCGCCATCGGCGCCGAGCGCATCATCAAGCGCGGCGACAAGACCACGGCCTCTCCCATTCCCGCCGACATCCAGAACCGCCGTCGCGGCGGCGGCGGAGAGGAGAGTCCGGAGGAACTGGTCGAGCGCATCGAACGCGAACTCGAGCACCAGCACATCTTCAAGCGCAACATGCTGCGCCCGCAACTTTGCACCAAGTGCGGCATCAACCAGGTTTCCGAACGATTCACCATCGACAAGGAATTGGGCTACTGCGACGACTGCGCGGAAATCCTGCATCTGGGCGAGACCAAAGAAGCGCGCAAAATCGACTTCCATCCCACCCTCATGAAAAAGGAGGGCGAACCCGCGGCCGAAGGCGAACCCGCGGTCGAGGAGGAGGATGACGACGATGACGACGATGAAGATGAGGCACCTGCCAAGGGCAAGGTTCCCATCATTGATTGATTCAATTCCGATTTAATTCTGGTAAAAGGCCCCTTCATCGGGGCCTTCGCTTTTCCAGGCGCGTCCATATTGCAACCTCGCAACCCCAAAACCCCGCCACCCGCGCTTTGACCGCGGACCATGGCGAACAGCGGAGATGCAGCGGAATGCGGACTTGCGCGGCGGATTTCATCCGGTTATAATGGAAACCGGAGACATCGCATGAAGTTACGCATTTACAAGACCGTCTCCGCTTTTTCCGTGGGCATCGCCGCATTGGCTTTCCTCGCGGGAGTCGGCCGTTCCCAGGCGGGATATTTCGACGGCAAGCGTTACCCCATCCTCACCGATGCCGTGTTCACGGCGGACGAACTCATTCTCGACCAGGCGCGGTTCTGGTTCGCCATCTATGTGGAAGTAGGCGACGATGAGGGCCTGTTGCACGATCCCTTCTATCCCGAACTGGTGTTCCGCAAGGTCAGCGCGCCGGGACAGGGCCGTCCATCTTCCAAATTGGCGGAAGCCCACGTCCATCAATTGCGGGACGAGATAAGGGCGATGCTGGCCAAGGACACCGCAAGCTGGACTTCCCAAGATCGCGATTTGCGTGCCGCCTTTCCGGCCTATTGGGACAGCACCGGCATCATGCTCTCGGCCGACCGCATACGCTTCCAACGGGGGCTGAAAAGCAAATACCGCGCGGGCCTGGAGCGCTCCTACCGCTATCTGCCCCTGGTCGATTCCATTTTCCTGGTCCATGGCTTGCCCGAGCGGCTGCGCTTCCTGCCCCACGTGGAATCCTCCTTCTATCCGTACGCATACTCCAAGGTGGGGGCCGCCGGCATGTGGCAGTTCATGAAATCCTCGGCCAAGCGTTTCCAGATGAAGGTCGGGTACGAGATCGATGAGCGCCGCGATCCCCACGCTTCCACCCAGGCGGCCGCGCGCATGCTGATGTACAACTTCAACTGGCTTAAGAGCTGGCCGCTGGCCATCGTCGCCTACAACCATGGGCCGGGAGGCATGGCGGTGGCGGCCCGGCAGACCGGCACGCGCGACCTCGGCACCATTATCAAGAGCTATTACTCCAACTCCTTCGGATTCGCGTCCAAGAACTTTTACGCGGAATTCCTGGCCGCTTCGAGCATCGCGATGCAGGCCGATTCCATATTCCCGGATCTGCGCAAAATGGAACCGCTGCAATACCAATACCTTGTGCTTTCGAAACCCCTGGGCACGAAGTACCTCTGCACCGCGACCGGCCTCACCCCTGCGGTACTCGAGGAATACAATCTGGGGTTGCGCCCCGCGACCTTCAAGGGCAACGGGAAATTGCCCAAGGGATTCGCCTTACGCCTGCCGCTCGCCACCGATCTGGCGGCGGTCGCGGGCAAGCTGGGCGGGCAGATGCCGGCGGGGTCAATCGCCAAAGCGGCGCCCCCCGTAACCGACACGCTACCCAAAGAGGTTCTTGCCATGGCCTCGCCCCAGGACAAGGTCGGAAATACCCAGGGTTCGCCGGCCCAGAACGCGGACCAGGCGCGTCAGGAAGTCGTACCCAAGCCCCAGGCCGCCCTCACCGGCGTGGGCGCCGAAGAAGTCGCTTCCTGGAAGACCCCGCGCGAATCGGCCCGTGAGAAGGTGCGTGACCGTTTGGAGGCCCGGGCGGATGAGCATGCGTCCGACAAAGCGCCGGCTGTCCCGCCCGTGGCGGCCTCCCGCAAGGCCTTACCCAAGCCCATCGCTCCCGCGCCCACCGCAACCAAGTCCGTGCCCCAGTCCGCGGTTCTCGAATCGCCGGTTTCCGTTTCCCCTGCTTCCTCCGCCTCTCCTGAATCCCGGTCCGCCGCATCCGGTGCGCAATCGCCTCCTTCCACCTACCCCCCAGCGACCCTCGCTGCCTCCGCCCCGGACGAGCATATCGTCGATCCGGCGCTCGCCTTGCAATCCGCGGACCTGGATAAGCTCGCGCATCCCATGGACCGTTTCAATCCCGACATCTACAAATTGGAATACGAGTTTGCCGACGGCGTCCTGAGCTTCCTGGCCGGAACCGAGGAGACCCTGTCGCATTACTCCGAATGGGGACAGGTCCCGGAAAAGACCCTGCGTACCCTCAACCGGATCCGCAACCCCAAGGACTTCCGCATAGGCCGGCGCATCCGCATTCCCTTGTCCGAGGAAAAGGCCAAGGCGTTCAGGACCAGCCGCGAGGAATATTACCGCGCCATCGAGGAGGATTTCTACGGCAACTATTACGTGTCCGTCACGGAGCCGCTGAAGGTGGAAAAGGGCATGAACTTGTGGACCTGGTCCCAAGAGCGCGAAATCCCTTTCTGGCTGTTACAAAAACACAATCCCGGCAAAGCGCTCAATGAGCTCCATCCCGGTGATACCCTGAACCTGCCCATGATCGAGAACGGCATCCGCAAGTGGGGCTTCACGCGATATGGCAATACCCGGGAATACCTGTCCGGAATCTCCCGGTATCTGGCCACGGGCAAACCTGAACCGTTCTGAAGCGGCCCCGGGGCCGGACCTTAGCTACCTTAGCCAGGATGTCCGAAACAGGTTCTTTTAAGATGCCTCTCCAAGGGCCCTCAGCCGCCCTTCCTGAGCCCCCGCAAAGCCGCGTGCGTGACAATGCGTTGGACGCCCTGCGGATGATCGCGGTGCTGTTCATGGTGATGTCGCATACCACGCGCCTGATCACCTGGGACGAGCGCCGCGCCTGGAGCGTATTCTCACTGCTTATCGAGCCCATGACCGCGTCCCTGTTCCTGGTCCTCGTCGGGGCCTCGCTGACCCATTCCTGGCTGTCGGCGCGGACACGGGCACTGGGCGGCGCTCTTACCGAAGTGGAAATCAAGGTGGCCTGGTTTAAGAGACAGGCCTTGCGCGCGCTGCCGCTTTGGGCCGTGTCCTGCGTGTTCTACGCCTTGGAGGACGGTCCGCATCTGCCTGACATGCTGACCATGAGCGGCATCCTCGCTACCATCGCCTACACCATTTTGGCGGGCATGCTTTTGGTGAGCGCGCGCAGGCCGGTTCCCTTGCTGATCGCCATGGCCGTCATGTTGTCCGGATTGCATACATGGCTCGATTTACGCGGCTTGCGGGTGTTCGCCCTGAATGCAGGCAACAGCCCTTTGCTGCCGCTGTTCCTCTTCGCCTGTCTGGGCGCCCTGGGAGCCTATGTCTTGGAATCCGGAGGCCGCAGGACCCGCGCATTGCTGGCCGCCGCGGCTTTGCTGACCGTAGCCGGGCTCATTCACCGCTATGGATTCGCCGCCCTGTTTTCCAAGCCCTTGGGCCGCTATGAAACCATCCGTACCCTGGTGACGCACCCGGCCGGGCGCATGGTGGAGCGGAACATCCCATACTATAACCTGCGGCCTATCCTGGTGCCCATGATCGTCTCCTTGACGATCATGCTCTACGGAGGGCTTGCGCTGTTGCGGCCGGTGCTCGACCGCATCGCCCGCTGGGCCTTGCCTTTGGGCCGCCGCAGCCTGGACGTGTACATCCTGCATCTGGCGCTGCTGGCCGTACTGGTGGAGACGGGCGGCAAGCGCCCATTGAAGGCAGCCTGGCAGGGGGATGCGGTGATCCTGATGATGGCGGTCCTATGTTACGCGTGGGTTACGGCCCGGGACCGGTATCCGCGCTTTCCCCTGTTATGGAAAACCGGGAACGGAACCGGCGAGAAAGATACCTCCGCGTGATCCGTTCCATTCCGGAGAACTCCGTCAATGGCGAGGTCTGAGGTCTGAGATTGGAGGCGTATCCGGAGCAACCTCTGGAAAGCGGATTCAGCGGCTGGGGATCCAGTCTTCCGTCTCGACCCGGTCTTCGTTGGTCCGAAAGCTTGCAAGCCTGGGGATGCTGGAAAGATATTCGCGGTAACGGGCCAGGGATCGGGTGCGGCGGTAATGCAGGATGGCCTTGATGATGGTCCCGAAGAAGACGACCGGGAACAGGGCCGATAGCAGCATCCACAAAGCCATGGAATTCTCCATGATGCGGTCGAACATAAATGGAAAACTAGTAAAGTGCCGCCGGCGCTTACGCACCACTGCCGCATTTCGGGATATTTCAGAACATTTCGGGAATATAGCACCCCCTTGGTAAGCCTTGTCCTTGCGACCATTCTGGTGTATCTTATGGGAATACCCTCCCCTAGGGGGGAGGGATAAGCGAGCAAGGGGCGACCACCATGGGCAAACACGAACACCATCTATGCATGCCGGCCGAGGAGCGGGAGGACGCCATAAAGCGGCTTGCCACCGCCAAAGGCCATCTGGAAGGCATCCAGCGCATGCTGGAAAACCAGGACGTTTATTGCGTGGACGTGATGCGCCAACTCAAGGCGGTGATGGGCGCTTTGGAGAAAGCGCGCGACGTGGTTCTGGAGGGGCACCTGCGGAACCATGTGGCCACGGCGCAGGCCCGCGGCGATGCACCCACCCTGATCAAGGAGCTGATGGATGTCCTCAAATACCGTTGAATTGGGCGCAGCCGGCACGCCGGATACCGCGGAAGCCAGCGCCGGTTTCCTGGTGGAAGGCATGACTTGCGCCAATTGCGTGGGCCGCGTGGAACGGGCCTTGAAGAAGCTGCCGGGCGTGTCGACGGCGCGGGTGAATCTGGCCACCTCGCGCGCGGACGTGAGGTTCGATTCTGCCCAGGTGGACGAAAGTAAACTGTTCCAGACCGTGCGGAACGAGGGTTATTCCCCTGTAAGCCTGGCGGCGGACGCGAAGGGTGGCATGCCGGTCCAGGAGGACGGATCCGGGGCTGGGCGCGGACCTGGGCCGGGAAAACCAGGGCTTTCCTCCGAGGAGCGCGAAATGGCGGCGCTGCGGAATGATTTGACCTTCTCGCTGATCTTCGGCATTCCGCTCCTGATGCTGTCCATGATCCCGATGGCGATGCCGCCGTTGATGGATGCGATGATGCGGTTGAACCCGTCGCATGGTTTCTGGAACCTGATCCAGATGCTATTGGCGACGCCGGTCATGTTCGGACCCGGAAGGCGGTTTTTCCGGCGCGGCTGGAACGCGCTTCGACACGGCAGCCCTGACATGAACACGCTGGTGATGTTGGGTACAGGCGCGGCCTACGCTTCCAGCGCGCTGGCCACCTTGGTTCCCACCCTGTTCCCGTTGGGAGCGCGCGACGTGTATTTCGAGGCGGCCGCGGTGGTGGTGGCGCTGGTGTTGTTGGGAAAATACCTGGAGGCCCGGGCCCGCAGCCGCGGGGCGCAAGCCATCGGCCGCCTGCTGGGCCTCAAGCCCGCGCGTGCGCGCCTGC
>JBDSIO010000334.1:0-18892 GCA_039917895.1 Fibrobacteria bacterium | reverse complement strand
TGCTCGAATTCCTGGCAGCCGAACCTTCGCGCATCCAGGTGGAAATCTACGACATGAGTGCCCATCTTCTGGACCGGGTGACCGCGGAGATCCCTTCCTCCGGGCGGTATCATATCGACGTCGCGGGCATGGTTCCCAAGGAGAACCTGGTATTCATACGAGCCACCCTGGGAGGACGCTCGGAGGCTTATCGGTATTTCCGGATGCGCGATGGCACCTTCGCCGCCCGTCCCGGCTTGGCGAACGCTTCCATTGAATCCGCCGGTTTCGCCAAGGTTGCGGCCACGTTGGACACGCTGAAGGTTACCGCTGCCGGATTCACGACCCGTTCGCTCCCCCTTTCAACCTATGACACCACCGTCAACGTGAGGATGGAATCGTCGGGGGGAGGTGGATCTGCCGACGCCGTGAAGAGCGCTGGATGCGGTAAAGCGCCGACCATCACCACCGGCAGCGCCAAGCAGATCATGGTCGGCGGAACGGCTCGCACGTACAACATCCAGATCCCCGACGGTTACGACAACAACAAGCCCTACCGCTTGATCATCGGTTACCATGGGGCCAGCCAGAGCGCGAATACCGTGACGGGCGAGTCCTATTTCGGCCTGCGGACTGTGGCACAGGACGCGATCTTGGTCGCCCCGCAGGGGATCGGGAACGCGTGGCCCAACACTGGCGGAGCCGACGTCACGTTCTCTCGGCAGCTCGTCATACAGCTGGAGGAGGGGCTGTGCATCGACAAGAAGCGCATTTTCGCCGAGGGCTTCAGCATGGGTGGCGCGATGGCTTACTCGATGGCGTGTACGGCCCCCGACGTCGTTCGCGGAGTCGCGGTCCACTCGGGTTGCCCGATCACGGCATGCACGCAGCAGCACACTACGCCGGTTGCCTACTTCATGACCCACGGCACCCAGGACCAGATCTGCGGATATCCGAGGTTCGGCGTTCCCCTGCTCCAGGATTTCGCGAAGGTGAACGGATGCACGACGCCGGATCCGAGTCAGAGCGCCACTGCGTTCGAGGCGGCCCTTCCCAATCCGACCAGCGCAAGCAGCGCGTGTATTGAGTTCACCGGCTGTAAGACGAGCAACCCCGTACGGTCGTGTCTCTTCGTCGGCCCCCACGCGTGGAATCCTGGGCGGCCCACCTGGGTGCCCGCCGAGGTGTGGAACTTCTTCAAGCAGCTTTGATTGGGGTCTTCGTTCGATGGTGACGCTGTCGGCGCGGGCTTTCCGAGCGAACCGGACCCCGCACATCCTGATCGGCGACCCAGAGACCGGCACTGTCGAATTTCGTCGATGATATCCGGTGGCCGAAGTTCCGTGCTTGTGGAGGGAGGCGCGGCGTGAACAATCGCCGCCTTCGCGAATCCCAATTTCTTCTGGCGGGCCCCTGGCCCAGCTCAACAATTCCCATGCGCCGTCCATCGCCGTAGGTCCGGGGAATATCGGTCAGGACGCGCCCTCCTCCCCAGATGGGAATCTCAAGTTGGAGCCGGGTAAATCCTTCCGCATCCCGGTACGGCTCCGGCTGGCATGGGAACCGGGACCTTATGATTTCCAGGTTACCTTCGAAGCGAACTTGTTGGACGGCCAAGGCAGGTCCCAGTCCCGGTATGAATGGGTCTCGCCGAAATCGAAGGTGGAAGTGAAGCCGCGCTAGGCTCAATAAGTCCAGGACAGCCCCGTTTTATTTTGGACCTCGACTCCCTGCAGGATGATGGATCCGGTACGGGTTGGTAGGTAATTCGAACCCAATTTTCACAGCCGGGAGCCCACCTCCTGAAATCCTCGCATCTCCAACTCCAGGCATGTCTGTTCCTATCCCCCGCACGGTCTTTCCCCTTTCAATCCACCCAGTCGGCCTCACCCACCTCCCCGCGGTTCCACTCCATACACTCTTCCTCGGGAGGTTGCTCAGCCGCAACAACTTTCGGCGGACCGGTCGACAAGGTCGAAGGCAAATGCAACGCCGCTATACACCGTCACATGCCGACGCGGAGCCGGGACGATGGCTGAGAGCCGTGAGAGAAGGGCCTTGGCTTCAAGGGAGATGCTCCGAGTACCGTCCTTCCAAGGGCGCTTGAACTCCAGTGTCACAGCTCCGTCCTCCACCATGAGGTGAAGGCGTTCGTTGGATAAGGGGCCTTTGGCCTCCGAGGTCGAAGGATATACCGGCACAACATCTCCCGGCCTTGCCGGTCCTTTGGGGCCACCCGGCGGGCGGCATGTACCCGGGTCACTTCTCGTTGAATACGTGCACGCCGTCCCATTTCTCGATCATATTCCAGGATCCGTTGGGATCGTTGATCCACGCATCGCAGTGGGCCAAGTAGTAACAGAGGATAGTATCCATCCGGTCGTTGGGGACATGGCGGTGAGGCGGAACCTGCTCCAGCATGGCGCGGAACATGCGCCGGGCATCCTTGAATCCCTTGTTGAAATAGATGGTCAGCGCTTTTTCCAGCAGGTCCCGGGTATTGTCCTTGTACTGCCGGACCTCCTCGGGCTGATGCCCATAGATCTCGTAAAGCTTGAGATGTCGGGTGGACCCCTTCACCTGGGCCACATCTATCCAACGGTAATGCCCGGAGCCGGGCTTAAGGTCCCGGATGACGTCTTCGGTGACCACCACCTCCAGGTTGTACATCTTGGTCTTGGATTCGAGGCGCGCCGCAATATTGACGGCCTCTCCAATCACAGTCCGATCCAGCTTCTCGAAGGAACCGAAGTTGCCCAGCATCACCTCGCCCTTGGCGATGCCGATGCCGTTCCGGATCTTGAGCTGGTTCAGGGAAAACATCTTCTGATTTAACTCCTGGAGCTGGAGCCGCATGTCCACGGCCGCCTTCACGGCGCTGTCTCCGTCCGGGAAGATGCCCATGACGCAGTCTCCCATGATTTTGTCGACTTCGCCCCCGTTCTTCACGATGGGATGGGTCATCATGGTGAAATACTTGTTGAGGAAGGTCTGTTTCTCGTAGGGGCTGAGAACCTCGGTCAGCTGGGTAAAGTCGCGAATGTCGCAAAATAGGATGGCGAGGTTACGGAGGACAGGTTCGAATTTGGAAGGATCCAGACCGCGGTGGATCTCCTCCACCAGGGAGGGGCGGACGAAGACGCGGATGAGCTCCTCTCGCTTCTTCAGCTCTTCAAAGGCGACCGCCTGTTCCTTGGCCTTGAGGAGGGCCACCTTCGCCTCGGTAATGCGGCGGTGGTAGCCCTCCATAACCATCATGACGCCGGAAGCCGCGATGCCGCAGAAGAAGGCGTTGACGAAAAACTCCAAAATGGCCGGCTGGAGCTTGGGATCCCAGCCATGCAGCGAAATGAATACCATCGCCGCTCCCCCTCCTCCGACCAGAACGTGGATAGGGACCATCCAAGGCTTCGTCACCATTCCAAGGATGAAGAACATGATACAAGTGGAAGTCAGATAGTATGGGATACCATCGTTATGCAGGAACTGATAGGTGGTTTGGATTGGAAAAACCGCCATAAGTACGGATTCCCAGTACAGGATTGGCGCCAACCCCTTGGCCGACTTCCAGTCCACGAGCATCAAACTTGCGAGTGCAAGGAAAAGCGTTATCCGGAACGGAAGCGAATCCCAATAACCCTGTCCCGTCTCGAAGAAGTAGAAGAAGATTTCCGCCGGGGCGCCAATCCAGAAGAGAATGCCCGCAGAACGGGTCAGGTAGGAATAATCCGCATTGAACAGCTGGGCGGAAAACTTCCTCACCTTCTCCCCGACGACGTCGGCCCTCTTCTTCCAGAAATACTCCATAACCTCGTTATTATCCGGACCGGCAGGACACGGAGACCATATTTAATCCCCTGCTTGTCCCGGGATTCGTCCGGCTGACCCGGCCGGCTAGACCGGACTCGACCCCAAAAACCTCTCCAAGCCAAGGGCTGGGGTTTGCATGCAAGTTCGGATAAACAGCGCTTTTCGATGAACGGAGGTTGGTAGGTAATTCGAACGCCTTTGTCTGAGCCGGGACCCCGCGCCCTGCCTTTCTCACCCTCTTCTCTTTTCCCGTTTACTAGTCTCCGTTGCTTTTTATTCCCGACAACTCCCGGGAGCCCACCTCCTGAAATCCTCGCATCTCCAACTCCAGGCATGTCTGTTCCTATCCCCCGCACGGTCTCTCCCCTTTCAATCCACCCAGTCGGCCTCACCCACCTCCCCGCGGTTCCACTCCATACGCTCTTCCTCGGGAGGTTGCTCAGCCGCAACAACTTTCGGCGGACCGGTCGACAAGGTCGAAGGCAAATGCAACGCCGCTATACACCGTCACATGCCGCGGCATTCAGGTTGAATGCGGCATCCTGCGCACAGAGATAGCCTTTGGGCTCGGGTCCGCTCTCGAAGTTTAGGGATAGGCGCCAAAAGCGAAGTCGTTCGACATCACGAGATCGGTCCGCAAGGGCCGGGCCGCGCCTTTCATGCTGTCCAATTGGGCGCAGCGTGGATCCACGTTCGCCAGGTTGCTCGTCCCGCAGGCGTCGGTCGTAAGCGCCATCGAATCCGGAACTCGGCGACCATAGAGATTACCCGCTAGGCGCGGGCGGCGTCCGCTGAGGGCAAGGCCGCCTTCCCGCTCTACTCGGCCAGGTCCGCCCCGTCCGTTCAAAGCGGCTATCCCGGTCACTACTCGTGCAAGACGCGCATGCCAACCACTTTTCGATCAGCTCCGAGGATCCCTTGGGGTCATTTATCCGGGCATCGCAATGGGAGATGTAATAGCAAGCACGGTCCATCCATTGAGGTTTTGGCCGTTGAAAAGACCCGTGTACTGCTGCGCCGAAGCCAGAGCAGTACCTATGCACAGGGCGGATGCGAATATCCTATCGGCTTTTTGCTGCCTCCAGGATGCTTCAATACCTACAGGACCGTAAAGCTCTTGGAAAAGGAGAATCCAGAAGAGGTGATCCGCAGAATGTAAACACCTCTCTCCGAAAAGCGGATCGACGCTTTTCCCTGGACCGCCTTCGACTCCGATGGGAAAACCGTTTTACCCGAAGCGGCGAAAGCCTTCACCGAAAAGGTTTGGGATTCCGGGTTGGAAATTGCGAGTGAGCGGCCTTGCAAATCGAATTGGTACCCTGCCATGCGCTGATTGAGGGGTACAATACCCACCGACGACTCTAGCGGCAATTTATCGCTGATTTCATTCAGCGTATACCAGGCCCAAGGAAAATGGATCTTGTTGCCCGCTTCGGACTTCAAATCATTCTTGATGAAAAAGTTGTAGACCCGGCCTTTGGCGAGGCCCTCTAGGGTCATAGCCATCCGCTTGCGGTCCGCCGAGGACTCCAGCGAGGTGATTTTCACATTCTTGACGTCTTCGGGCGATCCGCCATAGCTTTCGCTCCATTGGTTGTAGGCATAGGAGACCACCCAGAAGTTGTCCGGCTTGATATCAGCGGCAGCTAAAGGCTCGGTGAATTCCAAATCGAAACCTGTCTGGTTCGACCGGATGGCAACGACATCCATAATGCCGTTTTGATTCGGGGTCCACTTGGTCATGGCACCTAAAACACCCTGCCAATTCCAGCCACTGGAATTGTCCGTCCCTAAAGCTCCGCCAAAGAGGGTTCCGTCCGGGCCTTCGATGAAGTGTTGGATTCCCCCCTTTACCGTATTGCTGAAATGGAAGGTCGCCCCTTGGTAGACGCCCTTGACCTTTTCAAAAAAGATGCGGTTGATCCGGCCTAAATAGTTGTCGCCCATCAGGAAGGTGCCCTTATAGATCCCCTTCTCCACTTCATGCAAACCCGTGCTGGAACGGGTCATGTTGCCATAATTAGACCTGCTTACCGTAGGAAGCCAAACCGCGGGCGGGGTAACCTTATCGGGGGCCGGCCACCATCCACCACCTGTTTTGAGAGCCGGATGACCGTTAAAGGCGCCTTTTATCACGTGGAAAACCGGGGATGCCTTGCGCCATTCGCCCTGGTTATCCGAATAAAACAAGTCGCCGGTTTCCTTTTTTACGCCCATGCCATTCGGCATGCGCATGCCGCTGTTCAGGGTTTCCACGGCGCCGGTAGCCATGTCCACCTTATAAACGAATCCAGGCCATTTCGCATTTTCAGGAGAACTGATATTGTGGCAGCCCATGGAATAATAGAGCGACCCATTGGCATATTCCAAATTGAAAGCGTACGGATATCGCCCGCTTTTCGCGGCCACGGGTCTTGGTGAAAACAAGGTCTTGGCGTAAGTGCCGCTCGCATCCTTTACGATTTTCCAAATCCCCTTCTGATCGCCTACATAGATGACGCCATCCACAATCTGCAAACCCAAGGGTTCACTGAAGTTCTGCATGATGGTTTCCGAAGTGACCGTCTGGCCGGGAACGTTGAGATTCTTAAGGATGATTAAGGCGCCATTCTTAGAATCAAGATCCACGAAATCCACCATCAATAGATCGCCGTTGGGTAACCAGGCGAGACCTCCCACACTGGCGGTAATCTTACCCGACTCGACTACTGTGGCCGTATAGGCCGGATTCATGGGCCCTTCGGATTTGGGGTAAGGCGGCGTATTGGCAAAATGGCCGGTATAATCGAAGCTACCGGGGCCTTGCCATTTAACGGCTTGGGCAAAACCGCCGATGTTCGATAGGCAGAGAATTACCGCGAGGGATTGTAATGAATTTTTCATGGTGCAAACTCCGATTGTAATCTCATTTCACAGGATGCTGATGCTACGGGTAAACATGGATTCTCCCGCGAAGGCTCGCACCAAATAGGTGCCGGGCTTTTGGACGCCAAGCGAGAAGGCCCGTGCCCCCCAAAGAGACTTTTGAGCGATCTTGGCGCCTTTGCTATCGAATAGTTCTAATCGGAAGAAGCCCGGCTCCAACGTAGTACCGCGGATTTCGTTCGAAGTTGTCGTCTGGAAGGAAAAGAACCGCTCCTCGAGATTGCGATTCGTTTTATCGATACTGGACAGGGCGGTGGACGCCCCGATGGGCTCTCCACATTCCCCGGTTTGCGGTCCGCGGCCTCCCGCCCATTCTATGGCCCTGAAGATATGCTGCTTGAGCTTGGGGTCGGTAAACAGGTTGCCGAAATGGCCAAGCGAGGTATAGAAGGCCCGGGAACTTTCGTAGTAATGGCACCACGAAACCGGTATATCGTCGGACAAGGTGGTGCCGATACCCGCGCTTCCCTTTGCTACCGAAGCCAAGAGATGAACCTTCAAGTTCGCCGGAAATGCCATGGGAAACCTGTACCATTCGTTATTGCCCACCTGAAAATTGGCACCCATGCCCTCGGTGAGATAGTGGGTCTGGTCGTCTATACGCATCACGCCTTGCATCTTATCGCCATGGCTGCCGTATTTCCCATTGCCGTTGATTGCCGTCAGGAATGACCAGTTGGGTACGTAGTTGGTCACCGCTGCCGTTGCATGAGAAGCCACATAACCGGCGCCGTTTTTGATTGCCTTCTCGAACGCCGCTCGGCCTGCTTGGGGCATAACCCCGTCCTTGCAGCACATATTGTTTAAAAAGATCACGTCATAGGGAGCGAGATTGGCGTCGGTGAAATAGGCGGGGTCCGCGGTATGGAAAACGTCCCACTTCATATCCTTCGCGGCCGCTTCCATTGCTTTCTTGCCCTCGGCCTTGGGTTCCGGGTGGGCGGATTCGCCCGATGGCGTATAGGTAAAGACCAGGACCTTGAGATTCGAGTCCTGCGCCTGAGATTGAACGCCCATCCAAAGCAATAGCCCGGCCGAAATAACAAATCTGCCCATTTTTATTTCTCCCACAGAACATTTGTCGCCCAACACTCTCAATGTGGGCCAAACATCCTTATCGCCGACTTCCGTCAATTTTCATTTTACGCTAATTTACGTCCGATAGGCTGATTTGGAGTCCCGGGAACGGCGGTAAGCAGCCGGTAAAATCCTGCCCCCAATTTCGTTACCGGATTGCGTACGGGGCATCAATTGCGTTTGAAAATCAAATTTTTAAGGTATAGCTGAGGTTACCTTGGGACATACCGCCAAAGAATGCTCAGGCGTCCACCTCGTTTACAGTTGTAAACGGAAATCAACGCGATTTATGGAATTTCCGCCAACCAGGAAGGACAGGCCCCAATGAAAAATGCTTTCCCGGGTTTAATAATGCCGTCCGCTTTTGGCATTTTACCCCCCATGGGCCCGAACTCAGCGAGGCCAGGGCCGGCCTCGTACGCAGCATGAGGGGCAAGCCCGCGGCTCCATGAACTTCGCCCGATGTTCATCCCACCCGGCGGGCGGCATGCAGGTTGAACGCGGCATCCTGCACCCCGAGATAGCCTTTGGGCTCGTGTCCGCTCTCGAAGTTTAGGGATCGGCGTATCGACGCCCGGCGGAGGGCCTGGCCCGCGGGCGCCGCGCCCACAGTCGCCGCAGCCATCAAGGTGGCCAAGGCCGGTGAGGATTCCCCCAGGGATTTCATCGACCTGCTTATGGACTTCGCCGTCTCCAGGGCACCCTGCAGCGATGAATCAGCGGTAGATTACGCCTGCGGGCAACCGCGCATTGGAGGATGGCATGGCGGTCATCGGAAGGTATCCCGGCATTTTATGCTTCCTTGCCTTGGCGGCCGCGGCGCGGACGGCCAACGGCCAGTCCCTCGCCAGCTCCCTGGGCCAATACCGGGCCGTGACTCGGGTCACCAGCGTGGCCGGGGTCTCCGCCAAGAGCTTCTCAGGCGCGGCCTTCCATCCCGTGACCCATACCCTGTACGTGGTCGACAACGACAACAATTCCGTGTACGAGCTGGACACCTCCGGCGTCCTACTCCGCACCATTGCCACCACGGGCTTCGCCGACCTAGAGGGCATCGCTTACCAGGCCGACGACTGGTTCCTCGTCTCGGAGGAGGGACTGGCCAACGTGGTGCGTGTCAAACTGCCGCGCACCGGCACCGGGCCGGTGGCCAAACCGTCCACGGGAAACCTGAAACTCGATTCCAACATGGCCAATTCAGGTATCGAGGGTGTGGCCTACCGCGCTTCGGACAAGTCGGCCTTCGCGGTCAAGGAAATCAACCCGCCACGCATATACCGCATCACCTTGGACGGCTCGGGAAACCCCGCCGCCTCCCAGGCCGACACCCCCTTCGACATCGGGAACAAGAGCGGGGACGCCGCCGACATCTACGCCCTCAATGACGGCAACTTCATCCTGGTCAACCAGGAGGGGAACAAGCTGGAAGGATACGGACCGCAAGGGCAGGCGCTGTCCTCGCTTTCCCTGGGCATGAGCAAGCCGGAGGGCCTGGCCATCGACACCGCCTCGGGCACCCTGTACGTAGTGGGCGAACCGGTGGAGTTCCGGGCGCTCAAGAAGCCGAGCACGGCTGCGCGCCATCCGGCGGCTGACGGTTATGCCGTCTTCCTCGCCCACGCGGTTTCCGGGTCATTCCGGGAGTTGCGCTTCACGCTCCCGGTCCGCTCTGCGGTGCGCATCGAGTTCGCGACTGTGTCGGGGAGAAGTCCGGCGGGGGAGTCCCGGGCGGGACATTGGACCCGCATCCTCCAGGCCGAAATGAACCCTGGATCCCATGCCGTGGCCTTGCCCATGCCTGAGGTCGGCGTGGGCTTCTACCGGTTTTCCGCGGGGAATTTTCGCCGCGTGCTGAAGCAGGTGTCCGCGCCTTGACACCATGGCCACCTGAAGCCGCGATTTCGCATGTTGGCAAAGCACCCGCGCCACCGGTTTCGGGTGTGCTGGGCGACGCCAATATATTCCATCCGAATCCGCATTTTTCTGCATTTGGGGTGAAAAAGGGGCTTTTTACTTGACTTTCGAACAGGTAAAACATAGTATTACGTTATGATCAAGGCTATCACCAAAATCGGAAATTCCCAGGGCCTCATTCTGGATGCTCCCCTTATGGACATGGCCCATCTCAAGGTGGGTGATGAGGTGAATATCTCGGTTCATGAAGGGGGAAGCATAATCCTCACTCCCGTGCGCCACAAGACCTCTCCCGAGGAATTCACCTCATTGGTACGAGAGACCTCGAAGGCATATGGCAAGACCCTGAAACGCCTGGCGTGACCCGCACGCCGGACGACTGCGAACACCTGACCGTGAGCCGGGTTCGCGAAATCCACGCCGTGATGTTGGAGCAATTCGGCGGAAGTACCGGAGTCCGGGACGAAGGATTGCTTGAGTCGGCAGTCGCCGCACCGCAGGCCACGGCGTACGGTCAATCGCCGTTTGCGGATTTGGTTGAGGTTGCCGCAGCCTATCTATTCTACATCTGCCGTAACCACTCCTTCATCGACGGCAACAAGCGCACGGCCATGACTGCAGCCATCGTCTTTTTCCGCATGAACAGAATGGATTCCGCGCCGGACGGTGAAGCGTGGGAAATCCTCGTTCTCGACGTCGCGGCTTCGAAGCTGGATCGCGACGGGACTACTCGGAGGTTTAGGGAGTTGGTTTCCGGCTACCGGTCCCCTTAGGGCGTCCACCCCCTGAAATCCTCGCATTTCCAACTCCGAGCAAGCGGAGTACGTCATTGGCCCCTTTGAACAGGTGTTGCTTGCCGCGTTGTTCACATCCTGGGATGCCAATGCGTGCCAATGTCCGCCCCCTTTCAGATTCGTTACCGACACGGTTCTAGAGGGACAATTTCGCGTCAAAAAGTTTTTGCTGGACTCACTTCTTGAAACACAAAATGTAGTGGAAGCCGATCTGGCTTACCAGCTGCGAAAGGATTTTGAATCTTCCGAAAGGGTATTGCATACAAGATTGGAACGCGCCAACGTCGTAACCGATTCGGGAAAGCTGGTGGAAAGCCTCGATCCCAAGTATGCGATCAGACCCGATTCAGTAGGATTGAAAGTTCTGGGGGTCATGAGAGGTGTTTACGGGAGCGAAGGGTTGGAAACCAAGTGGGGCGGGCATCAATGCGATTTTGGAAACTTCGGTCATTTGAAAGACATTGAATTCTTCGCTCTAAATTCGGCCGGACAGTGGTGGCCTTCTCTTTTACCAATGGAGGAATGTGGAGACTATCGGCCATATGGAACATGGGTGAAGGGCGGGAGAATTTATCGATCGGGATTCGGGGACGTTTCCATTCCCCTTTCCGAATTCGAGTCTAAAATTCTCGGAACCCGCCGGAAAGGGCAACTGAATCATTCCCTTTCGGGGTCCGATATGTCGCCTAACAACCGTATTTCCCGGTTGCTAGGAGGCTTCATCAAGCTTTTCGACCTGTCGGGTCGTCAGCTCGATGAGCGGAGGGCTCCCAGAAACTGATCATTCCGCTGCTCCACCCACGGCCATCGGATGCACTCCTACCAACGCGGATATCGCCGCATCCTTCGGGAAGACTTTTCCTTTCATGAGGGCGCACCAAAAATGGAAAAGCACTAAGCTTCGAACTAAGCACCGGCGGCCGTAAATGGTTGGATCATTTGGACATGATTGTATGGAATGGGCCGTTTTGTACTTTGCGTGACAGGAGGCCTAATACAAATGTTTTACCCTTTTCACCGCGGTCATTCGCGTAGGCGATTCCTCGGCAGGTTGTCCCGATTTTTCGCTGCGCTGGCCCTGCCTTCCTTGGCTTATGCCGGCCGCAATTCCACGAACCCCTCGAATCTCCCCGCCAAAGGCAATGCCATGAAATTGAAAACCGTCATCCAAATCCGCCGTTTGCAATTCCAGTGGGAGACCGCCGATCCCTTTTTGTTCTGCGTTCATCACGAAGATTTTTTCCCCAAAGGCAATGGCCGCTTGGGCCCGGAGGCCGGCCTCTTGCGCGGCCGCGATCTCGGGCAAGACTTCACCGTGAAAGACGGCTTCCGCATGTATCACGGGGAAACCATTCCCGGCTTTCCCGAACACCCGCATAGGGGCTTTGAGACCGTCACCGTAGTGCAACGGGGCATGGTCGACCACGCCGATTCCCAAGGCGCGGCGGGTCGTTACGGCGGCGGGGACACTCAATGGATGACGGCCGGGCGGGGCATTCAGCACGCCGAAATGTTCCCGCTTTTGCATAACGACAAAAACAATACCATGGAGCTTTTCCAAATCTGGCTGAACCTACCCGCCAAGAGCAAGATGGTCGAGCCGCATTTCACCATGCTGTGGAACGAAGCGATTCCCACCTATGCGACTGCGGATGGAAACACCCGGGTCCTGGTGGTCGCGGGAAAACTCGGAGATAGAAAAGCGCCGTCGCCGCCGCCAGATTCCTGGGCCGCGAATCCCGAGAATGAATTGGCGATTTGGGTGGTGGATATGGAGGCCGGCGCCGAATGGAAAATGCCGCCTACCGGGAAAGCTGTTAGCCGTACGCTCTACTTTTTCAAAGGCAAGTCCCTGACCGTGGGCGGAGAAAATGTTCCCGCCTATCATGCGGCAACCTTGGTTTCTACTCATGAAACCCTGGTGGTGAACGGCCCGGAGAAAGCCCGCCTGCTGATTCTCCAAGGCAAGCCCATCGGCGAACCCGTGGTGCAATACGGCCCCTTCGTCATGAATACCCAAGCCGAAATAGAGCAGGCATTTACCGATTTCCGCGCAACGCAATTCGGAGGTTGGCCTTGGAAATCAAGCGACCCCACGCATGGCGACGTTAGGGTCGGTCGATTTGCCAAGCACGCGAACGGCAAGCTGGAGAAGCCGGGCTTGGGGTGAAGCTGAAAATCTTGGAGGCCCATGACTGCCGCATCAGCGCGGCCGCGCCATCAATTCCAGATCCAGCATCTGGATAGGCAGATTAACCGAGTAGTGCATCCATGGCGAAATCTTGACATGGATGTTTTCATCCTGGAAAATCAGGCATTCCCGGTAGCGGTCGAGGCCGGCTCTTTCGCGGCCACCCGCGTCAAAGTCCCGGATCCGGTACCCAGGAACCCGAACCATGTCCGCGGGGTCCCACACGCCGTAATTTTCGCAGGACATCACCGCTCGGAAAAGGGCTTGACCAGGCGCAAGCACTACGGAGTCCGTCCCCACTCCTCCGAAGGCGGCTTGGGACGGGGTGAAGCGGAAGCGGAGATGCGCGCCTTGGAAGTTGACTTCACGCAGGGTATCGCCCCCGGCGCCGGCGCCCCCCCCGGAAACGACCGAAGGCGCCTCACTTAAATCGATGCTGGCCCGGAGGCCCGTGGCCGTGATCAGGGAGTCCGACGGCGGGTCCTGGATTTCCTGAAGCGACATTTCGCGTCCAATGAGCAGACGATGACGAGAGTTCCCGCCGTAGTCCATGTCGGAAGAGATTTTAAGGCGCCTAGAGCCGTCCTGCAAAATCAGGCAGTGTCGATCAAAGGCCAGGGTCTTGTCGGGTGCGCAGGGGCCGCCTTCGTAAACCCTCACTTGATCCACGGGCAGCAAACGCCATCGATCCAGTCTCCGAATACCTTCGCATGGTTCGTTCACCTCAAACAGAGATTGCCCGGGACCGGCGACCACATAATGGAAATCCGTAGACCAGCCGCCGCACGACCCTTTTGCCAGCCAAGTCGAGTTCCTCCACTTTAGGAGCAGGTCCGATCCCATGAAAGCAAGTCGGAAGTATCCCGTCTGGTTTCCCAGGGAATCAAAATTAGGCGACCAGGCGGAATCCCAGGTCACGGTATCCGGTGCGCCATGATTCATGTAGACCGAACTCTTCTGCGCAATGGCAGGCCCACCTGAATCGGAGGGCGCCACCAGCTTCCCAGGTCCTTCCTGGCGCGAATCCAGGCCCAAGCAGGCAACCAACAAGACGGACAGTGCGGGCACGAAGCCGAGTAATGCCGAAGTCAAAAGGTTGATGCATCGGTTTTTCAAGTGGGCTCCGGGTTGGAACTTAATCTATCAGGATACCGATGGGAAACCAGCACCACTGCGAGTGGTGCGGCAGGCCTTTCGACTCGGAAAACACGAACCTTGGCTGCAAGTTACGTTTTTGGCAGCCGCGCTTCCCCAAGCATCAACCACCGGGCCTTTTCCGTTATCGCAAAAACAATGAGTAATCAGCTCACCACTCATTTTTGATAAATAAATCAGCACCATCGTTATCATTTTAAAGAAGATTTAAATCGATTATTTTACCATTAAATGCGTTTTAAAGCACAATAATGCCACTTAAACCATGTTTTCCGTTATCTATAATACCAATGCTCATTGCATCCGATCCCGTTATCGGATATATTCTAATCAACACCGAACCAAGGGGCTCACAGAAGCCTCTGAAAGGATGGAAATCATGAACTACTCCAAACTCACCCACAGCTTGCAGACCCTGGCCCCCATGGTCCTGATCGGAGGCGCGTCGCTGCTCTTCTCCGGCTGCCTGATGAATGCCAAGGAGAACGCCACGGAAAAGTCCGAATACGACAGCGATGGGCAAAGCGCCTATATGGCCACGGAAGTCGATCAGATGGGACAGGTTTATGACCAGATGCCTTCCACGGACGCGGCCCTCAAGACCTCGGCCTCAGGCCTCACCATCACCGGCGAGTTGGTGATCGAACCCTTCAAGTACGACGGGGGATGTTCATGCTTCATTCGCCACGCCGTCTACACGGGGCAGAAGGGGTATGAACGCGACCGCATCGACTCCGTGACCCTGTTGGATTCAACGGGCGCGACGATGGACAAGTTCAACAAGTCCAAGGTCGCGAAAATCATCCACAAGCGCAACGTGACCAAGACCAAGGACGCCAAGCAGGCCGATATCCGCTTCGACATCACCGTCGACATCAAGAGCGATGCGGGCGTACGGAAGGGAGAATGGAACGGCACCATGACCGGGTCCTTCAATGGCCAGGAGTTCAAGAGCGGGAGCATGACCAAGCTGATCCGCGTCTGGGAGAACGGCCGCTTCCACTTTCCCGAAGCCGGAACCATCGAGTTGGATCGCCCCGTGTTCCACTTCCTCGCCGAATTCCTGGGCGACGGCAAGGCCAAGTTCACCATCACCAACAAGGTGAACCACAAGATCCATATCCTCTTCGTGGACAAGAACTACCACGAATCGGATCCCGTCGACGCCCCATAGGAACGTAAGCTTCGTAAGCCCTGATGGGGCGAGCCACCTTGCGCTCGCCCTGAGCCTCAACCTGTGGATCGTAGGCGCGGGGACAGGCGAAATGAACACGCAAACACCCCTGGGAACGTCCTCCCGGGGGTGTTCCATTTCCGGGTCAAGGAAGTTTTACAGGCGCTTTTACAGGTTTTTTTTCGCCAGCACGGAGACGAGGGGACCGCTCAGGTAATCGTCGCCGATGGGAAAGGTCACGTTGAAGTGCTGAACCACCTTCTGGGTGGATTTGCTGCGTCCGAGCCGCAATCCCAATCCCACGGAATAATGCAGATCGCCCGCATCGAACGCCTGCGCGGTCGCGAAGGTGTTTCCGGCGTTGAAGAAGGCGGCGAAGGACGGCACCATGGTGAGCCATTCGAAGGTCGGGAACAAGCGCTGCTCCACCGTGGCCAGCAAGCGGGCCTGGCCCGCATAGTAGTAGCTGGGGAATCCCGTGAGCCCGTTCAGTTCGCCGAGGGAAAGCTGGCGGCTTTTCGGCGTGGCGAACAGATTCGTCCACGCCGCAGTCACCCACGTGGCCGTCAGGGGATGCTCGCGCAAGGCCGCCTCGGCCCAGGCATCGGCCTGCCCGTCGGTCATATGACCGGAGCCGGAAACGAAGCTCTGCCAGCCCAAGCCCGTGGTCACATAGATCCGATCATCCCAGAAGCCGGTATACACGGCCTCCTCGGCCAGGCGGAGGTCGCCGTCCCCGGCGCCGAGCCACTTCTGGTTGAGGGCTGCTTTGGTGGTTAGCCGCCAGCCCGTTTCCACCGACTCGCTCCACTTTAGATTGCGGAAGTTGCGCGTGGTCCGGTAGCCGTATTTATACAGGCTCACGGCCGCGCCCGCCAGGGCATCCGTGCGCTTTTCCGGCGCCTGGGCCGACAAGGGCAGGTTCACATAGGGCGTCAAAGCCGTGTCGGGCTCGCCCAGACCGCCCGCATGGTAATGATCCCGGAAGGTGAAGGTGGGGCCGATGTTGAATTTTAGCAGGATTCCGTAGGAACGGGTGGCGGTCAATGCGAGTTCCTGGGTGGCGACGCGTTCAAACAGGCGCACCACCCCGGGCTTGCCCGCCATCTCTTCCGCCACGCGATCGGGCAGTTCGCCCAAAAGGTTGTTGTCGAAATACACCCGCTCGGAATTTTCCTGCGAGGTCAGCGTGGCTCCGTAGGCGTACTTGTCCGTGCGCGACAACAGGGGTTTGTTGACCCGGAAGACCAGGGAGTCGCCATCGGAGAGCCAGGCGGCATGGGCCAGGATTTGCAGGCGCTGGGAGGTCAGGTTGTTGTTCGTGGCGGCGAGCGAGCGGGTATCGCGGAGCAGATCATGCTTCAAGGCCGCGGCCAGCTTGGTGCCCGTGCCTAGCACGTTGGATTCGGAGATCCCGGCCCACCAGAACCATTCCTCGTCCAACAGCTTGCCCCAGCGGCCCTGGACCAGGTCGGCGGCCTTGAGGTTTTGCACCTGCAATCCGACCCCCGGCACGGTGGTCCACTGATCGAAGGTCGCGATCATTACGTCGCAGGCCCCGCTGTCGAGGGGATGCACGGAAAGGATGGCGTCGGAGAGGAATTCCTCGGTGCGCAGCACGCGTTCGGTCTCGGCGATCAGGTCGGCCGTGACCGCGCCGCCCTCGGCGAACAAAAGGCGGCGGCGCAGGGTCGATTCGCGGGTCTCGATGTGGAGGCGGTTGCCCAGGGCGAAGGCCTGGCGCTCGAAATCGGAATGGGCCACCGATCCGTCGAAAGCGTCGCGGCGATCCAGGGTGATGACGCGGATGACCGCGCGGAAACCCGCGGGAAGCTGGGCGGAGGTCAGATAGCCTTCCGGGGGCTTATAGAAGCGGGCGGCCGCGTGGAGCGGCGCGACGCACAGGGAGATCAGAAAGATCAGGACGATCTGCGGGAGCTGAGCGATACAAGCGACGCGTTTCAAAGATTTGTCTTCGCGCGGATGCTGAAGCCGTTTGTGATCTTGTCCCACAGCGTTCCCTTTTGGAATTCATCGTCGAGCGGGAAGCTCAGATTGACGTGATGGACCAACTTCTGCACCGTCTTGCTCGCGCCCAGGCGCAGGCCGATGCCGACCGAATAATGGAGTTCGTCGAGATCGAGTTTTTCGTAGTCCGGAAAGGTGTTGCCGGCGTTGGCGAACACGGCGAAAGCGGGGACGATAGTGCCGGCCTCGAAGGTCGGGAACAGGCGTTGCTCGGCCTCGAAGAGAATGCGGGCCTGTCCCGCGTAATAGAAATTGGGATACCCGTTCAGCCCGTTAATTTCGCCCAACAGCAATTGCTGGCTCGGTTCCGATGCGAAAAGGTTGTTCCAGCTCACAGAGAAGATTGAGGCGGTCTTGTCCACCGGCTTCCACTGCATCTCGCCATAGGCGCTGGCGGATCCGTCGTCGAGATCCCCATCCGGGTCCAGGAAGTAGCGCATGGAAGCGTTGGTGTTCACGAAGACGGCGTTCCACCAGGCATTGTTGTAGATGGCCGTATGGCTGAGCAGCAGGTCGCTGTTGCGCGCGCCAAGCCATTCCTGATTCTTGGCGATCTTGGTGGAAAGGCGCCAGCCCGTCTCCAGGGTTTCGCTCCATTTCAGGTTGTTGAAGTTCTGCACCGTCTTGTAATTGAACTGATACACGCTGAAGCTCACGCCCACCAGGTCATCGGTGCGTTCGTCCAGGGTCTTGGCAGCCGCATAGTCGGGCAAGTTCGCCAGTAGCTTGCTATTCTGCTTGATCGCGCCGTCATTATAGCGATCGCGGCGATTGAAGGCGGGGCTCACATTGAATTTGGTCCGGTAGCCGTAGGAGCGCGTTACACTCAAATCCAGGTCGTGGGTGGCCACATGCGAGAAGAGGACGGCCGTGCGGGGAGCGCCGGACAGGCTATCGGCGTATCCCGGACGCAACTCACCCAACCGGTTCGCGTCGAAGAACACGGATTCCGAACTACGGAGGGAGGAGATCGAAGCCGCGAAGGCGTATCGGCTGGTGCGCGACTCCAGGGGCTTGGAAAGGGAGACCAAAACGTTGTATCCGTCCGAGTTCGTTTCCTCGGACAGATTGGCCACATGCGCCGCCAAGTGGAGCCTCTGAGGAAACAGGGCGTTGTTGTTGTAGTCCAGCCATTGGGTATTGCGTATCTGGTCATGCCCCACGAAGGCGCCGATCCGCTGGCCTGTCCCGAGGAGATTGCTTTCCACGGGTCCGAATTGATATACCCATTCGCCGCCCAGGCGCTGGATGCTGAAGCCGGGCACGGTGGTCCATTGGTCGTAGGTGGTCACCTTCACGTGGACGGTGCCGTCCTCCCATTTCCTCACTTCGATGATGGCGTCGGCCAGGAACTCCTCGGCGCGCAGGGTTTTTTCGGTTTCCAACAGCAGGTTCTTGCTCAGGGTATCGCCTTCGCGGAACAGCAGGCGGCGGCGTATGGTTCCCGTGCGCGACTCGATATGCAGTTTGTTGCCGACATCGAACAGCCAGGCTTCTCCGTCGCTATGGATGGCGCTGCCTTCGAAGGCATCTTTGATATTGAGCTGGACGGAACGGACCGTGCCTTGGAAATCCTCGGGCAGATCCTTGGCGCGTATGAATCCTTCGGAGGGTTGGAAAAAACGATCGGCTTGGGCCCGCACCGCGATAGGAACGGCCGCGGCCAGCAGTAAAACGGGAAGGATCGGCATCCGCGAAAACGCGCGCGCCAGGGCGCGGATCGAAAGACGGAACGGCCTGGATCGCATCGTTTCCAAGATACAACCTTAGGCCGCTACGCCACAGGCCGCGCGGCCCTGAGAGGCCCTCGTGGGCGCTTCTGGGGCGCTGGAGGAGCACTGCGGG
>JBDSIO010000333.1:0-3581 GCA_039917895.1 Fibrobacteria bacterium | reverse complement strand
TGAGCAAAAGCTTGCGGAACTCGCCGTAAATGCGCTCCATGGGGAGTTCGCCCAGGGGCAGCCTGCGGCACAGTTCCTGGGTTTCCGGGGCGATGTCGAGCTCGAAGCGGGCCGCGAACTGGATGGCCCGCAGCACGCGCAGCGGATCCTCCGAGAAGGCGTCGGATACGTGGCGCAGCACCTTGGCATTAAGATCGGCCAGACCATTGTGGTAATCCGCCAGTTCCATCTCCGGGATTTTAATGCCCATGCTGTTGATGGTGAAGTCGCGCCGCGAGGAGGCGGTCTTGAAATCGAGGAAAGGGTCGGACGTCACCGCGAAGCCCTTGTGGCCCGGTCCCGTCTTGTTTTCCGTGCGGGGGAAGGCGAAATCGAAGTTGAGCCCGTCGATGCGCATGGTGATGATGCCGAAGGATTTGCCGACCAGGTTGGGCTGGGCGTGGCGCACCAGGATGTTGAACAGCTGTTCCATGTCGAGGCCGTAGACCTCGAGATCGTAGTCGTGGCAGGGGCGGGCCATCAGGAGGTCCCGCACCCAGCCGCCGACGAGGTAGATGGAGCCGCCCGCGCGGTTGATCTCTTCCGAGATCGCCAGGAGCCTTTTGGGTAGGATGTCGGGCAGGATTTCGCTGGAGACCTTCATTGGGAGTCCGAAGGCGTGAAGCGTTCATGGGCGCCTTCGATGAAGGACGAATCCTTCTCTTCGGCGGCATGCGCGCGGTTGCGGCAGTCTTCGAGTTCTTCGGTGGCGAAACGCAACTGATCGCCGGTCAGATTCCCATAATCGATGCGGGCCTGAAGTTCCCTGCATTCCATCTTGATGGGGGCCGAACTGCAGGCCGAGAGCAGGGCCAGCGCAAAAGCCGGCCGCGCCGCCGCCAAGATGCTAGTTTTCCAGGATTCCATGGGCATTAATCTACTTAGGTTCACGCCCATATTCGGAACCTTCGCAAGCAGGCGGGCATTATGGACGCATCTTTTTCCCCCGGGCTCTTCCTTGCATTTTCCGCGACCAATTTTCCGACTGTTTCCCCGACAATTATCCTGACCGTTTTCCTGAGCCTTTTCCTGACCCTTTTCGGACTCGGATTGGCCGTGGAACTATTCCTCAATTTCCTGAATCGGTTGGAAGTAGTGCGCCATACCACCCTGCCTTCCCGGTTCTCGGGACCGCCTTTCGCCGGTCATTTCAACCAGGAGAACTACGCCAGGTCGCGTTCATACTCCCTGGAGCGGCTTTCCTTCGACAACGTCTCGCTGCTCTACTCCGCCGGCCTCACCGGCCTTTTGCTGTTCTCCGGCATCCTTCCCGCCTTCGACCATGCGCTTTCCATGGCTTTCACCGGAGGTCCGCAGGAAAGCCTGCATCACGGCGTCCTGTTCCTGGCCGGTGTCCTCTTCATCCAAACCCTGCTGAAGCTCCCGCTCTCCGTATGGGCCACTTTCCGCATCGAAGGCCGCTACGGATTCAATACTATGACCTGGGGCCTGTTCTGGCGCGATCTGTTCAAAGGCGCCACTCTGTCCGCCGCGCTAGGTGTCCCATTCCTGTACGTCGTGCTCGCGCTCATGCGTAGCTTCGGATCCTCTTGGTGGTTGTGCGCGTTCGGCTTTCTGCTGGTCTTCCAAGTGGTCTTGATGGTAGTCTATCCCATCTTCATCGCGCCCCTGTTCAACCGCTTCCAGCCTTTGGAGGACGGGGACCTCAAGCAGGCTCTTTTGGAACTGGCCGGACGCTTGCGTTTTCCCGCCGGCGGCATCCAGGTGATGGACGGCAGCCGCCGCAGCCTGCACTCCAATGCCTACTTCACCGGTTTCGGCCGCTTCCGCCTCATCGTCCTTTACGATACTCTGCTGCGGCAAATGGAACGGCCGGAATTGCTCGGCGTGCTGGCCCACGAGATCGGCCATTACCAACGCAGGCATATCTACAAGCTGATGGCCATGCAGATACTCATCCTCGGAGGGCTGCTGTTCCTCGCCTCCCTGGCCCTCCGTTGGCCGCCCCTTTACACCGCCTTCGGTTTCGACATCCACGCCTACTCCGGAGCTGGAGCCGAGACCGCCCTCCTCCCTCCCGGAACCTTCGCCGGCAATCCCGCCGTGGGACTTTTTCTGTTCATGACCGTCTTCTCCATCCTGTCCATCTTCTTCTCGCCCTTGCGGAACCGCGTCTCCCGCCGCTACGAATACGAAGCTGATGCTTTCGCCATCGAAGCCACCGGCAACGCCCCAGCCATGCAAACCGCCCTCATCAAGCTTTCAACCCAAAATCTTTCCAACCTTACGCCCCACCCCTGGTACAGCGCCTTCCACTACTCACACCCAACTTTGGCCGAACGTCTGGGGGCTCTAGAGCAACTACGAGGCAATGCTGCGTGAGGGGGGGGTACTCTACGAGTCATTGCTCTCTCCAAACCTCCTTTTTTGGTCAATATCGCCATTCCCTTTCTTTTATTTCTCTTCCACACTCTCTCTTGGGTTTGCACTTGGTAATCCGGCAACATTTTTGCTAAATTTCTCCCTCCCTTTTGAGGATCAGCGATTTTGGTCGAGTTTCGGGCAATCCGAAGCGAAGCCGTGGATAGGAAGGGAATTTTCGGGCCAACGTAGCTCAGCTGGTAGAGCACCTGATTTGTAATCAGGCGGTCGTGGGTTCAAATCCTATCGTTGGCTTTTCAGTCTCGAAGGATAAAAGAGGTTCAGCGAAGCTGAACGGTCAAGCGAGTCAAGTAGCGGACGAAAGCGACAAAAACCAGGGGAAACAAGGGCTTTTTAAACGGGTGGGTGCCCGAGTGGTTAATGGGGGTGGACTGTAAATCCACTGGCTATGCCTACGGCGGTTCGAAACCGCCCCCACCCATTTAAAAGGTCTCTCAAAGTCCAAAAGTTTCAATCGGTCGTCATAGAGTCGAAAGAGGAAAAGAAGAAAAGAGCGAGTTGGGATGATTTGGCCATAGCGGGGCCCATATGCAAAGCCGCCCAAGTAAAGCGTACGCAAGTACGCTGACGCGGGCAATGCAGCAGATGGACCCCGATATGGCCAAAGCACCCAACGAAGTGGCGGGCTTAACTCAATTGGTAGAGTACCACCCTTCCAAGGTGGCTGTTGACGGTTCGAGTCCGTTAGCCCGCTCCACTCCTTCCTTTCCGCGCCCTTCTTTGATAGGGCCCAAATAGCTCAGAGGTAGAGCACTTCCTTGGTAAGGAAGAGGTCTCGGGTTCAATTCCCGATTTGGGCTCCATTAAGGGAGGCGCGGTTTCAGAGGGCAAAACTCTAAGTTGATGCCCCTACGGTAATTATGCGGAGAAAAGGTGAAATTCCCGGGAAATTTTACTATCAATTACGGTCTCCAAAAAATTGCCTGAAAAGTGCCCGGTTTTTTGCTGAAGAAGATTTGATTAGGATGTCAAACAGGAGGTTATTGGGAAATGGCTAAGGAAAAATTCAATAGGAATAAGCCTCACGTCAACGTCGGCACCATCGGCCACGTTGATCATGGGAAGACCTCCCTGACCGCCGCCATCACCACGGTTTTGGCCAAGTCCGGCGGCGCCGTCGCCAAGTCCTACGGTGAAAT
>JBDSIO010000332.1:0-24577 GCA_039917895.1 Fibrobacteria bacterium | reverse complement strand
CGCGGTCTTCATCGGCCCTCCTTCTTCATCGTCCCCCCGAAAGCCGGCGGTACCAGCGGAGGGAATGGCCGGGAAGCAATTCGGGATGGAGGATGGCAATCAGGTCCGCTAAGACCAGATCCGGACGCGCGGCCCCGGTCTCGAAGAAATCCCGCCCGCCGGACTCGCAGCGGATGGCATCGTTCACGTAGACGCGCCCGTTTTTCCAGGCTTTGAACAGAGCGTTGCGGGGATCCTTGGCGCGCGCGTCCGCCAGGTCCTTCCATTCCCCCGCGTTGATCCAGAAGTCCGCACCGGCGGCGCGGCCCAGCACGGCTTCCACGTCCAGGTTCAGGCTTCCGCGCGTAGTGTCGCCGGCCCACAGGTAGTCCGCCCCCGCGTCCGCCAGCAGGCGACCCACGTAGGTGCGTCCGCTCGCCATCCACCAGACGCCGCCGAAAGGCGCGCCTACGAAGACCGTGGGTTTGCGCTTGGCCGTGCGCGCCAGCGCCGCCAAGGCCTGATAGGCGCTGTCGACGGAAGCGAAAATGGAATCGGCCGCGGCCGCTTTGCCGAAAAAGGCGCCCGTGAACTTGATCCACTCCGCGCGGCCCAAAGGGGATTCCTCCATGTAGGATCCTTCCACCGCCACGGGCACGCCGGTCTCGGCGAGCTTGGCCCGCCCGCCGTCGGAGGAGTTCCCCACCACGAAAGTGATGAGCAGGTCGGGCCGCAGGGCCACCACGTTTTCCACATCCAGTCCCACATCCGTCCCCACGTCTCGCAGACGGCCGGATCGCAGGCGCGCCCGCACCGCGGGGCTGCATACGTAACGTCCCCCGCCCAGGCCCACGAGGGCTTCCAGGACGCCGAGGGATTCCAGGTCGTGCAGGTTTGTGGTGGTGAGGGTGATGACGCGGCGCAAAGGAACGGGGACAACCAGGTTCTCCGCGTTCGCCCCGGAGCCGGCCGGCGGGACCGCCGCGACGGCCGCTCCAGTCGGAACCGCCGCGGAATCGCGAGCGGCATCGCGCGTGGGAACCAAAAGGTAGGTGAAATCGCCATGCGCGCCCTGCCATGGCTTTTTGACGATCACGACCGTGGTCTCGGCGCGGGTTTCCAGTGAGAACACGGTGGCGTAACGTAGGGGAACCGTGACCCGAGGGACACCGCTGGCCGCGGATTCGGAAGCGCCAGCGGTCTGGACGGCGGCGGCGGAGGTGGAGGTGGAGGTGGAGGTGGAAGGGTTCGATACGGATCGGCGGCATCCCGGAAACAGGATGAGGGCGCATAGGCCAAGGGAAGCGAGAGGGAAAGATTTCATCATGGTTCCGGAAGTGCTGCAAATATAGCTCCCTCCATGGCTCCATCGACCAGTTACGCCGACCGCCGGTACCGGCGGGACATGGGACGGCGGTTTTCCGGAACCCTATTTTTGCTATTATTGGTGCGGAGCCGCCGGCTATTATTGGCGCGGGGCCGGGCCAGATCAGGAAATGCCAGTGAACCCTCCGCTTCGACCATCGCACCCGGCCTCACCGGATGAAGCCAAACCGAACGACTCCCGGAATCCATCCGGTCCCTTCGGCGGCGGCGCGCGCCCAGGAGCCTCCGGCGCCCACAGTGCCCACGGCGCCCCCAGAGCGGAAGCCCCCATGGGCGAAAAGCTGGAGCATTTCTACCGAAGCCGCAAAGAGGAAGGCGAACTCCAGACCACGGAAATCCCCATCTCCATGCTGATGGCCCTCGATAAGCTGGTCCAGCTATCGGAACACCAGCTGAATCCGCGGCCCCTGGAAACGGCGCCCTCCCTTACCCCGGAACCTTCCCATCGCAGCCAGCACACCGTGCGCGACCTCAGCGGCCACCTCAAGCGCGTCGCCGCTTACGCCAAGCTCCTGGCCCTGAAATACGGCATGGATGAGAAGGAAGCGAACTTCATCAAGCAGATCGCCCCCATGCACGACATCGGCAAATGGGCCATCCCCGAATCCATCCTGCACAAACCCAGCGCCCTCACGCCCGAGGAATGGGAAATCATGAAGACCCACAGTCAGATGGGCTTCGAGATGCTGAAGGATTCCAAACTGGACGTGCTGCAGATGGGCGCCTTGGTAGCCGTACAGCACCAGGAAAAGTTCGATGGCAGGGGCTATCCCAAGGGTTTGAAGGGCGAGGAAATCCATATCTACAGCCGCATCACCACGGTGGCCGACGTGTTCGACGCCCTTGGGAGCGAACGCTCCTATAAGCAGGCATGGGCCACGGTGGACATTATCCAGTATTTCGCCGAAGGCCGCGGCACCCATTTCGATCCCGCCCTGGTCGATATCCTGCTGGCCCATCTCGATGAGTTCATCGCCATCCGCGCCGACCTTCCGCCTTCGCTTCGCGGCGAGGCTGCCGACGCTGCTGACACGACAGGCGCAGCCGGCGACTAGGCTGGGACCCCCGGCGATGAACCGCTCCGCCAATATTCCGAGCTGAGAACTTCCGGACCTCCATTGAAATCAGGGTTTGATTTACCTAATCTCCCCGATTCCAGTACGATTCCAGTACGGAAGGACACGCGAAGCCATGAAGAGCCAAACTCCCCGAAACCAGCCCGCCGCCACCCAGTCCTTCCCCGCCGGTGGGGGCGAAAACGCCTTCAGCCATTTCGACGATGCGCAGCGCGAACTGGTCGTCGTCGATCCGCGCACGCCCACCAAATGGATCAACTACGTCGGAACCCTGGACTTCGGAGGCTTCGTCGATCAAACGGGCGGCATGAACCTTTGCAAAAGGGATCCCGCCAACAACCGCGTGACGGGCTACCGCATCGATGCCCCGCCGAATGCTCCGCGGGGCAGCACGCTCTATGCGCGCACCACGGCGCCGGACGGCGTCCGCGCCATCTTCTCACCCTTCTTCACGCCTACCCTGGGTTCCTTTGAGCGGTTCGAGTGCCGGATGGGCCTCGGTTACAACCGCTGGATCGTCCGCATGCACGGGTTCGAATTCGAGATCTTGATCTTCGTGCCGGCAGGCGCCTCCCAGGCGATCCTCGACGTGAAGGTCCGCAATGTTTCCGCGCCCCCGGGCACGAAACTGGACCTGGCGCCGCTGGTCGAATTCTCCCATCCCGACGCCCTCAAGAACCTCACCAACGCCGACTGGGTGCCCCAGACCATGAAGGGCAAGGCGGTCGGCGACGTCATCATCCAATATCCCCATATGGCGGAAGGCCGGCGCGCCAACTTCCTGACGGGCGACCGTCCCTTCGATTCGTTCACGACGGATCGGAACCATTTCCTAGGCCGATACGGATACGGAACTTTCCAGGCGCCGGGCGGGCTCCTCGCAGAACATCTCGATAATTATGAGGCGCCGAGGGCCGACAACGGCAACAGCATCGCCGCCATCCTATACCGGCTGGGAACCATCGAACCCGGGAAGGAAGAACGGCTCATCCTTCAGTTGGGACAGGGCTCCGGCGCGGCCGATCAGGCGGAGGCCATCGCCCGCTTCCGCGATCCGGCAAGGGTGGACGAGGCGTTCCAAACGCTCAAGGGAAACTGGCGCGCCTACCTCGATCGCTTCCGCGAAGTGAAGACGCCGGACGCAGCCTTGGACCGCGTCATCAACGTGCTGGGTCCCCGGCAGAACCACGCCACCTTCTTCTGGTCGCGTTACATGTCCCTCAATCAGCTGGGCTACGGCGGGGACCGGGGCATCGGGGTGCGGGACAGCAACCAGGACCTGTTGGGAGTCCTTCCCTACATGCCGGAACAGGCGCGGCAGATGATCGAGAGGCTCCTCAGCGTCCAGCGCCATGACGGCTCGTCCATGCACCAGTTCAATCCCCTGACCATGAAGGCTTCCATAGGCGAGGGCCACCCCGGATCGGACCAGGACTTCTACAGTGACGACCACCTTTGGAACGTCCTGGCCGTGATCGAATACATCAAGGAAACGGGCAACCTCGCCTTCCTCGAGCAGCACGTCCCCTACTATGAAGAAGGCCCGGGGGAGCCCAAGTCGGGACCGGTTCTCGAGCACCTGCACCGCGCTTTGGCCTTCACGGCGGGAAACCTGGGACGGCATGGTCTGCCGAATCTCGGCTGGGCCGATTGGAACGATGCCTTCAACATGGAAGGCGCCGAGTCCGTCTTCAGCGCCTGCCTTTACGGCAAGGCCCTGCTCGAGATGCAGGATTTGATGGGCCTCCTCGGGGACGGGCGCTCGGCCCGCGGCTACGCGGAGGATTACGCGCGCATGAGGAAGAACATCAACCGCAACGCCTGGGACGGCGGCTGGTACGTCAGCTACATCGGCAAGGACGGCCGGCCGTTCGGATCGAAGGAGAACGAAGAAGGACAAATCTACCTCTACACCCAGGCGTGGGCCGTGATCGCGGGCTTCGCCCCGCCCGACCGCGCCGCCCGCGCCATGCTATCCGTGAAGGAAAGGCTGGATACCGAACACGGCATCAAAGTGATGACCCCGGCCTACAAAACCACTCTGCCCGGCATCAGCGCATCTACCTATGCCCCCGGCCTAAAGGAAAACGGCGGGGTCTTCCTGCATCCCAACCCCTGGGCGTCCATCGCCGAAGCCATGCTCGGCAACGGCGATCGGGCCGTGCAGATCATCGATCGCATCCTGCCGCACAAGCAAGACCCCAGGATCTACGAGTGCCAGCCTGACGTGTTCGTGCAGAACATGGCCGGCGACGAGCATCCGCAATTCGGGCTCGCGCGCAATCCCTGGCTCTCGGGCACGGTCTCCTGGGTCAATCAGGCCCTTACGAAGCACATCCTCGGTATCCGTCCCGCCTTCGACGGATTGATCGTGGATCCGGTGCTGCCCGCCGGATGGCCGGGCTATACGGCGACGCGCGTTTTCCGGGGCGTAACCTGCCGCATCCGCGTTGAACGCGGCGCGGAGCGCGATTGCGTCGTGCTCGTCGACGGGGTTTCCGTGGCCGGGGGCTTGATTCCCATGGCCATGCTGAAGGAACGGACGGAAACCGAGATCGTCGTCAGGCTCGGAGTCAAGGCCCCGGTCCCGCTCCTTACCAGGATGGCGCAGGAGAGCGAGGCCCGTCGTGCCGCGGCGGCGCTCGCGCAGGACCGCGGTCCCCTCAAGCCGGATGAACTCCATACCTTGGACGGCGCGCAGGCCAAGACGATTTACCTCTTCCGCAAGATGGGCGTGCACGCGCAAGGCTTGTCGGCCACGCTCGACTTCCCGCCGACGGGCGTGGTGACTGGCGCGCCCACCCTGGCCACCGGCGTCTCGCCTTTCGGCCAGGTCAACCACCTGCTCGATGCCGGCCGTTCGATCCGCTTCGGCAAGCGCATGCGTTTCGCATCGACCCCGGCAATCACCGTCAGCCAAGTGGGCAAGACCGCAACCCGGCTCTTGACCAACCTGAGGCGCGACGAGGAGGACGAGCGTGGGGAGGAGCCCCAGGCGTATCCGGACTCCCTGGCCGACGAAGCGGTGTCCGTGACCCTGGCCCCTCCCCTGATGATCTCCCGCTACGAGATGGACAAAGTGCGCATCGTGAGGACCACGGTGTCGCCCGAGCTGGCGGGGAGCGAAGCCGACGTGACCGTGCCGGCCACGGTGGACATGTTCGAGCTGGCCAATACCGGCGCCGAGGAACGGACGGTGACCCTGGTCCTGCCGCGGCCCTCGCTCGTGAATCTCGCCGAAAAAAAGTTACGGGCCGAGCAGGACAACGCCTTCGGAAGCCAAGGGGCGACCCGCGACCACGTGCATGCGACGTTCCAATCCACAGGCGGCCATGGCATCGTAATGGGAAGCCGGCGCTCGGGCGATCGCATGGCCATCGCCGTCCCGGAGCTCCCCGGTGTCGCGGTGGATTTGCAAACCGCCTTCCGGACGGCGGCCTACAAGACGGATCTCCTCACGGACAGCCAAGGCCGCTTTACCGCCCGCAAGTCCCCGGAAACCACCTTCGAGTGCGGGGCCGCGATCGCCGTGACCGTGGTGCTTGCGCCCGGAGCGAGGATGGAAATCCCTTTCGCCACCGTACTGGATTTCCCCCAGCACTCCTATGTGGATGGAAAATCGTTCCCGCGCGCCTACACCCGGCGTTTTCCGGAACAGGAGGGGAACCCGGGCGCGCATCCGGAGGCGCATCCGGAGGCGGACGAGGGCGCACGCGCCATCGCCATGGCGGAATGGGCCCTTCGGGAGTATCCCCGCTGGATCGGGCGCGCGCAGGCGATCCAGGCGCAGGTATTCGCGGCCGTGCGCCAAGACCCGGAATACGCAGACGACAGGCCGGGCGCGGTGCGCGTGGTCAACCTGCTCCTCAACGAACTCTCCTATCTGTTGGCCAACGCAGCCATCTGGACGGACGGCGCGGCGGCATTTCTGGAATGCTTCGACTACCCGTTCCTCAACTCCGCGGACGTGGATTGGTATTCCCTATTGATGCTGATGGTTTTCCCCGACAAGGAAAAGGCCATCTGCCAGAAGTTCATAGACTCGATCGAAAGCCACGACGATACCGAAACCCATTACCACTGGCACGCCGCCAGCGCCCAGATGCGTGTCGAGTACGAGGAATGGCGCGCATTGAAATCCAGCATCGCGTCCGGCAGGGTTTTGGAGCCCGGTCAGGCGAGCCGGTTCGAGTACCTGGAATTCGAAGCGGATGTCGGAGACGGCCGGCATGGATACCGCGACCGTTCCTTGACCCACATCCGCGGCCCGAAAAAGCTCAAGGGCAGCGTCAGCCATGACGTGGGCCGCCTGACCGCCGGCAACCCGCTGCGCGGCAACGTCAGCGAATACGATTGGTTCAATACCAACTATTGGGTAGATCTATTCCCCAAACTGGCCCAACGAGTCGCCCGCGACGCCAAGCTCACCAACGACCCGGTCTTCGTGGCAAGGAATTGGGCCGCCTTGCGGACCGGGTTCGCTTACTGGGTCGGGCTCGATCGTGACGGCGACGGCATTCCCGAGGGTAACCCGGGAGAGGTCAAGAATACTTTCGACAACATCAAGCTGTTCGGTTACGATTCTTACAGCGCCAGCATGGCGCTGGCCGGATACAAGTCCATGATCCTTATGGCGGAAATGCTCCTGGCCGCGGCCTCGAACGAAGCCGATCGGAGCGGCCTGCGCGCACAGATCGCCGATTTCCAGGCGCGCTTCGCCAAAGCCCAAGCGACTACGGAGACTCTGTGGGTGAAGACCCGCCGCGCCGACGGGTCCGAGGGCGGATACTTCGCGACCTGCTATGATCCGAAAATCCAGTCCGGGGAGTTGGCGGTAGTTCCCCGGAACGGCGCCCTGGCGGCGTACTCCGATCAGTTGGCCAGGTACCGGTATATCTCGGAGGAAGGCTGGGCCATCGATCGGGCCGCCTTCGAAGCCCTCCCCGATGCGCGCGCCATGCGCCTCGTCCCGCTGGCGGACAAAGACTTCGTTTACTCCGGGCTGCGTAACATCCTCGACCGGGCGTCGGCGGACTATGCGGAGCTGGAGCGGAACGGTTATGTCGCGAAAGGCGAAATCCAGGCGAAGTTCTGGGATGTTCCCGCCGAGGCGGCGCTGAAGGGGACCTATTCCGACCGCCCAGCGGTGTTCGCCGCGCTCAGGGCGCATAAGAGCTTCGACGTGTTCGCCAACCAGCTCGACGGCCTCTGGGCGTGGATCGCCATGGGCGAGGCGCCGGAGGAACTGCTCCATCCGGCCCGGGTCCGGATGATCCTCGAAACCATCTACCGCCACAACCGCGTCACCAACGGCTGGGCTACCCAGCGCAAGGCCGACGGCGGGGAAGTGGAATCCGATCAGGGGAAGGACGTGTGGATCGCCACCAACTACGTGCTGGCGCAAATGCTGGATTTTTACGGCATGGCGGAAGCAAGCAAGGAAGTGTACCAGGTCATGGACGAGGTGCTCTTGCAACGGGATAACACCTCCACCTCGCCCGAAAGCATCCGCCCCGACGAGAACAAGTTCATCGTCAAAGGCTATCCGCGGCCTGGAGCGGTGTGGACCCAACTGCCCCTGTTCTTCCTCAAGGCCCGGAAACGTGCCGGCGGGAAAAACGCGACGGCGGCGGAGCTCGCGGGGTTCATTCAGGGGATCTTCAATCCGCCGGCAGTTTCAACCGGTTTCCCGGGTGAAAGTGGTGAAAGTGCAGAAAGCGGCGCGGATCCGGCGCCCGGAGGCCGCATCGAAGGCCGGCTCCCCTATGGTTTAAGCCGCATCCGGCCTGGAGCCGCACAGGGAAACATCCTGCCGGGTGGAGGAGGAGCGGCGGGTTCCGTGCTCGCCTGAGGGCGGTCGCTGATCGTGTTTTCGTAACCCCTGGTTTCGCAACCCCATTTACGAAAGTCCATTTACGCAACCGCAACAGGGCCGGCCAACGGAACCTAAATAAAAGGACGGGCAATCGCCCCGCTCTTCAGGTACAATTTGGGGCTTACCCGCTCAGGCCTTTTGTCTACGATTCCGCCCATCGCCTAAACCAGGAGACCCAAATGATCCTCCGTACCAAAAACCCGTTTTCCCTAGCGGCCATGGCCGCGGCCCTCGCCGTGCTTACCGCCTGCGACGAGTCCCCCACTTCGCCCAAGGCGGTGACTTCCAGCGAAGTCCGCGCGGACTTGCAGGCCATGGCGGCCAAAGTGAAATACTTCACCCCGCAAAGTCCGGGATCCGACATGACGATGGAGGTCAATGCCAAACGCGGAGCCGCCAAGGCCGGCGCGGGCGCGGACCTGGTACCGGGATGCGAACTGGACGCCACCGAATACGAAACCTGGCCTACGGATACCTCAGCCACCGGCGACGTGACCATCCAGTATGACACTACGGTTTCCTACACTTCCGCGGACCAGCTTATTTGCAACTTCGACGATGTGCCGGCTTATGAACTCACCACCACCCGTTCCGAAAACGCCATGCTGGTAACCCATGTCAAAACCCGCACGGAGCTTCCCGCCGATTTCTTCTCCGGAGAATTCAGAATGACCGGAAGCGGCACGGTCCAGTATAAGGACGGCTACCTGATTACCATCACGTCGGTGAACATCGTGATCGACATCGGACAATGGTTGTTGAAAACCTACGTCATGAACCTGTCCCTGGAAAAAGGCTATACCGTGGTTCTGCAGGAGGCTCCCGGCGCCGATATGATGAGCGGCCAAGAACCTGGCCCGAATGATGTCGCGGTCAGCGGACCTATCTCCAAGGATGGCGCCGTGGTGGGTTATTTCGAAGTCATGGGGGATAACCGCGTCATCATCCGCGACGCGGGCAAAGCCATCATCGAATCCCACGGCTGATCCCGTTCCATCGGAATCCTACTCGGGAATACCTCTGGCAGCCGCCGCGGAATCCAGCACCCCGGTTATTTCCCGGAACAGGAATGGCGCGCTGGTGGAGGAATACCAGGTCCGGTCAGGCAACATCGGGAAGCCGGAATCGAATAGATGGTTGAAAATGAACCGGAAGAAATTCACGTTGGAAATGCGGGGATAAAAGCGAGTATCCTTTGCGCCGCCGGGCAAATAGAGGGCGGCCAATACCCCATGGCGTTGGACAAGGAACTCAGGATCATCGGAAAACTCCAAAACGGATTCCCCATGATCCGAATGCAGAAGGATGACGGCATTTCCCTTTGAATCCTTAATGATTTTATCCACGATCCGCAGCAGCCGCTTATTCAAATAAGCGATTTCCCCGGTGGCGGCCAGCCGGAATCGGGAAGGGTCGGCGATCCGTAAATGATTCATGTCGGGAATATCCAGTTTCAAATCCCCCTCGGGACCAAACACCACGGGAGTGTGGGGGGCGAGTATATGCACGAATACGTATTTAGGCCCCTTTTCATTAGCGCAATCCATGAGGTAATCGAACTCAAACAGTATCCGGTTGGCATGCTGGGTCCTTTTTCTGAGGCCATTCATTCCCAATGCGGAGAGCAGGTAACGCACGGGTGTCATGGCCAGGAATCCATTTTCGAATTCGCTTAAATAGATTGCATCCCCGTCTTCGGGTGGCATATGAATGGCGTCCGCCTTTTCCGGAAGAGAGTTTTCCCAACCATGGGGAACCACAATCCAACGATAACCGAAGGACTTAAGGAATTGAACGACCCGGGAATCGTTCCTCAAGGATTCCAGTTTTTTCCAGGCTTGGTGTTCGCCTTGCAACTGAACATCGAGGCTGTCCAGATAGTTCATGTTCAGGGCCGATGTCATGGATAGATCCGTGGCGGAATAATTGGAGCTTCCTCCCCTGCCGATTTGGAAACCGCGCCCGCGTAAACCCTGTAGGAAGGGTTGGTTATCGAAGTGGTAGGCCGTTTTCAGCACATCGTCGCGGGAATAGGCATCCATCATGATATGATAGATATCCGGTCGATTTTTCAGGCTATCGGATCGGGCGCCTTTAACCAACCCCAACGGATTCACGGTTTGCCTGGGCACATCGGCCTCAAAGCCTGCCTGGATTTCAAAACGGATGATGCTGACGAAAGGGAGAGCGAACAGGATTAGTGCGGCGCCATTAAGACGGGGAGACCAGGCGGCCATATCCGGTTTTCTCTTCCAAAGGAAATATAAGATGACGATGTTCATCACGATTCCCACGGCCAGCAGAATTTTGTGGCTGCCGGGCACCGTGTACCTCACCATCCGGAAAACCCCTCCATACGTGAAGAAGTAAATCAGATTCGCACTGCTCCAAATCGCCGCCCGGTGGATGTTTCGAAACAGCAATCCGGATAGCATTGCGAAAACCAGGGCCGTCGCGAAGCTCTCCAAAATCGGTACCACAACCACTTCAAACGAATACCTATCGATATTCCGCGAATAGAGAAAGATCGGGAAGTATATCCCTATGACAATGGGGTGGAAAGGAAAATTAAAAATAAAAGCAAAAGGATTGCGCTTCATGGATTGCGTGTGAACAGGTAAACGATCCTTTGGCTTTCCTGCAAAGCGATTTTTTCCACCAGCGTAAAACTTTTCGCGAAAGCGGATTCGAACTCCTGTTCGCAATATTCCGGGAAAATATCTTCCCTGGAAGCCAGCATTCCGATGACCTGGGAGTCGGTTTTGGGTATGAACTCTATGATGACATGTTTGGCCAATCGCGCCAGGAAGCGGACAATATGGCCGAAGGGCAGATTCAACGTGATGGCCAAATGGTGCACCAGGGCCAGGGCCATGACCGTATCCGCATTGGCGCGGGCAAAGAGCGAATCCCGCTCGCTATTCTCCCAGCCGATACCGGGAGTCGGGTTTCCAAAATCCATCACCAAAGGGAAAAGATCGTGTTCCTGCCTTTCCAGAGTTTGAATCCAATTGCATTCCACCGCCAAGGGATCCAAATCGAACGCCAAGGTGGGAATGCCCGAATCCGAAGCCATGCGGCTGAAGAGCCCGGTATTGGCCCCCAAATCCCAAACGACCCGCGGGGCTGTTTTCCTTATCAGGTTTTTCACGACTGCCTGCTTATGCGCAAAGGCGCGGGAGCTGTAATTAGTATCGGCATAGTAATCGGCCCATTCCGATTTTTTAACCTTGAGTTCCAACTTCCGGATGGCGCCATCCAAGCTGTCGACGATGCCCGCCAATTGGTTTTTGGAAACGCCTCCCTCCGGGGGCTTCGCCCATTTGTGCCGTGATTTTTGCGCCCACCCGTGCAAGTGGATATGGATAAAAGCGGGCAAACTGGAAAAAGTCCGGAAAGGCAGAATCGCGCCGGCCACGTCCAGGGGGATTCCATCAAGATATATCCGCATCATCCTGCCCAGAGTGATATCCACTTTCGCCATAAGCATTATGGGAACGAAAAAATGCTGGCAGAACTGCCGATAAGCGGTCCACGGTGCGCCATTCTTATAGACTTTGAAGGAAAGGGTATCGATCAGAACGGGTCTTCCTTGATGGAACTGGATGTTATAGGCGCTTGCATCCTTGAGCGTCATTCCGAATTCCATCGCGATTTTTTGAATCCTCAAAGTTGCAAGCGCCGCGGCTTTGAACTGGCCGAAACACCATTCGAAGGGATAGGATACGAACGGCACCCTGACCGGTTTCAGAATCAGAAGACTTTTTGATTTCTCCAATGGCGGAACCTGGACTTCCTCGTGAGGTATGAGCAGGCCTTCGGATGTCAGCCTCGCATATAGACCGGACTCCATCAGCTTCGAATATTCCTCCCGGTAGCTGATATTGACCTGACGATAAAGTTCGCCATCGCGGAGGAATACGGTTCCGGAGGGATCCTTGAATGATCCCTCCTGTGGGTAAGCGGCGCCCATTGAGGAAGGTGTAATTGTTTGGTGGGGTTTGCTCAACTTCAGGCCGAATCGGATAAGGTTGCCGGAACTTCAAACTTTAGTTGTCCGAGTGTCCCTTTTTTCGCGGAAAAATTGATTTGCAAAACCGTATGGTGCTTCGCCAAACCGATTTGATGAAGAAAATTCCGCCAAAGACAGTGGCCGCTACGATTTGAACCACCATGCTTCCCGTTCCCTGGTCCAAATAGGCCTGGATTGGGTGCGCCAAAACCAGAATGAAAACCAGAAAGGGAATGCTGAGCATGCCTTTATTATCCAGCTGATCCTTGAAAAAAACCATTCGCCTTAGGGTGGGAATTCAATATACGTTCCAAGAAGGTTGAAGCGTCATTTTGAGCGGGTGTAACCAGCGATTCGACTTTGATTTTTTTAGGCGCGCCACATGTCAGCGGATGATTCCTTGTGCTTTCCGTAACTTTTTCCGCCGGGAACTTGGATAGGGAAGGATATCCTGGCAAGCGCATTGAAACGGTCACGTATCCCGTTGCTGTCGAAAATCATCTGATCGTCCATTTTAATGCGCTGTCCCGCGCGCAAGTCGAACTTCAACCTGTTTGAGACTTCCAGCGGGAAAACGTATGCTCCCGCTCCCGTTCAAAATCCCGTATTGATGCGCATAAAAATATGGCCGTTCAGGGTCTCCACGTACAAAGCCCCTTTCCGATACAGCAGATCCCCGTCCGCTCCTTCCAGGATGGATCCCAACAGGGTCCGGTCCGGCGAAAAAACGTCCAAAACCCCTGTGCTCCAACTGATATACCACCGTCCTGCATCATCGCGGGCAAAGTCCCAAAGGTATCCGCGGTTCTCCGGATTCCATACTGAGGTCTTTCTGCCTTCGCGGTCCAGGAATTGCAAACCTTCGGCGGATTTAACGTAGAATCCGATGCCGGGTTTGTAGGACGGGTACAGCATCAGGTTGGCCAGGTTCAGGTTCTGCAACAAGGTATCCTGGCCCAGGATCCGGCCCTGCTTGTCGAGATACGTCATCACCCGCTCCTCTTCCGCCCAGACGTACAGCGAATCACCGCCCTGGTGCAAGGTGAAAGCTACGTCCCGATCGAAAGGGAGCGCGGTCACCCATTGCTTTTGGCCTGCGGCATCCACTTTGCCGATGCGCAACGGATTGCGGTACATCATGTAGACGGCCGCCCCCGAAGGTTCGACCACGATGGGCTTGGAACCGAAATCCAACGAGATGGGATCCGCCCACTTGGTTGCTAAGCCGAGGTTCGCCCCATGGAAAACTGCGCCGTTCGCTTCCGAGAGGAAGACGTTTCCCGCAGAGTCCATGTCGTAGAAGCATTTCCCGGGCGCGCAATCGCTGCCCGGGATCAGCACGTCGAAGGAATAGCGCACCACCACCCGCAACAACGCGGACTCGCCTTTGCGGCCCTCGTTGCCGCGCGCGTCCAGAGCCGTCACCGCATATTCGTAGAAACCGCCGGGCTTAAGCCCGTTCCGCCAGTCGTCGGCGAAAGAGGTGTCGGTCACCGGAACCTTGCTTAGCCGCACGAAGGCGGAATCCCGATGCTTGCGGTACACGAAGTAGGCCGCGACCCGGGCCGGATCTCGCTTCCGCCAAGTCACCAGCGCGGATATCCGGGTGGTATCGTAGGCGATGGACACGTCGTCGACAATCGGGAGCTCCCCCAGGGGAGCCTGATAGGCCAACCGCAGGGTATCGCGCAGGATACCCTGCGCTCCCGAAGTGATGGTGATGAGGGTGTCCAGGGGCCTGTACGCGTCCAGCGTGCTGAGCAGACGCAGCCGGTATTCCCCCTGGGCCAGGTTCGCCAAGCGGAAATTGCCCACCGAATCCGTCGGCACCCCCAGGGTCGTGGTCCCCAGCAGGATCAGGAACACCGTGCGGCTGTCGTGGCCGGGCTGCAGCCGCACCACGCCGGAAATCGATCCGGGCGGGCGCAGGGAATCGCCCGCCACCCGCGTCGCGGAGTCGTTGTCCACGGCCACGGAATCGCGGAAGGAGAGGTTGCCGTCCTTTTCTTCGAGGAGGTTGTAGAGGCCGTTCGCTAGGGAATCCGTGCGGAAGCTGCCGTCCGCGGCGGTTATGGCCACGTCTGCGACGTCGCCGAACCCCGCACCGCTGGGGCCGGGATTATGATCGACCGAGACCACCCGCACCTTGGCATTGGCGACGCCCTTGCCTTCGGAGGTGAGGACGCGGCCCGAAATGGTCCCCTTGCCGGTGTTGCCCGTGGAAGTGGTTCCGGCCACCTGTTCGCCGAGGCAACCGTTCAGGAAAGGGATTTGCGCCAGCAAGAAGGCGAGCACGCCCAGGCGCGGCGCGGATCGGGAAAGCGGGTTTGAGCGGGACATCTATGCGTCTCCCTTAAGAGTTTTTGAAAGGGTTTTTGAAACGGTATTCAAAGGAGTTTCCGAAACCGGAAAGAATTGCAGGTTCAATTGGTACACGCGATCCGGCCCCTCATCCTTCTCAACAATCTTTGACAGGTGCCGGCGGAAGGCTTGGATTTCCTTTTTGACCGCGAGGAAACAGGCTTTGGACACCCCGGCCGTAAGGGTCGAAATGTCCCGGCTCCGCGGATCAACGGTATCCAGTGCGTCCTCGGCTAAGCGCAGGTTTTCCTTCTGGTACCGAAGAATGATGAAAGAGGTGAGTTCATCTTCGGTCTGGATGGCGCCGTCAGCTTGCCGGTAGCGGCCATGCGCCGTCTTTTCGAGCAGGCCCAGGCGTTGCAGCAGTTCCACGCTATCCTTGGCCTGCCTGGCGGTCAGGACGGGCCGCAGGGTTTTGGCGAGCCGGCTGAAATCCCCGTCAAATCCGGGCATGCACACGAGTTCCCGTACCACGGGGTGATGCCATTCGGAAAAGTAGGCGAATTGCCCTTCGGAAATCACGCGACCGGGGGTCTTGCCTGCAAGGCCGCCCAGTTTGGCGAGGTGGAATTCCCTTTCCTTAAGGGTGGCAGCATTGTTGAAACGAACCAGGCTCTCGAAATACTCGCTTTCCCCGGGACCGAGTTCCAGCGCCTTAGCAACGCCGAAGATACGGGACAGAGTCAACGCTTTCTTACCGGTCGATACCTCGATGAGGTTGGAGCGGGATTTGAAACCGGCCTTGCGGGAAAGTGTTTCATAGGAGAACTTGGGATTCCGGCGTTTCCGCTCGGCGTACCAATCGCGGAGAAAGCGGGCGTAACTTGTATAGGCGAAGATATCGGGCATGTCCCAAAGATAAGCCTCAACGGCTTGGGTATGCTCGCTTCAAAGGCAGAAATCGGTCTAAAAAAAAGATCAATCAGCCAGAGAAGTTCTTGAAAAGCGGAGTTTTAAAGGGCTTGGAGCACAGATTCAGCCCGGACGCAGCAGCAATTCTTCCACTTGGGAGATCAGAGCGTTCAGGCGGAAGGGTTTCTGCAGAAAGGCCACGCCGGGCATTTCCAGCGATTTATGGATGGCGGCATTATTGGCTCCGGTATATCCGGACATGAAAATCACCTTGAGGACCGGATGGTCCTTGCGGAGGCGCTCCACCAGCTCCGAACCGCTCATATGCGGCATCACCACATCGGTCAGGACCAAATCGACGGGACCCGCCGCCGATTTGAACAATTCGAGGGCTTCCACACCCTGACTTGCTTCTATGACCGTATATCCCTTGATCTCAAGCAATTCGCGGATTAATCCGCGAAGCATATCTTCGTCTTCGACCAGTAGAATCGTTTTCATCTTCGCTTAAGATACCCTCCTGCGGCTGCCTGGAGAACTCAAAAATTGCGGGATCGGTATGGGAACCATCACAATTTGTAAGACCACGCGGCCATCGCGGTCAGTCCAGGATGAGTTTGCGGAATTCCAGGGTACTATCGACGGACGCTTCGACCTGGAAATGTACGGTGCCCACCACCCTGCCGGTCTCGGTTTCCACGCGCACCTCCCATCGGCCCGGGGAGAGATTCTGCTTGCAGGTATAGCCTCGAAACCCGTCCTGACGGCCTCCCTGGATGGGAAAGCCGATGCGGGAAGTCTGTACCCAGCCCTTTTTTCGCGGATCATCGAATCTCCAACAATGGTAGAGCATTGTGCGGATTCCCGTGGGCAGGAACACGGAAGTAAAGCAGTAGATCTTTTCCCCGGTACGCTGGCGCACCAGGGATTCCGACCTGCGCCAAAAGGAATAGAATGGCGGTATCTCCATTTCCGCCGTGTACACGCCCTGAACGCGCTCGATCCCGCGGCAAATGACCATGTTTTTCTTAACGAGAGGCACCGGGGGGATAGCGTTGACCAGGTACAACAGCATCAGGACCAGGGCGGCGACGACGGTAGGCCATGGGGAACCCCGCGCCTTGGGGGAAAGACCCTTGAGGCCGAAAACGAGGCCGACACCGGCCGCGGTACTGACGAAAAACCAGACGGGATGGATGCTTCCCGCCAGATGCGGCAAAGCGAAGTTCAGGAACAGCATCGCCGACAGACCGAACAAGGTCCAGGTGATGGTGAATCGATGGTAATGGCTTTCGATGAATTCATTCAGGATCAGCAATCCGACGAGGCTCATCACGAGCAGGAATCCCGGCAGATAGCTCGAGCTGAGGAAATAGAGAATGGTCAGGGCGCTGAACAGGCTTCCGAAGAGAAACTGCAGGGCGAATGCCGGCCCGTATTCACGCATCCAGACAATGGTCTTGGCCTTGAAGGAGGGTGCTTCGATGGCAGCGGGCGCCGATGCTGGACCACGCATGACATCCCGGCGACCCATCCAGACCAGGATCGCTCCCGCCGAAACCAGATAGGCCGACAGGATATACAGATCGAGGACCCCAATCGATCTGCCCAGGGTGGCGGCATCCCAAAGGAAGCCCCCGAAGAAGGCAATGACGGGAAATGCCGTCTTCGCCCTCAAGAGCATGGGAGTCATTCGTTGCAGGGCGTTGGTGACCATGGCGCGGCTTTCAGGGTAAGTGCGAAAATTATAACTTTCAAAGCGTCTTGACGGGATCCCCAATGTCGCTCAAACCCTACTACATGATCGCGCGGGAGGACCCGAAACCACAGTTCCTGCTCAAGGATCCATCCGGCCGGGAATACGGCGTGGTCGAGCACTACGAAACCGATCGCCTGCGCACCGGGGGACATGCCCTGCTGGAATTCCACAGCTTGGACCCGGCGCTAAAGGTCAGGCCCATGATTTGGGTTGATCTGGAGAACTGGACCGTCCTGGCCGGCCACGGCAAGAACCTCCCCGACCCGGATTTCGAAGCCGGCCTTGAGGCCTATCTGCAGCGCTTCTCTCCGGCGGACCGGGAATTGCGACGGGAACGGGCCCGCCAGGCGCTGCGCTTCGACCTGATCCGTCTCGCCGAACAGGGGTATTCCGTAGCCTACCAGGAAATGTTCCCGGGTGAATTGTCCAAGGCGGACTTCCCCATCGTGCGCGTCGCGGGATCCGATTACCTCGTGGACGATCAATACCAGATCCAGCCGGGGGATTTCCTCAACCAGGTGACATTGGTGTTCGTGGAAGAAAAGCCGGGGATGAAGGAACCGCCCGCCGCCTCGCTCCTCTGCAATTGGCTGTTCGGGAAAGGTTACGAGATCCTTGAAACCCGGTTCAGCGATCCGCAATCGCAACGCGCCATGCAGGCCTTGGTAGAAAATCCGGAACTCGAAAAAATCTATCGCGAACGCCTGGCCAAAATGCGCCGTGAAGGCGTGCTGCTGGGCGTGAAGCCGAAACCCTACCAAGGCAAGGGGCAGGCTGGACGGGCTGGGCAGGCTGGGCAGGCTGGACAGGCAATTGCGGATAAAGATCCCGGTTCCGGGCCCGCGGTTCCAAAATCGGGGCCTGCAACACCCGAATCAGGGCGCGCGGCACCCGAATCAGGGCCCGCTACGAATGAAAGCGGCGGGGTATGACGCGCATGGATCCGCGCCACAAGGCCTTCAACGAGCTTGTAGCGATGAAATACCAGCTCTACAACGGGTTGTTCCTCGGTCTTCCATTCGAGGATCTCGCCGATACCGGCGTGCAGCTGCCGCTCTTCGCCAAAGCTTGCCGCGAGAAGCTCCAGGCCGGAAAATCCCCGGCCGAAATCGTCGAGCAGTTCTTCAAGGAACGGCCCGGCAAGATCGGGTTCGAAGCCAAGGTGACATTCCTGTTCAAATTCCTGCAACTGGTAGAACGCCAGGTAGTGCTCTTCGACGCTCTGGAAGACGCGGCCTTTTCCGCCGTGAACGACGTGCAAGGGCCCGGCAGTCTGTCGCATTTCCTCACGCGCGTCCAGGATCAACGCAAAAAGGATGTGCTGGAAGAGGAACTTGCGGAATACAAAATCCGCATCGTCCTCACCGCCCATCCCACCCAGTTCTATCCGGACGCGATCCTCGGCATCATCACCGATCTGAGCGAGGCCATCGCCGGCAACCGGCTTCCCGTCATCAATGATCTATTGCTGCAGATGGGCAAAACCCGCTTCCAGAACCGCCAGCGGCCCACGCCTGTTGAAGAGGCGCGCAGCCTGATCTGGTACTTGGAGCACATCTTCTATCGCACCTTGCCGGCCATCCAGGACCGCATCGTTTCTTCCCTGACCGAAGAGCGGCAGGATCCGTTCCTGCACCGGCCCAAGGTGGAACTTGGCTTCTGGCCGGGGGGCGACCGCGATGGAAACCCCTACGTCACCTCCGAGACCACGGTCAAGGTGGCGCAAGCTCTCAAGGCCAGCGTGCTGGCCCTCTATCTGCAGGATATGGAACATCTGCTGGGACGACTCACCTTCGACGGCATCATCCAGCCCTTGCAGTCCATGAGGGATCGCCTCGCGGATACCTTGTCCTCGTTCGCCGATCCCCGCCCTGGTCACGGTTACGCGGGCCCGGATGAAGTACTCCGCGATCTCAAGCCCCTGAGACACGAACTCGCGGAGAATCATCAGGGCCTGTTCATCGGCCGCCTGGACGAGTTCATCTACAAGGTCCAGACCTTCGGCTTCCATTTCGCCGCCATCGATTTGCGCCAAGACAGCCGCATCCATTCCGCCGCCCTGGAGGAGATTTTCTCCCGCATTTCCGAACGGGGATCGCTGTCCGCCGCCAAGCCGCAGCGCAAAGGCAGTTGGCCGCGGGGCGGCCGGGGCGCTCCGCCGGAACCCGCTTCACCCGTAGCCGCGGACGCCGGCGCCGCGGCCGTCCTGGCCCTGATCCCGGAAATGCAGGCCTACGCCGGAATGACGGAAGACGCCAAGCTGGCCTTCCTGGAGAAATGCCTGGGCGCTCCCGATCTCAAGGCGGAATTCGCCGAGGGCGATCTCGATCCCCTGGCTCTCGACACCCTCGCCTCCCTGTCGGCCGTGCGCGCCATCCAGAAGTCCAACGGCGAACGCGGCCTGAGCCGGTATATCATCAGCCAGTCCAACTCTGCGCTCAACATCCTCGAAGTGATGGTGCTGGCCCGCCTTTCGGGATGGAAGGCCGGCCAGATCCGCCTGGACATCGTACCGCTGTTCGAGACCATCGAAGATCTCCAGCATGCCGAAGCCATCATGCGCCGGCTCTACGCCATACCTGTCTACGCAGAGCAACTCGCGCAGCGATCGAAGTCCCAGACCATCATGCTCGGCTTCTCCGACGGAACCAAGGACGGCGGGTACATCACCGCCAATTGGGCCATCCACAAGGCCAAGCGCGATCTCACCCGCGTGTCCCGCGAGGCGGGCGTGCGAGCGGTCTTCTTCGACGGCCGAGGCGGCCCTCCGGCGCGCGGGGGCGGCAACACCCACAAGTTCTACCGCTCCCTGGGCGCGGATATCGAGCACGACGAGATCCAACTCACGATCCAAGGGCAAACCATCAGTTCCAACTTCGGAACTCCGGAAGCCGCGCGCTTCAACGTGGAGCAGCTCCTCACCGCCGGGCTGGAGGACAAGCTCTTCCCGCCCGAGCAGCCCGATCTGGCGCCAGGGGACATCCGCCTGCTCGACCGCCTGTCGGAACAGAGCCGCGGCGCCTACCTCCGTTTCCGCCAGGATCCGCTCTTCATTCCTTATCTCGAGGAGATGACGCCCCTCAGCTATTACAACATGTTGAACATCGCCAGCCGCCCCACCCGCCGCAAGTCCGCCTCATTGCGCTTCGAGGACCTGCGCGCCATTCCCTTCGTGGGCGCCTGGAGCCAGATGAAGCAGAATATTCCCGGCTTCTACGGCGTAGGGGTCGGCCTCTCCAAGCTCATCGCCAAAAGCGGAGGCCGCCGCCGGCTCGAAGACCTCTACCGCACCTCGCTGTTCTTCCGCACCTTGGTGGAAAACGCCATGATGAGCCTGTCCAAATCCTATTTCCCGCTCACGCGCTACCTGGAGAAGGATCGCAAATACGGCCGTTTCTGGCGCCGCATCTACAAGGAAGCGACCGACGCCAAGGGACTGCTCAAGGAGATAACGGGCCAGCAAAAGCTGCTTGAGAACAACTTGGCGGTGCGCGAATCCATCCACCTGCGCGAGCGCATCATCCTGCCCCTGCTCGTCATCCAGCAATACGCCATGGGCATGGTCAAGGCGGCGCGCAAGCACCCCGACGCCCATCCTAAGGGCGCCATCGACGTCTATGCCAAGATGGTGGTGAAGTCCATGGCCGCCAACATCAACGCAGCCCGGAATTCCGCTTAGCATTTCCTCGCGGTCAAGTTCGCGACTCCGCCAAGTCTTTGCGGTATTATTCCGCCCGACAGAAACCTGATATTTGGTATTTTGGGGTCTTTCCAACTAAAGGTAGCTGAACTTGCGTCGGCATTCGTCGTATAATGGGCGGGGGAGCTTTTTGCTACTATTTTGTCCGCGTACCGTGCCGAATCCGAAATTTGAAGGAGTGATGATATGAGAGGACTTCTCTTTAGAGGGCTCGCGGCGTTCAGCGTCCTCGCGACTCTTGGCGTCTTTGCCACCTGTTCGGCCCCATTGGCCAAAACCCTGCTCGTCATCCCCTTGAAGATCGATTCCGTAAAGGTCAAGGACCATAGTTCCATCAGGGATTTCTATTCCGAAGCGTTGGGAACCTCGTATTCCGGCACTCTCAAGGCGGCCAAGACCGCCGAGGCTTGCGGCGATCGCGAATGCGCCCAGGTGCTCCTGAAGGAACAGGGCGGCGACGAAGCCGTGTTCGGCGCGGTCCGCATGCTCGGCTCGAAATATTTCCTCAGCTCTTCCATAATCGAGGCCGACGGAAAGGTCTATTCCCAGAAAATCCAAGCCGCCAACGTGGAGGATTTCGAGAACGCCACCAAGCGCATGGCCGATGCCCTGATCAACCACAAGACCCTGGAGGAGGTGGCAAACCTCGACAACATCACCGAAAGCGAAGAGACCAAGTTGGCCAACCGCCGCACCAGTTTCTACAGCAGCGGTGGATCCATCGGCTTCACCCAACCGTTCGGATCGAGCTACCAGCGCTACGTTACCGATTCGGAAGGCGACTGTTCCAGTTTCAACTGCATAGAGACCACTCGCCTGGAAAAGAACGACAAGGTCTTCACTCTCGGCTGGAACAACTGGTTCGAGTTCAAGAACCACCTGGCCATGGAAATGGACGTGCTTTTTTATGCCCCGATCGCCTTCGGCGGCGAGGCCAACCTGCTGTATCTGTTCGGAAATTCCGATTTCACCCCCTTCGCGGGCGGCGGCCTCGGCGTGCATTATGTGTTTCCGGATCAAGGCGATATGAAAATGAACAACAAGCAGAATTTCGGTCCGGCGGCCAACGCCCAGGCCGGCATCATCATGTTCCGTACCTACAACATGAACCTGGTGCTGCGCAGCTCGTACCACGTGGTCATGAACGACGATGTGGACAACGGCCTCACCGTGGATATGGCCATCCGGACCAAAGTGGGCGGCGGCGGAGGAGACAAGTACCACCACACTTCCGCCACCACCTACCTGGCAATGGCCATCGGCATCGCCTATCTCATCGGCATCATCGTCAGCGCCGCGAACACCTGACCGTGGCCTTGGATCTCTTTTAAACGGGGAAAGAAAAAGGCCCGGTCCACGCAAAGTGGCCGGGCCTTTTTCATCGCTTCAATGCCGCCGGCGCGGCCGGACGGCTACCGGGCGATTACGCAGCGACTGCTCGCGACTGCTCGCGATTACTCGGCGCAACGGCCGGCGACCTCGATGCTCATGAACGCGCCGAACAGGTAGAAGTAGCGGCGGGTGTCGGTCCAGGAAATGCCTTCCACTTTTCCGTTCCCGCATTGCTCGGACAAGTCATCCATCAACCGCTCGAGATGATCGGGCGGGACCAGGAAGAAGATGTTGAAATGGGACAACGAAGCCGTGACTCTTTTCCCTTTGTTGCTGGTGGAATCGGGAAAACCCGACTGGGAGAGGGTGGCGCAGCCGGAAAGCCAGGCCGAAACGGCGGTGATCATGAACAGGCCCGCGAGCTTTTTCATTGATTACTCCAGATGATGGGGTGCGGATTGGACGGGCAAAAGCTAATTCACCGCCCGGATCCCATCAATAGGGAGAGGTGAGCCGCGATCCTGACTTTTTCCTAAATTCCCAGGCATGCCGGAGTACCGATACCTCGCCCAATTCCCGACCGGAGCGGACCCGACCCAATACCGTCTGCTGACCCGCGAAGGGGTATCGGTGGAACGCCTGAAGGATCGCGAGATCCTCCGTGTCGAACCGGAAGCCCTGACCCAACTGGCGCGTGCCGCCCTCAAGGACGTGAACTTTCTTCTGCGCGCCTCCCACCTTTCCAAACTGCGCGCCATCCTCGACGATCCCGAAGCGTCGGACAACGACCGTTTCGTGGCCGACACCTTGCTCAAGAACGCCGTGATCGCGGCCAAAGGCCAATTGCCATCCTGCCAGGATACCGGCACGGCCATCGTCATCGGGGAGAAGGGCGAATCCGTCTGGACCGGCGGTGACGACGAGGCCGCGCTGGAGGCCGGTATCTACCAAACCTACCAGGAGGAGAATCTCCGCTACTCGCAGATGGCTCCGGTAACCATGTTCGAGGAGAAGAACACCGGCAGCAACCTGCCCGCCCAGATCGATATCCATGCCGCTTCCGGCCGCCACGGCCACGGCGGCAACAGCGAATACCATTTTCTTTTCCTGGCCAAGGGCGGAGGTTCCGCCAACAAGACCGCACTGTTCCAGGAGACCAAGTCGCTGCTCAACGAGAAGTCCCTTGAGAAATTCCTGCGCGAAAAGTTGTTCTCCCTGGGCACCGCGGCCTGTCCGCCCTACCATCTGGCCGTCGTGATCGGGGGTACTTCCGCGGAAGCCACCCTCAAGGCCGTTAAGCTCGCCTCCGCCGGGTACTACGACGACCTTTCCGAAACGGGCAGCGGCAACGGCCAGGCCTTCCGCGACAAGGCCTGGGAAGGGCGAATCGTGCGCATGGCCCAGGAAAGCCGCATCGGGGCCCAGTTCGGCGGCAAATATTTCGTCCACGACGTGCGCGTGCTGCGCCTACCGCGCCATGCCGCCTCCTGTCCCGTGGGCATCGGCGTCAGTTGCAGCGCGGACCGGAATATCAAGGCCAAGATCACCAAGGACGGGATCTTCCTCGAACAGCTGGAAACCGATCCGGGCCGTTTCCTGCCTCCGAAGGGCGGGGATGCGGACTCGGACGCCGATGCCGGCGTCAACGGCAAGACCGTCGCCATCGATCTGAACCGTCCCATGGCGGAAATCCGCGCCGAGCTCTCCAAGCATCCCATCAAGACGCGCCTCAGCCTGTCCGGCCCGCTCATCGTGGCCCGCGACGTGGCCCATGCGCGCATCAAGCAGATGCTGGACGCCGGCGGGGAGATGCCGCAATGGCTCAAGGATCATCCCGTGTATTATGCCGGTCCCGCCAAGACCCCGGAAGGCATGGCTTCCGGCAGTTTCGGCCCGACCACGGCCGGCCGCATGGACGGCTATGTCGACGAGTTCATGGCCAAGGGCGGCTCGCTTGTCATGCTCGCCAAGGGCAACCGTTCGCCCGTGGTGCGCGAGGCCTGCGCCAAACATGGCGGCTTCTATCTCGGCTCCATCGGCGGCCCCGCCGCCATCCTGGCCCAGGAAAACATCCTCAAGGTGGAGGTGGTCGATTTCGCCGAGCTGGGCATGGAAGCGGTCCGGCGCATCTGGGTCAAGGACTTTCCCGCCTTCGTGGTGGTGGACGACAAAGGCAACGACTTCTTCAAGGGCATGGGAGCGAAGGACTGATGGGAACCGGGGTCCCATCCAAGCCGGCCCCTGG
>JBDSIO010000331.1:0-16520 GCA_039917895.1 Fibrobacteria bacterium | reverse complement strand
CAATGCCTCGACAGCAGGCCCCGGTACTTCCTGCCCCAGGGTGTTGAATTCTTCACGGGTCCCTTTGCCCCGCTGGAATAGTCCTTGCCGACTGGGCGGATACTTGAGACCGGTTGGTGTGGTGGTCGTATCCAGTTTGAGCGCATCCCGGATTTCATTCAGCCTCTTGACGAAGGCATCGGGTATCTGTCCCGTCTGGTCGGGAGGAACGTTCAGGAGGAGATTACCATTCAGCGCCTGGACACTGTTGTAAACCCCCGTTATCGTTGCCACCGGCTTCGCCGCGGTACCAGGTGTCCAGAACCAACTTCCGGCCAAGGAAACGCAATGCTCATAGCCCAATTCGTAGGTTTTTCCCTGGTAGGTCTGCTGTACTTTGAAGGGTGTCTTGATGGTGCCTATTTCGGAATTCAGGATATCCGACGGCCAGGTAACCTTGGCGGCGATATCTATGGTGTAATCCCCGGTTATCCCACGGCTTTCCGTTCCGTAGTTGTACTCGACCAGGCATCCCGGGTTCAGTTTGTGGACGAGATCATAAAGGATGGTCCTCTGTTCCGCATCCAGTTGCCTGGGGATATCGATCCATTGGATTCCGATGTTGGGATAGAGCGCATGGAGTTCCGTCAAATGATCCTGCATCAATTGGAAGTATTCCGGGGTGAGGAAGGGCAGCTTCGGATTCCATTGGACGGTCGGGTTGCCGCTGTGGCGGTCCATGGTGTTGTAATAGATACCAGGGACAATTCCGTATTTGCCGCACGCTTTCATGAATTCCCCGACGATATCGGTTTTGACCGGGCTGGCCCCCACATCGTAGTCGAACTCGGCGCCTTTATAGATCACCTTGCTGTCCCAAAGGCAGAATCCCGCCGTGTGCTTAACAATGAGGACCGCGTATTTCATGCCGGCGCCCTTGGCGACCCGTACCCACTGCTCCACATCCTGATTGGACGGCTTGAACATCGAGGCGGGGGATTTCCCATCGGACTGCTCCACGCCGTCGAAAGTCGACATCCCATAGTGGAGGAACATGCCGTATTTCAATCCACGCCAGGTCTGGATGCTATGGGCATGGGACGAGGACGCAGTCAGGGCAATTCCGAGCAAGGCGGAAGCCCGTAAGAAAACTCGGCAAACGCCCATGGCCGGGATGGGACTTCTGGTCGTTTTCTTAAGGAACATGCTGGTCATCCTTTTTTAGCCGAATGTGGTTTCAACCGGCTCGGTGAAACCGTCCCTCTCAGGTTGACCGTTTGCGCTGGGACCAAGAAGGCGCTCCATAATACCAGAAAAATCAACCGGTGTAGCATAAGTGCCATACCCCATTCATCTGGTTCATACGGTAAGGTCAAGCTGCGGAAATGACCGGGCGATCGGGGCCCGGATCCGATAAAGTGTTTCAATACCGTTTTCCATGTTCGTCCTAGGAGCTTTTCAACTCGAGTGCCTCCGGCGTCGGGCCGGGCTAATCGGAAGCACGGCGGTTCCTTTGAGCAAGGATGAAGAAGGTTCTGGAGGCGCCGCCCTCGATGGCACAGCGGGCCAGATTCACCTTGCCCACCACTGGACGCCGATTCGCGTCCAGCAGGTCCCATTCGATGATGTCGGCGCGGCTGGAAAGGTCCTGCGTCAAACCGCCGGCCATATCGAAGATCCGGACCCGCTTCATCGCGCCGCCGGGCGGAAAACGGAACGCCACGCCGCGGCTTCCCGGGGCATAAGTCAGCCTGATATCGGCGTTCGCCGGTCCGGAAGGGACGATTGTGCGCGTTCCCGGGCCGGGCGTCACGACAAGCCGGTTGCCCGCGGCGGAAGTGAGGGTGAAACCGGGAAAGGTGATAAGGCCCAGGCTGTCCACGGTGATCACCTTCTCCTGGATGGTCTGCGAGGAAGCGTTGATATTCACGGCCTTGAGGGCGCTTCCGGGCGGGAAGCGGAACCGTTGCAGCCTGCGCAGGGTGACGTCCATGGTCACGGGCGCAGGCACCACCGAGGCGCTGAATTGCTTGATGAGCACCTCGTAGCGGGCGGCGGTCTCGACCGGCTCGTTCCAATCGAGATTGCGGTTCATGTAACCCGTCTGCGCCCCGCTCGACGTGGTTCCGGTGCCCGGATCCTGGTTGGAGGAGGCGTTGCTGAACGCCGGGAAGCTTTTATTGAGGGCGAAGCGGGGATCGAAGTTGGCGGGCTCGTCCCAGAATTTCAGGTCCTGGGGCAGGCCCGTATTGCCGGAGCTATGGCTTCCGTTGTTCCAGGCGGCCACGAATCCGTGACGGTTGGCGTCGAGCGCCTTGTAGCCCGCGGGAACGTTCGCCCAGGGCATGGATGCGTCGGTCCGCCCGTTATTGATGACCAGGAAGGGAAGCGAAATCCCCTGGCTTTTCTTCAGGTAGACCGGCCCGTTCATCCGGTCTACCAGGCTCATGCCCTCGCTGGTCATGGTGGTCAGGGGGCCGCAATATCCCGTGAAGCGGTATTCGTTGAGGCTGTTGTAAAACGTGTTCGGAACGCGGATCCGGATGGCCGCGAAGACGTCCGGGTTGTGCATCCCCAGGGAAAAGCCGCCGCAGCCTCCCATGGACGTCCCGTCGCTATAGGTGCGGTTGGGGTCGGTCTTCAGATAGTCCTGTGCCCAGCGGATCATCCACAGGACCCGGCGCTCGGTGTAGTTGACCACCTTGCCGGACTTCATCTGGTCGGGCCAAAGGATCTTGTCGTTGTACCCGTACCACCAGGACCAGATCAGGTTCGAGCGGCTGTCGGGGTCCATCTCGATGGTGCGCCGGACGTAGGTGGCGTCCATCGGTATCAAACTGCAGTTCGTTCCCTGGAGGCTCATGCCGAACTTGAACGGGACGCCTTCCTGCCACCCCATGGAAGAGTCGGGAAAGGCCACGTATTCCACGATCCGCGTGGGGATCGCCGAGCCCTTGGCATGGAGGGTGAGGTGGATCGGTTTCCCCGCACCCGCTCCCGCCGCCGGTTTCGAGGAACCGGCAATCTGCCATACCGGCTGGATCGGCTCCACCTTCTGGCCGGTGACCGGAGCGGCCAAGACATTCCCGCCCGGGGTTACCGCCGTGACCATGGCCCCGGATGCGGATTTTACGGCCACCGCATAATACATGTCGCCCTCTTCCCCGGGGTAGACCGTGTGGACAAGCAGCCCCTGCGAGCTGATCCGCGCGCCGCCATCCTGGATGACGTAGCCTCCGCCATCGTTCCGGAATACGTCCTGGCCCGATTTCGGCCATAGGCGGGCCAAGGGGACGCAGGCGGGCTCGGTGATGGGGGGGATTGCCGTCTTGGACCGGAATACGATGACGGTATCGGTCGCGGCCAGGGTAGGCTCGTTCCAGGTCAGGAAGACCTGGCCCGACCGGAAGTAAGCGGCCAGATTAGTGACCTGCTGCCCGGGAGCCGGGCGGGCAAGGCAAAGGAGAGAAACGACAAGCGTACCCAAGATTCTCGAATCCACTTGCATGGCCTTCGCTCTCTTTATGAAAGGTGTTAACCAATCGGATTGGACTTTTACTGAAGGTAGGCCGGACCTTGGCGGCAGTCAAGGTTAATAAATCCGCGATGCGAATGGAAAAAACAGTATTGAAACACTTTATCGGAACCGGGTCCCGATCGCTCGGTCATTTCCGCCGCTTGGCCTTACCCTATGAGCCAAACCATGGCCCTGCGTCTACCACAACCGCCGAACGCTGCCAACTTTCGGCAAGGTGCCCATGGAACGAGGCGCGAGGGAAATTGTATGCGAGCATCGATTGATCGGGATCAAGTTTCACGCACGTCGCGCGGATACCGGGAGAGGTTTTTCCATCTTTCATGGGCGGCAGCCCTCGTCTGCCTGGCTTGGCCGGGAAAGGCCGGAGCGCAATCGTGCGCTGAACCCAAGGCTTCCGATTTCCAGAAGACCACTTTGCTTTCCGGCGGGCTGGATCGTCCCGTCCAAATGGCCATCGCTCCCGACGGCCGCATTTTCATCGGCGAGATGGCCACCGGCGCCATCAAGGTTTACAAGCCGGGCCAAATCGCTCCGGTGGATGCCGGGGTCGTGCCGACCCGCTTCCTCAACGAGGATGGCCTTTTGGGCGTGGCCCTTCCCCCTGATTTCGCTTCCAGTCAATTCCTCTACGTATTGGCCACCGATCCCGACAATATCAACCGCTCCCATGTGCTCTGGCGCTACAAGCTGAACGGGGACAAACTGGACGCCGCCACCAAAACCGAGATCCTGCGCATCCCGCGCCAGAAAGGGGGCCTCTATCACGCCGCTGGGGGGTTGCACATCGATAAGAAGGGTAATCTTTGGATCAGTACCGGCGATGATTCCAATCCCCACAGTCCCCAGAACAGCGGCTTCGGTTCCCTCTATACGAACGATCCCGGCTCGGACGCGCAGAAGTCTTCCTCCAATACCAACGACTTGCGCGGGAAGATCATCCGCATCCACCCCGAGGCCGCCCTGACCGACGGCAAATGGTATACCATCCCCGCAGGCAACCTCAATGAAACCATGGGCTCGTTCTGGAACGCCGCGGATCTGGCCAAGGTGCGTCCCGAGATCTTCGCCTTCGGAATGCGAAACCCGTTCCGCTTCACCGTGGACGATCAGACCGGATGGCTGCTTTGGGGCGAGGTGGGTCCGGATGCCAACTCCGACAGCCCGACGCGCGGACGCGGAGGCCACGACGAATTCAACGTGGCCATGGATCCCGGGTTTTATGGCTGGCCCTATTGCATCGGCAATCAATACGGGTACAATGCCGTGGACTACGCCAATGGAGGCAAGATCGGCGATAAGTACGACTGCGCCAACCTGACGAATACCTCGCCCAACAACACCGGTGTCCAAAAGCTTCCCCCGGCGCGCGCGCCCATCATCTGGTATGGGGTCGCCAACAAGACGGACTTCATCCAGCAAATGGGCACGGGAAACGAAACGGCCATTGGCGGCCCGATGTACCGCTTCGATAACAACCTGAAATCGGCCTCCAAGTTTCCCGCCCAATATGACGGCCGATGGTTGATCATAGACTGGTATCGCCACACGCACAAATTCATCACCTTGACCAAGGAGGGGAAGCTGGACAAATGGTTCGATTTCCTCGTCACCGGCATGAACAGCGATATCGGCGCGGAGTACGGTCCCGATGGCGCGTTGTACGTGCTGCAATACAGCCAGAACGCCTACTCGGACAACAAAGCCGCCCTGTACCTCATCGCCTATACCGGTCCCCACGATTGCGCCGTGTCCTTGGCCAAGGGCGCCACAGGCCGCCCGGGGTCGAAAAGCGCCATGGTATCCGGTTTCCAACCCATTACCCTTCCCGCGGACGCGGAAGGCTTGGAGGTTTTCGATCTCTCCGGACGCAAGGCCTGGACCTATGTGCGCAATGGGGCGGCGGGAGCCCTGCGAATCGAACTTCCGAAGGGATTAGCTTTGAACCTGTTGCGGGTGCGGTTTATGTAAATAAAGCCCACCGTCTGGACGTGGAGCGCGTTCAGGTGGGTAGCTTATCCGTAGGCGCCATCGCATTCTTTCTATAACTGCCGGCTCCCGCCATTTCCGGCCTTAAGTGGGCAATGTGAGTAAATAGGTGAGTAAATTTTTTCCAGAAAAGCCGCGATTTTGCATCTGAAGTCCTCTCGACCTATCAGACATCTACCTTAGGCTTCAAACCTATAATTCAATGATTTAATTGCATTTGGCGCCCAAAAGTAAAAAGGCCCGGCTTTCCTTTCGAAAAGCCGGGCCTTCTAAATTGGTCGGGATGGCGGGATTCGAACCCACGACCACCTGAACCCCATTCAGGTACTCTACCAGACTGAGCCACATCCCGAGATTCAAAGGTCCACCCTGGCGGGACGGCCTTTAAAATGGCTGGGAAAATCTACCAAAACGGTGGCGATTTCGTCAAGAATTCGGGCGCTTGGATACGGGTGTCGTCAATATTGGCCCCTATGACGTTGGAGGCTCGGATTTCCGGCCCCGGAAAATTATTTTTCGCTGCTTGAAGCCATAAGAGGGCGCTTCGCCCCTCAGTTATGATCAAAGCCGTGCCGCCGCTCTGGCGGGCGCGCCATCCCTCCGCAAAGGACATACCGTGAGCCAAGTCTCCATCCTCGAAAAGCATCGCCAACAGTACCTGCCCAAGGTTCCCCTCTCCCTGCGCCAGGGGATCGCCAAGGTCAAGGTCGTGGAAGGCGCAGCCGCCGAGCCCGCTAAGGATCGTGAAGCCATCAAGAAGGCCTTTCCCGGCACCTACGGCATGCCTCTGATTTCCTTCCAGGCTGGCGGTGATGCGGGCGAATCCAAACCCCTCAAGATCGGCGTGGTTCTTTCCGGCGGCCAGGCTCCGGGCGGCCATAATGTCATCGCCGGCCTGTTCGACAGCGTCAAGTCCATCCATCCGGAGAGCCGGATCATCGGTTTTCTGGGCGGCCCCGGCGGCCTGGAGAAGGGCAAATACGAGACCATCACGCCGGAGAAGATGGATGCCTACCGGAATACCGGCGGCTTCGACATCATCGGTTCGGGCCGCACCAAGCTGGAGACCACCGAGCAGTTCGATCGTTGCATCGAGGTGATCAAAAGCCTGGAGTTGAACGCCATCGTCATCATCGGCGGCGACGACTCCAACACCAATGCCGCCATCCTGGGCGAATACCTCAAGTCCAAGGGCTTGTCCACTTCGGTTATCGGCGTGCCCAAGACCATCGACGGCGATTTGAAGAACCTGCATATCCCGGTTTCCTTCGGCTTCGACACTGCGGTCAAAACCTACAGCGAGCTGATCGGCAACATCGCCCGCGACGCGGGTTCAGCCAAGAAATACTGGCACTTCATCAAGCTGATGGGGCGGTCTGCCAGCCATATCGCCCTGGAAGCGGGCCTGCAGACGCATGCCAACGTGACTTTGGTTTCGGAGGAAGTGGAAAAGCGCAACTTGAGCCTGGAACAAATCGTGGACGATATCGCCCGCGTCATTTCCGCCCGCGCCGACGCCGGTAAAAATTACGGCGTGGTGCTGATTCCCGAAGGCCTGATCGAGTTCATCCCCTCCTTCAAGAACTTGATCGGCAAACTCAACGACCTGCTTGCCAGGAACGAAGCCGCCTTCGTCAAGCTCGACACCGCGGACGCGAAAATCGCAGCCATGTCCGGTTGGCTCACCGGCGACGGCTCAGCAGGGCTGGCCTTGGCCAAGACTTTCGCATCCCTGCCCAAGACCATCCAGCTCCAATTGCTTCTGGACCGCGATCCCCACGGTAACGTACAGGTTTCCCTGATCGAAACCGACGCGCTCCTGGCCGAACTGGTGAGCCGCAAGCTCAAATCCACTCCGTCTTACAAGGGCAAATTCTCCTCACAGCGCCATTTCTTCGGCTACGAGGGCCGCGCCGCCGCCCCCTCCAACTTCGACGCCGATTACTGCTACAGCCTCGGTTGCGTCGCCGCCATCCTGGTCCGCAGCGGCCGCACAGGTTATATGGCCTCCATCCGCAACCTATCCAAGGGCATCGACCAATGGTCCGCCGGCGGCATTCCCATCACCATGATGTTCAACATGGAACAGCGCCATGGCCACCTGAAGCCCGTGATCCAGAAGGCTCTGGTGGAATTGGATGGGCCGGCGTTCAAAGCATTGCTTAAGAGCCGCGCTGAATGGGAGGTACAGGATGCGTTTATCTACCCGGGTCCAATCCAGTACTTCGGCCCTTCAGAAGTCTGCGATGCAATTACCAAAACGTTGGAGCTTGAACAGGGATAGTCGAAGCAGACCGGTTTAAATAACAGTTTTCAACACTTTTTGTTTACAGTTGGGTGCCGAATCCAACCTGATTTCATGGCGAATCCGTAGCGAAACCGGTACCTGTGGAAGCCTTGGAATCGCCTAAGCTTAAACATCGTAGCCTCTTGCAACAGTTGCTTCTAGTAAAACTTTTTCCAGGTTTTTAAACATGCCTGTTGATTAAGTGTTGGGAGTTGCATATATTAGGTCACAATTCCCCTATGAAATGCCCTTTCTGTACATGCGAAGAAGACAAAGTGGTCGATTCTCGATCCTCGCGGGAAGGCAAGGCCATCCGGCGCCGTCGTGAATGCCTGAGCTGTGGACAGCGCTTCACGACTTACGAGTACGTGGAGACCATTCCTCTGACCATTGTGAAGGCGGACGGACGGCGGGAGCCCTACGACCGTCAGAAGATCCTCGGGGGACTCTATACGGCATGCAAGAAGCGTCCGGTCTCGACCGAAACCATTGAACAGATGGTGGATCAGATCGAGAACGCAATCCAGGGCATGACCGAGGGCGAAATCAATTCCAAGGTCATCGGTGAGTTGACCATGAAAGCGCTGTTTCCGGTGGACGAAGTAGCCTACATCCGTTTCGCTTCGGTTTACCGCAAGTTCAAGGAGATCAAGGAGTTTCTCTCCGAAATCTCAGTTATGCAGCAGAACTATTCGGACTAGGCGACCGGAGCGGTCTAGGCCCAATTCCGGACTCCAAAAGCGACATAATCAGAGCCGAAAAAAAGCCCCCGCATCAGCAGGGGCTTTACTTTTTGTCCACTTTTTTTTCCACTTTTTTTCCACTTTAATTGGGACGTGAAGGTCGACGGCTTGGCGCCGGCTGAAGGTGGCGCCTTGCCCGGTTTAAATACGGCCCTTCTTGAACCCGCGCATCAGGGAAGTGATCTGCTTGGGGTTGAGTTCGTTGACGTCCTTCTTCTTCTTGGGAGCGCATTCCTCGCACAGGGGAACCCACTCATTGGACACGGAGACGGCGCCTTCGGCGCGGCCGGTTTCCATGATGGAAAACTTGAGGCAGGGGCGGACCTTCTTACAACGGTAGCAAGCGACCAGCTCGGGCTTGATTTCGCCCTTGACGACCTTCTCCTTGAACTTGTCCTTCTTGGAGATATCGTAGGCCTTGGCCAGGCTCTGGTTTTTCCGGAGGAATCGCGCGTGGTTGTCGTCTTCGGCCATAATCCCTCTTGCTGTGCGGCTGGTTAAAGCCTTGCTGGATATAGGAAATTTTACCGTCAGTGGCTAAGGCAAGCCCGATTCCCGGGTCAATTCAAGGGATTCGGGAATCCCGGGATTGAGGGATAGGGATTCGTGGATTCAGAAGGGAACCGGTTGATCCGATCCGGGAGAACCGGCCAGGCCATCGGGCCACTCGATCAGCTGAAAGGCATGGTGGGCCATGAACAACCTCCCGAGGGGGGTAAGTCGATTGCCGTCGAGGTGGAGGGAATGCTTTTCGCCTGCCCCCTGTCGATGCTCATTGTGGAACCATTCCACGCGGCCTTCCAGATCGACCAGGGCCACCCGCGGGCCCGTGAGGTCGCGCATGTGGCGATTGAGGATCCGGCAGCGTTCTCGCCCGGTCTCATCGGGCAGGAAACTCGAAACCGTGGTCAGTAGGCAGATACGCGCCTGGGTTTTCTGCAACATCAACGTAAGCATTCCGGAAGCCATCTGTACGATATCCGCTGCGGTGCCGCCGGCCGCCAAGTCGGTGTAGCCGAATCCCAGGACCACCAGGTCCGGCGCCTTGCCGATGACGTGGAGGGGGGTTTCCTTAACCGCTGACTGCCAAGAAGCCGACTCTCCCCCATAAAGGGACGTAGCCACGTCGGCGCGGGGATGATGAAGGAAAATGTGGTTGGAGAGGAGTTCGGCGAACCCGGATGGTCCAGCCAGTATCCCATCGCCCCAAATAATGATTTTCTTCATTTGCATGCAACGACATCCGGGGGTTTAAGTGGGCCCACCTGGACTTGAACCAGGGACCGAGCGATTATGAGTCGCGTGCTCTAACCAACTGAGCTATGGGCCCTTGAAGGCTGAAAGTTATAAAAAAGGCTGAAAAATGAGCACAAAACCCGTCCATCTTACGCTATTTTTGTTCATTCAGAAAATTGTACCGGATGCGGCCGCCAAGTGCGGCCTCTGGGAACCCGGACGGTGATTTCTTCAACGATTTTCTTCCATTCACGATGCAAGCAAAGGACGAACGATGAACATGACCAAGGTGACGCTTTGCGCGGGTCTTAGCCTGGCTTTCCTCCTCACCGGATGCCGGTCGCGGCAGGAGGCCTCAGGCGACAAGTACCGGAAGATTGGCGACCCTCTGCATGCTTTGATGCAATACGAAGAAGCGCTGAAGCGCGGCAAGCTTTCCAATGAATTCTGGGTCAATTACACGACCGTGAATATCGCGGCCATGAAACTCCGCGCCAAGGAAGACCCGACAGCCGAATTCCTGGACGTCCTCAAGGATACGGTCGCAAGCCTGCTGACCCAGCATCCCAATCCCGCCAGCCAGGCGGAATTCGCGACCACTTTGCAGGAAATCGCGGCCGCGCGCATCAAAGTGGGCAGCCCGGACGCCGTGGAAGGCGGGTTCCGATTCCTCCAGGCCGCCGAGAAGGCCGGCGCCACCAGCGGTTCCGCCGCCGTCAAACAGCAGATTGTGGCCTCCAAGCTCAAGGAAATCGACGACGACTTCAAAGACGCTTCTTCCAACCCTACCGCCGGCATCATAGCCGACTACAAGCTGAGCAAACTGGCGTTGATGATTGGTTCCGAGACCCCGGAAATGTCCGCCCTGTGGTCCAAGGTGCGGAAGCTCAACCTGAACACCTACCTCATGTACGACAACGACGACGTGGTCGAGAACCTGGGTGAACGTCCGGATGCGCGCATCAACCGCTACGGCATCCTGCTCGGCATCGTGAAGTACGATGCGGGTTCTACCGCCACCAAGATCCAGGTCAAGGCCTGGAACGGCTCCTCGGGCCCCATCCGCTTCGTGGGGGATGCGTTCACCTTGGTCGACAAGAGCGGCAACGTCTTCAAACCCAGCGCCAAAATCGGCGGCTTCGCCAAAACGGCCAAGGACGTAATCGGCAAGGGCGACGAGTCCAAGACCGGTGGCCTGACCTTCAACCACCCCGCGGGTACCCAGGTGTCCTACCTGGAGTTCAAAACCGGTTCAGGCACCACCCGCAAGTTCCTGCCTTAAAAACCCACAAGTACTTGTTTTAATCCTGCGCTAACCGGATCCCCCGAATATCATCCCCCGACCAGAGCCGCGCTGGTCGAAGGCGGGGAGCTCGAGCGGAAGCGGGAAGGCTTCCGGCCGAATCAACGGGAGATGACTAAGGTGTTCCGGCGGGAGCTCGAGGTACCATAGTCGGGCTTGGAGCCCGCGTCCAGCTGCAACTGGCGTGAAGTGACGGTGTAGAAGTACACGCCGTTCGCCATGAGATTGCCCCAATGATCGCGCCCGTCCCAGGTGGTTTCGCCGTTCACGGCCTTCTCGAAAGTCTTAACCAGGTTGCCCGCCTGGTTGAAGATCCGGATCCCGTATTCCAGGCGTTCCTTGCCTGCATTCGGATCTCCGAATTCCAAATCCTGCGTCGGCACCACCGTGGCGAAATAGAAGGTCGTCCCGTTCCGCTTCATGGGATTCGGTACGTTGCGCGCGATCAGGGCGTTCACGGAGCTGTCCGCGGTCAGATCCATGCGCATCTGCCTGAGGCTGAGGTTGCCGTAGCCATCGTGGGCCGAAACCTTCAACAAATGGGTTCCAGGCTGTAGCGTGCGCTTGTCCAGGGAAAGTTGGTAGGTTTTCGTATACAGCTCATCAATGCCCGGAAGCGGATGGAACGGTTCCATGGCTCCGGGGATTTCCACCGTCGTGCCCTCATCAGGCCCTTGGGCGGAAAGTACGCCGCCGATGGAGTCCACCACCTGGATTTGCAGGCAATAGGGAAGCGACAACCTGACCCGTTCCGGGAAATCCAGTTCGCCGGTCTCCTTTTTCTCGCAACCGGTGATGCGGATACGCGGACCCTTGCCATCGGCATCGGTGGCGCATTTTTGCGCCGTGCCCTGAATGATCAGATTCTGGCGGGCGGTGGTGCCTTCCATCTCCCGCGTGGCGTCCCAGGCAAAGACCAGCACCTGGGCGTTGGTATCGCCGAAGGCGATCTGCTTGGGGATGAAATAGTCGGTGGAGAATTCGCCGTTCACGTAAGGCACGGTCCGTTCGAAAAGGATGTTGCCGCGCTTGTCCACTACCTGAGAATCGTGTGATGCGAGCTTATAGACTTTGTGAACCGAACCCGCCACGATTTTGATGTTGACCATGCCGGATCCCGTGCCGCCGGCAACCTTGCCCTTGATGATGCTGCAATCCAAGGCCTTGATGGTGTCCATCACCTGGGTCAGGGTGATATTCAATTGCGGCTTGCGCAACAGCAGGACGGGCTCACCCAGCAGCTGGTATTTCGAATCGTTCAGGTTTTCGCCGCCGGTCTCGCTGGAATTCTTGGCGTCCCGGAGAGCGTCGCCTGCCGTAACCATCAGGCCGCTGGAATCCGCTGGGAAGAGCCGTTCATAGAAGGAGTTGGCCAGGTTGATATTGGGCCTGGGAAAGGACTCGCGCGTCGCGGAAACCGCCGCGATGGCGCCCACGCCTTTTTGTTTTACGAACTGTTCGCTCATGCCTTGGCTGGTGAGGCTTTCGAACCTGCCCACCGTGCACGAGAAGGCGTTGACCATTGGGGTCCGACCTTCGTTGCGCATGCGCGCGATGGCGTCGTTGGTCTGCAGCAGCACTTCGTCCGCCCATTGGTTGGAGGCGCCGTGGCCGACGTAATTGACCAACAGCGATCCGCGATTGATGAAGGACAACAGGTCCTGGGCGGCTTCGGGTTTATGGTAGGCGGAGTTGAGGGGATAGTCGAGCAGATACACCTTGTCCACCGTGGTTCCCTTCTGCCGCGCGGAAATACGCGCGCCTATGACGTCGGAATCGGTGGTATGCCCATCTCGGATGGGATCCAGGTCTCCTGTGGCTCCCCGCTGGAGGTTGTCGTCGGCGGCGAAAACCACCCGTCCACGCCATTCGCCCGCCAAAGCCGGATTCTCGAAATCGGCGACTTTCTTAAGGTAATCGGTCGCCTGGGAAGCCGTCTCGACAGGCACCCGGCCAAGGGCGAGGTCCAGCATTCCGCCGTTACCGCCGAAATCCCCGGCATCGAGCAATGCGTAGAAATCATCCGTGGCCACTCCTTCGGAACCGCCCTCGAAGATGAACTCGTAAGGCGGCACTATGTTCGGGGGAGTGGAGGGCATCAGGCTGGCACGAATGTTCCGGTAATCGTAATGGCCATCGCCGAAGAGGAGCACATACTTGAGCTTATTCGCCTGGTCCTGGTTGCCCCAACCGCGGTAGGCATACCTCAGGAAGTCCCGGATCGCGGGCGGAGAAAGCCTGCCGCCGGAAAATTGCCGGTAAATGTCCTCGACCAGCACCACTTCGGTCTTGACCTGAAAAGCCCGTACCGGGTCATTGCGGTAGTCGCGCAAAGCCAAGGCGGGAGCGAGCAGGCTCCGGTTGGTAAGGATAAGGTATTCGGGATTCTTGCCGTCGCCGGAGCCAAGGTTCCGGATCGCCGTTCCCGCGGCAGGCAAACCTTCGGCGACCAGGTTCTGGGCGGAAAGGGAACTGGATTTGCGGTAGACAAAATATTTGGCCTGGGACCCAGTCGCGAGGCTGTCGGTGAAGATGCCGTCGCCATCCAGAAGCATCATCCTGGTGGGGACCCCGTTTTCGATGCGCAGGCATTTGACTCCGCTCCCGCCTTCAACCTGGTAAGAAAGGACCTTACCGGTTTCAGGCGGAAAAATCCAGATGGGCTGGCCTGAGAAGACATGCTTGCGGCGGTAGCACACGGTATATCCCTCGAAGCGTTTTTCCGATCCGTTCCAATCCAGCTTGTCCAATTCCAATACCGCCGGGGTTTTCACGGACTTGGTCCACACATACCAGACTCCGTTCGAACCGGGATTTTCATAAGGCTGCAAGGTATCGCCATTGCCTCCGTAATAGACCTGGTAACCGGCATTGCCTCGCGGGCCATAGTTGAAGAACCCCATGAACAGGGAATCGTCCACGCCGTTTTGAATCAGGTTGGGCAGGGTCGCGGTCTCCTCCCGGCGCAAGTTCTCGGCGGTCAAGGTCATCTGGGGGGAACTATATCCGCAGGGGCCTTTCCAGTACCAGTACCAATCGAACCCGGTTTCCTCATCCTTGATGCCTGAAATATCGCAAGCCGACGTCTCCAAATCCCTTTCGGCATGGAGGTAGGCATAGGTGGAGGTGAGCGGGGATCCGGCGGCAGAGGTGGGCGTGGAAGGCTGCAGCCGCAATCCGCCATCCTGGCCGTCAAGGGAGCTGAAATCCAGGTAATAGAAATTGTCGAAGGAATAGGGATCAGCCGAAAACTCGTAGCGGATGCGCGCCGTGACCGTATCCATCCGCTTCCAGACACTCGAGCCATGTCCGAAGAAATGGATGGAATCGTCACCATCGAAGGTCCCATTGTTATCGCGATCCGCCACCTCGATGGGAATCTCCCGCAGGGTTCCGGCGGAAGGGGACCCGTTAACAACTTGGCGCGGCAAGGTATCATCGGGGCCGGTGAACAGCCGCAAGTTGCGGATCTTGACGCCCAGGTTCAGCTCGCCGTTCATGCCGCGGGCGCCGGCCAGATCCTTGAATGAAAGTCCGTAGACCTTATCCTCCTCGAAACTTTCGATGTTGTTGTCTCCCACCTTGATGCGGATGAATCGGTCGCCAAGCAAGTCCCGGTCGGCGGATACCTTGGCCAAACCTCGGCCCCGAACCGCGGTGGCGGCGGGAGTAGCGTAAAGATAGGCCCCGCCCCCGGGATTCTTCACGGCTTTGAGGGATTGGGCGTCGAGCCTTTTCGAAGCGGGACGGGGTAACGTCCCCGGGAAATCCAATTGGATGCGGACGCGCTTGATCAGGGTCAGGACCGCGCCTTTTTCGGACCAGAGCGCAAGGGGCGCTTCGATGCCAAGCACGGGCGCGCCGCGCAGGACGCGTCGGTCGAGGATACGCGCCGAAGCGGAAGCCGCGGCCTGGAACATTCCCGGATCGACATGGTATTCGACCGTGGTCGGCGTCGGCGTGAGGGGTACCGGGGCGATGCCCTCGGGAACCGTGACGGTTTCCGACTCCAGTATCTGTAAGGTCACGGTGGGAGCGGCGGGTCCTGCCAGCACGTCGAACCGGTACATGGGCAGGTCAGGGGCTCCGGGCCGGGTGGATGGGTGGCACCCTGGGCAAACGACATTCATTCCGGGAACGGTACCGACGGCCCGGATGGCGGCCCCGGGGGCGCGCAGTTCCAGGATCAACCGGCCAGGCGTGTCTTCAACCGTAGTTATTGTGAGAGCCGCCAAAGGAAGCGCTGCGCTGAGCAGGCCGATGAAAAGCCAGGAAAGCCGATTCCCTACTAACTCCGTAACGCGTACCATATATATCCGCTGTCTCCGCTGTGTCCGCTCACTTCGCGAGGATATCCCGAGGTGAATGCCCGGCCAAAATGGGCGAAAAAGCCGTCCAATATAGGTACAAAGTCGGGCGGAACAGGGAAAGCGTTAAGAGGCTATTTCCAGAGGAAAAAGGTCCCCTGCCGGACGGAAGGAAGCCACTCCTGCGCGGCCTCGGCCAGGGCGCCGAGGGAGCTTGAGCTCTTGGAGCCGACCATATTTTCCATCCAGGACTTGTCCGGGGGCTCGCGTATAATGATGGGTTCGCCTTCGAGCTTGGCGACTCCGGCCAGATAATGTTCCGCTTCTCGGTAACCGCCGAGGGTATCGACCAGTCCGTACTCCTTGGCCTGCTTGCCGGTCATGATACGGCCATCCGCGATTTTGAGCAACTCCGGCCTGGAAATCTTGCGGCTGGCAAGAATATCGTCGATGAACTGGCCGTAGGTGTTGTCGATGACGGATTGCAGATAGCGGATCTCTTCCGCCGTAGGCGGGCGGGCGAAATTGCCCACGTCCTTCAGTGCGCCGCTCTTGATGGTGTTCATCTTGACGCCGAGCTTGTCCATAAGCTTTTCCGCCTCCGGGAACTGCAGGATCACGCCGATGCTGCCCGTCAGGGTGCCGGGATTGGCGAAGATGCGGTCGCCGGCCAGTGAGACGTAATAGCCGCCGGAGGCCGCGAGATTGCCCTGGCTCACCACGATCGGCATTCCCTTCGCTTTCAGGGTCTTGAGGGCGGAATGGATTTCCTGGGACGCGCCCACCGCGCCGCCGGGGGAATCGACCCGCAGCAGGACGCCCTTGCAATTCTTGTCTTCCGAGATGCGGCGGATGGACTCTAGGATGTCTGACGAGCCCATGATGGCGCCTTCCAGGCGCAACTCGGTCAAATGCGCGCGCCTCTCCTTCAACCCTTCGCCCGTGCCGGAGAAATGGGCGATCATGCTCGCCAGGGAGCCCATGAAAAAAAAGAAGGCGATCAAGGCCCCGATGGATAGGGCGGCCATGATTTTCGCGAATCGGCTCATGGGGAATCTCCGGAGAAGTTGCTAATGACGGGAATGATAATGCGCTATTTGACGCGGATGCGGGTGCCGGCCCTGAGAATAGAGGGCATGCG
>JBDSIO010000330.1:0-10825 GCA_039917895.1 Fibrobacteria bacterium | reverse complement strand
GCGATCACCTTGGGATCGATCAGGATGTGCAGCTCGCGGAGCTGCTTGTCCGTCACGTCGCCCGGCGCGTTCATCATCAGATCCTGGGCCTTCTGGTTCATCGGGAACGCGATGACTTCGCGGATGTTGCTCTCGTCGGCCAGGAGCATGACCATGCGGTCAACGCCCGGGGCGATGCCGCCGTGGGGAGGGGCTCCCAGCTTGAATGCGTTGATCATGCCGCCGAACTTGCGTTCCACCACCTCGGGACCGTAGCCTGCCACTTCGAAAGCCTTGTACATGATCTCGGGGACGTGGTTGCGGATGGCGCCCGAAGACAGCTCCACGCCATTGCAGACGATGTCGTACTGGAACGCGTTGATCTCCAGCGGGTTCTTGGTCATCAATGCTTCCATGCCGCCCTGGGGCATGGAGAACGGGTTGTGCGAGAACGCGATGCACTTGTTCTCTTCATCCCATTCGAACATGGGGAAGTCGACGATCCAGGCGAACTTGAACACGTTGGGATCGATGAGATCGAGATCCTTGGCCACCTTCTTGCGGATTTCGCCCGCGATCTTGGCAGCCACGTCTTTTTTGTCGCAGACGAAGAATACGGCGTCGCCGGGGGTCGAAGCCGAGCCCGCCTTGACTCCGCATTGCGCCGCCAGCGAGGCCAACTGCTCCGGGGTCAGGAACTTGGCCAAGGGGCCCTTGACCGGAACCGCCGCATCGCCCGTCCACACCAGGTAGGCCAGCCCCTTGGAGCCGACGGACTGGGCGAACTCGACCAGCTTGTCGAAGAAGGAACGGGGTTTGTCGGCGACGGCCTGCACGGGGATGGCGCGCACCACCATGCCGGCGGCGACCCCGGCCTTGAAAGCCTGGAAGCCGGACTCGGCAAACAGGGCACTGACGTCGCGGATTTCGATGGGAATGCGCAGATCCGGCTTATCCGATCCGTACTTGAGCATGGACTCGGCGTACGGGATGCGCTTGAACGGGATGCCGTCCACCTGTTTCTTGGTGAACTCCACGAAGGTGCCGTGCACGACCTTTTCGACGGCTTCGAAAACGTCGTCCTGGGTGACGAAGGACATTTCGATATCGAGCTGGTAGAATTCGCCCGGCGAACGATCGGCGCGCGCGTCCTCGTCGCGGAAGCAGGGGGCGATCTGGAAGTATCTGTCGAAGCCGGCCACCATCAGCAATTGCTTGAACTGCTGGGGAGCCTGCGGCAGGGCGTAGAAGCGGCCGGGATGGATGCGGCTGGGCACCAGGTAGTCGCGCGCGCCTTCCGGCGAACTGCTGGTGAGGATGGGCGTCTGGAATTCCATGAACCCGCCGTCGGTCATGCGGCGGCGCAGGCTCGAGATGACCTGTTGGCGCAGGATGATGTTCTTGTGAAGCTTGTCGCGGCGCAAATCGAGAAACCGGTACTTGAGCCGCAGATCCTCGGGGCTTTCCTCTTTGCCGTCCACCAGGATGGGCAGTTGTTCCGCCATCGACTGGATGGTCATCTCATGGACCACGATTTCCACTTCGCCCGTGGCCATGGCGGGATTGACCGTGCCTTCGCCGCGCGCGATGACCTTGCCCGTTATGGTGATGACGCTCTCGTAGCGCAGGCGCGTGGCCTGATCGAAGAAGTCGCGTTCGGGATGGAACACAATCTGGGAGATGCCGTAATGGTCGCGCAGATCGATGAAGAGGAAGTGGCCGTGATCGCGGCGGCGGAAGACCCAGCCGGAAAGGCGCACGGTTTCGCCGACCTGGGATTTCCGCAATTCACCGCAATTATGAGAACGATACTGATGCATCACTTTAATTAGTCCTTTTTCCCGGTAACCCCTGCGCTTCCGGTTTAACCAGCCGAATTCGCGCCTTTTAAGGGCCCGATCTCCTCTGTAATCCATACTTTTAGAGCATACGCGACAATTACCGATGGTAACCACAGCGTTGAAATCCGGATGAAATTACAGGTTGGTAAGTATAGTAGAATTAGTGGCATGCCCCAATCCCGTGTGTGGCAAGGGATTGGGAGGAGTGGCCCATCTTAACTAAATTAAACGGAATCTTCCACTTACCCCTGCGCCCAAGGTGCGTTACCTGGTCCCGTAAGACCAATCCAATATGAACGGCATCGGCTTCGAAATCGTCTTCATTCTGATCCTGGTCCTCGCGAACGGCGTTTTCGCCATGACCGAGATCGCCGTGGTCTCCGCCCGTAAATCCCGCCTGCAGCAATGGGCCAACGAAGGCAACCACCGCGCCCAGAACGCACTGGACCTGGCCAATTCACCCAATCGCTTCCTCGCCACCATCCAGGTCGTCATCACCTTGATCACCTTGCTGACCGGCGCCTATGGCGGCAGCACCATCGCCGATATCGTCGCGTCGCATATGGAGAACATCCCAATCATCTCCCAATACCGGGAACGCATCGCGCTGACTTTGGTGGTGTTCCTGATCGGGTTCCTGCAGGTGGTTTTCGGCGAACTGGTGCCCAAGACCATCGCCCTGAACCATGCGGAGAAGATCGCCTCCCTGTCGGCGTGGCCCATGCAGATCATCTCAAAAATCGCCTATCCGGCCGTGTACCTGCTCGGCTTCGTCACCGACTTCATACTCCGCCTCATGGGCAGCAAGCCCTCCAGCGAACCGCCCGTCACCGGCGACGAAATCAACGTCATGATCGCCCAGGGCACCGAGGCCGGCGTCTTCCAGGAGTCCCAGCAGGACATGGTGGAAAGCGTGATCGAGCTCAATGAGCGCCGCATCAACAGCATCATGACCCCGCGCCCGGACGTCGTCTGGCTCGACGTGGAAGCCACCTTCGAGGAGAACCGCGAGAAGATCCTGGGCTCATCCTATTCGCGCTTTCCCGTCTGCCGCGGCGGCTTGGACGAAGTGCTCGGGGTCATCCACACCAAAGACATGCTGGCCGACTGCATCTCGGGCAAGCCCATCGATTTGCAAGGCCATGTCCGCAAAGCCCTGACCATTCCGGAAACCATTCCGGTGCTCAAGTCCCTGGAGTCATTCAAGGAATCTGGCATCCATATCGCCCTCGTCATCGACGAGTACGCCAGCCTCCAGGGCCTGGTGACCCTGAACGACATCATGGAATCCATCGTCGGGGAAATCGACACCCACGATCAGAAAGAGGAACGCCCCGGCGCCGTGAAGCGCGAGGACGGTTCCTGGCTCGTGGACGGCATGCAGCCCATCGAGGACTTCAAGGAATTGATGGAAATCGATTACCTGCCCGAAGAGGACACGGACACCTACCAGACCCTGGGCGGTTTCGTGATGATGAAGCTCGGCCGCATCCCCAAGGCCGGGGAGCATTTCCTCCAGGACCAGGTCCGTTACGAAGTGATGGACATGGACGGCAACCGCGTGGACAAGGTTCTGGTCAAGAAGCTGGAACCGGAGGAGGAACAGGAACCGGAGTCCCGCCAGTCGCGTCCGGGGTCTTCCCGACCGGCGTTGCCGGATCGGGAATGAGCGAACGGCCTGCGAGCCCATTCGGGGCCCACAGCCATTCCTTGCGGGCGTCCCCCTCTTCCAGTTCGCGGTGGTGACCGTACATCTCCAGGATTCCGCCCCAAACAATCTTCTCCGTAGCCGCGAAGCTGCCCACATGCTTGGGCGCGGCCCCCGCCAAGCCGCGTAACCGCTCCTTCTCCGCTTCCAGATCCTGCTCGGCCTTCTTCAACGCCGAGTAGGCATCGGCGACGCCCTTCACATCGGCCTTGGCCTTCTCGGACATGGTCGCCCCGTACTTGGCCAACATAACCTTCATGCCCTTCAAGCGCGTTTCGATAGGGGCTATTTTGGGATGGATCTGCTCGCGGAGATGCTCGATTTCCTTAATGCGTAGCTTGGCCGCCTCCGCTTCCTTGTCCAGGATGCGGATATGCGTCTGGCAGCCTTCCCCACCCAGCACGGAAATCGCGACCTGGCCATAGGCGCGGATCTCCCCGCCCACCACGGCGCAACCCGCCGCATCCGCTTTGAAATCGCGAGCCAACACACGGCAATTGCGCAGCCCTTTATCCACCGTCACCGTGCCCTCTTCGCAGTCCAGCGCCACATCCTGCGCACCCATAACGCGCACCCCGGTCTTGCCCGCGATGCGCCCATGCCCATGGCCGAATACGCCCGCCTTGATGGTAACCGATCCCCCATGGGAAATCACGGTCGAACCCTCCACCGTGCCCTCAATGACGATATCGCCGTCGGCCTCCACGGTGAAACCGTCGACCACGTTGCCCAGCACCTGGATGTCGCCGAGATAATGCAGGTTGCCGGTATGGAAGTCCACATCGCCCTTGACCACATAGGTAACGCCTACGCAGATGGCGCCCGCTTGATGGTACACGTACCCGCCCACCTTGGCCACCACGGTGAGGCCGTCGGCGCTCACCTCGGTGTTGGCGCCCACCTTGAACTGGATGTCCTTGGCCGGTTGCGCGGGCTGCACCTTGCCGAAGATGTCCTTACCCTCGGTACCTTGCACGGCCGGCGTCTTCACGGCCAGCACGTCGCCCTTTTTCACCTGATGGATATTATCCACGTTCTTATAATCGGCCTTGCCGTCCTTACCCATCACGGGAAGCAGGTCCGAATCGATCTTGATCTTTTCCTGGATGGCGGCGTCGCGGCCCGGCTTGGGCGGAACCCCCTGGGCGACTATCTGGCCGCGATCGTATTGCTTGCCCGCGATCATGCGATCCATGGCGGCCCAATCGAAGCCGTCCACGACGCCCAGGCTCTGGAGTTTCTTCGCGACGTCGTCGCGGGTCAGGGTAACGCCCGCGGCCGCTATGGCGCCTTTGATGGTGAGAACGGCCCTTTGGGGCTCGGTTTTGATTTCGAGATAATCGGCAGCGCTACCTACGGGTGTAGGAGCGGTTGTGGCCCCCGGAACGGCACTTTCCCCCGAGGGCTTTCCATTATCGGAATCCACGGCCATGCCTTATTATGGAATTAGGTGCGAAATCAACGCAATATCTTAATTATAACCATGGGGTAACTCTCAGAATACTGGGGACGTAACCCGCGCATTTACAGCTTAAAACGTATAGCCAAGCTCAAATAGCTCCAAGCCTAATTCCAATCGGGCTGAATCAGAATGAAGTAACATCGGGTCCTTAGCACGGGAAACTCAGATATCGAGGAGTACACCAAAGCCATGTTCGAGAAGTACGATCTGAGGTGGCCGGAAGAAATGAACACCAAAGCCTCCGTCCCTGCCCAGGCCCAGGGCACATATGAGGTTTTCGCCACTAAGGAGACCATTCTTTCACTTGGAGCCGAATCCTATGTGCTGCAGATAAGCCGATGGGTCCCAAGTTACCCCGTCTCTCTGACGCGCCTCGGCTTTACATCCCTGAAACAACCAGGCAGAATGCCTTTCAATATCAAAGGCCAGCGCTTGAATTCGCGAGGACATCAGGACTTAACGCTTTACGCCTTTCCTAAAAGGCATTGACCTAGACGATCTCAAGACCAAGGTCCGAGATGGATAGTAGTATCTACCACGAATACAAAAGGATTGCCGAATGAAAAGGCGTATTTGAAATCCATGAAATCAAAAACGAAAAGCCGATCGCGAAAGATCAAGGCCAGTTGAAATTGAAAATCAGTCCTTCAATAAATCCAAACCAGCAGTGCTTATAGCCCACATCACAGATGTTGTATTGTCAACCCCTTCGAAGTCGCCCCCTGACCGTGCCGCATTGGCACCGTCAGGGGCGGAACGACCTTAACCGCCCGCCCCAATGCTCCGCCGTCCACCTGAAGGAAGAGGAGGCCGCGGGCTATCCCATCCAGGGACACGTCCGCAGCACCTCCCGGTGGAAGAGACTCGTTCCACGTCCGCACCACCCGTCCCCGCGCATCCATCAGCCGCAAGGCTAGCGCGCCGCCGCCTGCCTGCGTGGAGGTCACACGCATAAGACCTCCCTGGATCCGAATCTCCAGGGCCGGCTTACCCGCAGAAGCACGGGGAGCTACTCGGATCGCTGAACCACCCTCCCCCTCGAGGGAGAAATACCCGCTGACCCCGTAGCCGGGAGTTTCCTGGGCCGCTTCAGTTGCCAGCGCGGCTTTGGTTTCCTGGAGGGTAGGGACCTGAAGGAGGGAGTACGCAGTGGCCGTGGCCGTGGCCGTACCCGATAGGACAAGCGCTGATGCCAAGACGAGGATAACGTCCTTACCAGTATAACTTTTCCGCCTTTGTGCGAGGCGCGGATTATTGGGGTGCGAAGGCTTCCAAGGTGTCCAAATCATAGAGTCTCCGTTCAAAAATTTCGTTAACGGTACCGCTGCGCTGAGTCTTTATGAATCCGTAGCTATCGTAGGTCCAGGAAGAGCCCACCGTGTCGGCGCAATTGAACATGGAATGCAAAATCCTTCCGGTGGCGTCATACTCCCGCGGCGAACATAAGGTGTCCACCGGAGCGAACGCCGTCTCGGAAGCGGTTTTAAACCACACCACAGTCTTCGCCGGCCAGCCTTGGCTATCGGCCTGGAAATCGTAGCGGGTCTGGCTGTTGTAGGCGGGTGCGAAGCAGCTCCCGGGCGCCGTATCGAAACCGGTAAAGGTTTCCAGCTCATCCATAAGCTGGGAATCCCGATTGCGACGGGTCACGGTCGTGATGCGGACCAGCAGCGGCGCGACCTTGGTCGAGTCCAGGTGTTCCCGGACGGTACTGTCGATTTTTTCACCCGCGGAATTCTCATAATACCAGATGAAGGATCGATCCGTTCCCTTGAAGGTGAATTGCGGATTGCACATGAACTGGAGCGCCTCGAGCTTCGCCTCCTTGTAGACCACCCGGTTCCGATTGTCCAGCCGGAATACCTCCCGGTTGAAAGGCGGGCCTGGCGCCTCCATGGGATATCCCCCAGGCAGATGCTGGATTTCATTCAAGCGCGAAAGCGAATCATAGGTGTAGCCGAAAATGGCCTGTAAGTTAGCCCCCTGACCGTATTGATAATAGATCCTTCGCGAAAGCGAATCGTAGCGGGTCCAGATATAAGGAGGGGCGAACAGCGGAAAGCCGAACCGATTGTAGGCGTAGTCCACCGTTTCCGTTCCCACCATCCAGCGAACCGGCAGACCCAGGCGGTTGTAGGCGAAATCATGCCGCGACGCGAAACCGCCGGATTTGGATGAGTCGTAGGCCACGAGGTATTCGAGGTTGGCCATCCCCACCTTCAGGCGGCAGTGGTTCCTGGAGTTGGCGGTAGAATAGCGCCAGCGCACGCGCAACCCCTGGCTGGGCTTGACCCAGCCCAGATCACCGCTGCACATACTATCGATGCGCACGAAAGCCGCCCGGCCTGAATCCTCACGTTGGATCAGGAAGGTCTTCTGCACCGGAACTTCCTCGAAATACACATGGACGGGTACGGAGTCATAGTCCGTAGCGAGGTTATAGGTGAGCTCGCCGGAATAAAAGCGGAGAGCGCCCCGGGTGGAATCGAGGCGAACGGATTGCGGAGGTACCGTGATCGCGGAAAACCGCACCAGCAAGGGATCCAGGGGTTGGGCGCGGAGGGGCGCGCAGATACAGGAGGCGATTAGGAAGAATATTTGATAACGGACTCTCAGCATACTCTCTCTTTGGCTCCTGTATCCCCAGATTCAGGTTATTTTCCTCACAGGCTCACAGGTCTTTCGCCAGCAGCTTCTTGGCGAAGCGCATGCGGGCGTTCTCAGGAGAGAAGATAACGAACTTCCCGTCGGGGAGAGTCTGGTTTTCCGTCCACTCTTTCACGGCTTCTTCAAGAACATCTTCGTGGCCCTTAACAAGGCTGACCACTGCGAATCCCACGATGGGATCGCGACTTTCCAACTTTTCGAAAAGCTGGGGCCAAGCCGCCTTGCCCTTCGATTCGCAATATCCGGCCAGGGCTTCGAATTCAGGCCCGCTTCGATATGCTTCAGGATTGCTCTGATGGCGGTGCTTCGGGAATGTGGCTTTCCAGGCTTCGTAAAGGGACTCGAATTCATCCTGCTGCTCTTTGGACTGCTTACCCTTGGCCTTTGATAGTGCCGATTTCTCCTCGCTGGTGAACAGCACCGGCTCCTCCAACACGCTGTTGCCGCGCTTGATCGACTCCTCTTCCGAGATGTTTTCCGGCGGCTTGTCGTCGGCGCCGACCTTGGCGGTGTAGCCGACGTGCTGGTAGTACCCCACGATATGGCCGTAGGCGGATGAGGCTTCGTTGTTGAGAGCGTCCCGGGGATGCAAGACCCGTTCAAGGTCGCCTGGCTTGCTTTCCCAATCATAACCGTGGGGCAATGCATTGGCCGGCTTCGTCACCGAGGCATGAGTATAGGAACCGGCGGCGTTATTGTACCAAAGGGCCACGACCCGACCCGCGGGATCGGAGGAATAGTTGCCGTATTTCCAGACGTTGGCATCGGCGTAGCGCTTGCAGGTTCCTCCCGAAGCGCAAGTATTACTGTAGAAATTATGGAAGGTCTGCAGCGGATTGCCCGCGACGTACCATGGATTGCCGCCTCCCGGCGGCCAGTGCCAGGTGGAAGTCACCGCTCCCGACCAGGAAATGCAATTGTAGACCTGGCTTGCCGGAGAGGTCTGGATGGCATCCCCGCCGTTCAGGTTGGGGAAGACGGAGTAAAGCGGGGCGTCCGGTAATTTGGAGTACAGGTCTGCTGTGCCCGTGCTTGTCGTGGAATAGGCGGAAACCACCATGTAGCTAATGTCGGAGTAACTACCCTTGATGCGGGAGTTGTACCCCCATGAGAAGGTGCCGCCTCCGGAATAGTCGTCGTTCTGCCCCCTCATATAATCGCCGGAATCGAAAATCCAGATGCGGGGATCCACCGAGCTGGAGCTCTTCATGCCCGTGAAGTAATTCAAGGTTTGGTTGGAGGCGGGCGAACCCGCCCAAATCCGGTAGCCGGCAAGCGGACAGGCCGTTCCAAGTACAGACCCGCTCTGAAAAACGGTGGCAGTTCCCGTGGAGGAACCGTAGGAGCGCGCCAGCAGCAGGTAGGTGGCAGTGGTGGGCGCCGTGATCGTTATTTTGGCGTTCCGGTCGGGAGGGGAGAAATCGTCATTCACCCACGACAATGCTGGAACTTCAGGGTGGAACAGGTGCAGGACCGGATCCGCCCCGGTGGTCAAATGCCCAGTGGCGAACTCGTAGGTGACACCCTGGGTCAAGTACACCCAGGTATACCAGGTATAGTTGACCGGCACGGCCAAGGCGTACTGATAGCTGATGAAAGGGTCATCCCCCGCCTTCTTGGCCAAAGGCTCCCCTGCGCCGGTTTTTTCCGTCGGCTTGGAGCCTGCGATCAGTCCGCGCAAGTAGTTTTGGTACCCATCCGCCGGGACAGTCACATCCCCGGAAGTACGTCCCAGCAACAATTTTTCGACATTGGGAGCGGCCATACTGCTCCGAACCGCAACCGCATGCCGGCCTTTCTCCAAACGCAGCCTGGCCGCGTCCTTGCCGCTCACGGCATGGGCCGATTGCCATCCGCCCTCCGCGAAACTGAAGGCCACCCCGGGGACGATTTTCCCGTCCACGAGAATGGCTTGATCCCGCCCGGGTGTGCCGTCGATCCAGGCGCCAAGGTAGTAGTCGCCTTCCTCGGGCACCTCAAGGGTGAATTCCTTCATGAAGGCACCGGTAGCGTCGAGGGTGATCTCCTCCCCCGACGAGCGACCATTCACCGCATCATCCGTGGAGGGAAAGAACGGGCCTTTCTTTTCGACGAGCGAGAAGGCTCCGGAAGTCTGTGGGTCATGGGCAGTGTCCGAAGGCTGCAGGCATCCGGTAAGGATGCCCAGCGCCAGGAATGGCAGTGGAATGTATCTGATCGTTTTCCCCGAGAGTCTCATGGATTTTCCTATTCTGCCGCGGCATGCATTGGTGCAGGGTGGAAAAATCGGAAAGGGTAAGCAGAGCTCGCGACGGAAGGAATTTAGGCCATGGGTAATCGCAAAATCTTAAAAAAGGGAGAAAAGGTACGCACAATTTGTGCGTTCGGGAAACAACCAACGTGTTATGCGAGAGTCTCAAAAATTTTAATTGTTCTCACCTCCTGAGTCCTCCTCAAAACGCCATCCTGATGCTCAATTTATCGGCAGCAAACGAACGACATGGATGGCGATGCCCCCCGCACAAGCCTTCTCGCCCGGGGGGACGCCCCCCGAAACGCGGTAACGCGCCGATTACTTCCAATTCGACGCGTAGTCGCGCGCGTAGGATTTGAAATCGCGCGGCGGGCGGCCTAGGATTTCCAGCACGCTGTTGTTCCGCGTCTCCATGTAGCCGGCCTTCAAGAAGCTCAGGAGCAGCAACAGGAGATCGGTGTAGTCCGCCGGTACCCCGCCCGCCAGCAACCCCTGCTTCAATTCTTCGGGCTCGATGTCCACGAAGGAAACCGGCTTGCCAGCCGCCTGGGAGATGAGCGCCGCGACCTGGGTATGGGTGAGCGGCTCAGGGCCGGTCAAGGTGAAGGCCAGGTTGTTGAAGCTGTCTTCGACCAGCAGTTTGGCCGCCACTGCCGAGATATCGCGGGAATCGATGAACGCGGCCTTGCCGTCGGCCACGGGCAGGCGGATTTGCCCGTTCGCCTTGATGCCATGGACCCAGAACGTATTGAAGTTCTGCATAAACCAACTTGGACGCAGGATGTTGTAGGCCACACCGGACCGCTCTAGATCCAGCTCCGCGCGGCGCATGGGCGCTTCGGCATTCTGCTCCACGCCGATGGCGGTCATCAGCACCACCTTCTTGAGCCCCGCCGCCTTGGATTTGGCGATGAGCGGCGCCAAGATCTTGTATT
>JBDSIO010000329.1:0-3376 GCA_039917895.1 Fibrobacteria bacterium | reverse complement strand
AATCCATGCGGGTAATATCCTGAATCCGCCTGAAAATACCAAATCCGGGGATGGACCCACGATTTCCGTGCAAAATGCACGCGCCAGGTCTTAGGCTGGTAAAAGCGCGCAAAATTTTTCCGCTTCTATCACCTCGTCCCGGAGACGCAAGGATGCTGAACCGTCGGATCATCTTAATCAGGATTTGCCTGGCCGCAGCGGTATCGCTGCCGCTCTGGAATTGCGGGACCGCCCCGGTGGCGGAAGCCGGTCCCGATGCCGCCACCCTCGTGCAGGCCACGGCCACAACCACCGTTATCCTCGGCAAGGTGGGCGCGCTGGCAAAGGCGAACACCATCAACCTTTCCAGGCTCATCGTCACCGGCACCTCCAACGCGGTTCCAGCCGACAGTTTCAAGGACACGACGGCGGTCTCGGGTAATACCCAGGTTACCATTACCAAGAACTACACCCTAAAGCCACTACGGTCCTGGACCCTTGCGGCCAAGACCCTGGATGCCAAGGATTCCATCATTCATACGGGAACGACCGCTTCGTTCTACGTGAAACCGGCCGATACCGCGGCCATCAGCCTGAACCTGGCTTCACGCTTTGCCATGTATCAGGCCAATTTCAATTCCCTCCCCGATAGCATCTCCTCGTCCACTCCGGGCACGGGCAAGGACGCCGTGAAAATCAAGCGCGTAGTGATGAAGCTGGACGGCGCCATCAAGGCGGACTCTTCGGTATCGGGCCAGTTCTCCGGCGGCCAGTCCGTCAGCGTCTTTTTTGATTACGTGGGCATCGGCAGCCACGGGGTGGTGCTGGAAGCCTACGGAGACCTCAATACCTATAGCGGATTGCTGTTCAGCGGCACATCCACCTTCACGGTTTCGGCCGGGACGGATGATACCAAGTCCATAACCCTTGGCTGGGCAGGACCCACCACCGGCACCGGCAAACTTTCCGTGGTCATCGGCAAGGTCGGGAAGGTAACCATCAACGGCGCCTTGCCGGGGACCTTGCTGCTGAAAGGAGGCGCCCAGTGAACAAGCCATTACTCCTGTTGGCCCTGGCCCTTTTCCCTCTCTCCCTGGCCTTCCAGAATTGCGCCAAGTCGCCGACCGAAAAGGCCTCCAACACCGATGTGGATCCGTCCGTGGCCCAAGCCAAGGCCGACAGCGAATCCTGGGCTATGCTGTTGCCCGCCTACCAGTTGAACGACAACGCGGCTTCGCTGCAACGGATGAAGGCGCTGAAAAGCATCTCCGCAACACCCGCCATCACGGTCAACACCAGGCTCCCCGCCTTCGGCGCTCCGGTCGCGGGCGACAATCCCGCCCTCGCCGCAAAAACCCGTCCCAACGTGGCGGGCGCCCTGTTGAAGGGCGGCGCGCTTGGCAAAATGGGTTCAGGCGCTTCGGGTGCCGGCAGCGCCCGGGCTCAGGTCATAGCCGGAATCGATACCGCCTTTCTGCTGTTGGCAGACTCCGCCCATGGCGCCATCCTCAAGGTCCACCAGTTTCAGCTGACCGAATCCGGAGCCTCCGTGGATGCGGCCGATACCCTCGTCTGCAAGTGGCCTTATGATCCCGCCAGCCCCACCGTGCTCGGGCACAAGGGCGCCCGCGCCTATGCCAACGGGTCGAGGCTGACCTATGCCATTGCGGACGAAGACGGAGACAACATCCTCAACGAGGCCGTCTCGCCCAAATCGGTGCAATTGCGGAAACTGTGGATGACGGTGCATGGCGACACCACCTGGAAATCCATCGTCCACACCATCCATGGCGGGACCACGTTCTACGACAGCATCGGTCCCGGTACGCCCGGTTCCTGGATGGACAGCGTTTTCGTGGGCGGAAAAAAGGTGTACGCCCAGACCATCTTCGACGGCGATGGCGACAACCGGGTCAATACCGCGGCAACGGGCAAAAAAGTATTGGTGAAGCGCGACATTTTCAGCGAATCCGCCTTGGGCGTTTTGACTACCGCTTTCGAATTATGGAGCCCGGGCGCGGACGGCAAGTTCGAGACCGAAGCGGATAACCAGCTGTATCCCTATCAGAGCCTGACGGTCGGAGCCATGGGTTCCATCGCTCAGACCTTCTATGGCGACTTGGACGGCGACGGGTTCTACTGGAATCCCGACCCGGCCGGCGCCAACCTGGCCTCGATACGGAACGAGTATCCGGTTCCCGAAAGCCTTACCGTATACCGCGACAGCTTGGAACAGATCCTGTCGGGCCCCAGCGGATCCGGAAAGCGCATCACCTTCTACCAAGCCACGCGCAAGTACAAGGATGGACGCAGGGCCGATGTCACGACCCGGATGCCGGGCGGAGCGGGCGCCTTCTCCGCCAGAGATACCGTCCAAGTGTGGGAACGGCTTTCCCTGATCGGCTATACGGCCAAAGGCGCATCCGATCCGTTCACCGGCCTCGACTCCACCTTGCAGGTAACCTGGATGGTACCCGGCAAGCTCGAGACCTCGGGGGACGATCAGGTGATCAAATCGTTTTCCCAGGCATTCCACACCCAAGGCCAGGCCTCGCGTTTCGAGTCCGAGCTGTTTACGCCTTCCCTTCCCTTGACGTACGGGGAAAAGCCCAAGTCCGGCACCCTTGTCCGGGAGACCCGCGCCAATCCCACCTCGTCCAAGAGCGTGATCCGCACGTTACTTTTCCAGGAAATCGATGACGCCCATGCGGAAGGCTCCTGGAAGAGGACGGACTTCTTCGAAAGCGGCGACTCAGCGGTCGCGACCGGTAGCGGCAAGTTGGACGGCGCGGGAACCTACGCGAAGGATCTCGGCAACGGAGCGCGCCATTCCGGCTTCTACGACGCCGCCAGCGGCGAGTTCCAGGATACCCTGATCCTGCTCGACTTCATGGGCGGCGTAAAGGCCAAGGAAATAGCTTACGGCACTTACGATGCGGCCAGGGGCACGGGCGACTTCCATCGCAAGCGGACGGGGAGCAAGGATACGGCGACGGCCCACCTGGTGGTAAGCGCAAACGGAGCCGAAGGGCTCCTCTTGACCCGCACCACGTCCGCCGGATCCCTGGAAATCGCCTTCCGGGCGGATTCCGATCCGGTCGGGGAAGCCGTATTGATCAAGACCTCCGGAGGGGTCAAGCGCCGGTATATCTGGACCGCCGGGGATGGCGCGAATGCCGTTTCCCAAAACGATGAGAACGCGCAGTCCGGCGCGGTTGTGGCGCATGGCAACTATTCGTTCGGCCAGGACCTGTCCGGAGTGGGAACCTTCACCAGGACCCCGACGGGTAAGCCCGCGGTGGAATCGAAGGTGCAGTTCCAGTCCGACGGCACGGTTTATCAGGATGGCGTTAAAGTTTCGAATTAGGCTCGATCCCGGAGAACATTATGCCGTTAC
>JBDSIO010000328.1:0-5690 GCA_039917895.1 Fibrobacteria bacterium | reverse complement strand
GCGGCCATGATTCTGCTCGCGCTTTCCCTTACCGCGCCGGAACTGAGGCGGCACCATGTGGAGTTCCACAATCCGGCTATCCTGGTACTGCGCGATCAAAGCTCCAGTTTCCGGGACGGCGCCTATTTGGGACTCGGGGGCGCGTATGCCGACTTCGAGAAACGTCTCACCGAAACCTATGGGAACCTGAAATTCGATGTGCGCGTCGCGGATTTCGCTGAACGCGCCTGGCCGGTCTCCGGGTTCGCGCGCACGGGGCGTGCGCGGGGCGCGGGGCAGGCTGAGACCGGAAAGGGGCCGAAAGAGGGATTGTCGGCTGGAGCTGCGGACGCTGCCGCTCTGACCAGTCTGGCCTCCGCTGGCGACTTCGTCGATTCCGCCGCCATCCCCAACCTGCAGGCGGTCTTCCTGTTTTCGGACGGCCGCGTGAACCTGGATTCCGGCCGGGCTTCGCGCACCTGGCGCGTTCCGCTTTTTCCGGTGATCCTGCCGATCGATTCCATTTCGGAAGCGCAACCCGAGCGGGTGCGCCTCTCACTGAACCCGGACGGCGCGGCTGCCTCGGCCGACGTGGAAGTGGTTTGGCGGCCGGTGGGGAAGAGCGCGCAGGGTCCGGAACTGCGTTTGCTGCAGGGGGGCCGGACCCTGCTGACCAAGCGTCTCCCGGCGGCGCTGCAAAATGAGGCGACGTTCCGCTTCCCGTGGAAGGCTGAAAAGGCGGTCTTGGAAAGCCGGGACCCGATCCGGGCCGTGCTGCAGCCTTTGCCTGTAGGCGCAGGGCTGAATACCGATCCTTACAACGATACCGTGGCTGTGTCCTCGGCGCATGGCCGCGGCGAACGCGTCATCCGCATTTACCGGCCCGTCCGCAGTCTGGATGAAAAAGGCATGATCGGAATCCTCCAGGGCTGGGATGGCGCCAGGGTCTCATTTTTCGGCAATGAAGACCTCGGCGGCCTTAAAGCGCGGGAAGGCGAACAGGTATGGGTCGAGGCCGGATCCTTGGCCGCGGGACGGCTCTCCGCCTGGTTGCAAGGTACCTCCGCCAGGGTGGTCGTGTATGCGCGGCGGGAGCCCGGGCGTAGCGTCCAAGTTACTGGCGCGGTCAGGCAGCCGTGGCGGCAGTTCTCCGCGATGGCGGAGATCAACACGGGAAAAGCCGCGGCCGAAGCCTTTCCGGACGAAGTCGTGCGCCTCAAAAGCCTGGCGGACTCCCCGCTGGAACTCCCGGATGGCGGCGAGGACGCCTTGGTGGAAGCCCGTGAAGGCGGAAAGCGGGGGATGCTGATGGGCCGCATTACGGTAGGGGCGGGCAAGCGGGCCCTGTTCATGGCCCTGCCCGCCGTGTGGGCGCCACTCTTCGACCCGCAAGGCGACTTCGCCACCCGCGAGAACATCGCCGCTTTTGTCAAGGCAGCGCATCGGCTCGCGGAATTAGAGGATGGTACCGTGCGTGTTTCCCTGCCGGACCGGGTGTGGCACCATGTCCCCTTTGATGCCGACGTCCGTTTGCCCTCCGTTGGTGGCCGAACCGATGCGTCGAAAGCGCCGACCGACTTGATCGTCACAGCCTTGGACGGCAGCGGCAATTCCCGGACTTGGACGGCTGCCGAAAGCGGCGAGGGATCGGGCTTCCGTATCCGGGGCGTTTCGCTGCCAAGGGGTAATTACCGGCTGGAACTGCGGGCGGGCGGGGAACCGCTTTGGCGCGACAGTTTGATGGTGCTTCCCAGGGCAGCCCTGGAATTGGCCCGCATCGGGTACGACCGCGCCGCGTTGGAGGACGCCGCGTTGCGCTCCGGCGGTCGGATTATCGGAGGTGGGGCATTCCCCGCTTCCGCCGCCGCCGAATCAGGCTCCCACACCGCCGCGGACGTACCTTCCGAGTTACCTTCCGAGTTACCTTCCGAGTTACCATCAGGATTGCCCGCGCTGCCCGGCGCGCAGATCCGCATGGAGCGCACAACGGCCATCCGGCTCTATAACACGCTGGACCAATGCCTCATCATCTTGGGCTTCCTCTCACTCTCGTGGTTCTTACGGAAGAAATGGGACATCGACTGAGCTGCCCGGGCGGGCAGTAGTTTTTAGTTCCGGTTTTTCCCCTCCTCGCCTCCCGCCCGCAACGGTAGAGTTTTCAACCTCCACTATAAGTCCATGATTTTTCCGTCATTACCCTCCGATTCGAATATATTTCGCAGGTAACCTCCCTTCAGAGTCCGGTCGTGACGGTGCTCTCCCCATGCATACATGAATTTTTATTCTTTGCTTTTTTTGCATTTCCAGGGGTAATTATGGTAGATTTTGGGTAAAATTGGTGAACAATGGCTGCCTCTAAAAAAACCATCCAGCTTGAGTCCTTCATCGGGAAGGCGACTGTGGCGATCGATGCCACCGGCCGCACGAACTTTCCGAAAGACTTCCGCAAAATCCTGAAGGAGGAAGCGGGCGGGCAAGTGGTGGTCACCATCGCCGAGGGCCGCACCCTCGCCCTGTATCCAGTCTATGAGTGGAGCGCCTACATCCAATACCTCGAAAGCCTGGGCCGGGGCGCGGAGGTCTCGAAGTTCCGCACGCGCATCACTTCGATGGCCAAGCTTTCGGTGCTGGACGGTCAGAACCGCATTTCGCTGAGCGCGGAACAGATGAGCTATGCCGGCATCGGCGGCGAAGTCACTTTCGTCGGCGACGGTAAGCGCGCCCGGCTTTGGGCCCCCGAAAAATACCAGGAACAGATCGAAACGATCTCGCCGGACGAGGAAAAACAATTCGAGAACTGGTTCTGATGGCCGGGTCCGAAAAGCGTCCGCGCAGCCCTCTGCACGGATCGCACGGCTACCATCTGCCGGTGATGGCGGATGAGATCCTGGAGTTCCTGGTAATCGACCCCGATGGGCGTTACGTGGATGCGACCCTCGGAGGCGGCGGCCACTCCGGCCTTATCCTCGCGAGGCTGGGCCCCAAGGGGGCCCTGATTGGGTTGGACAGGGATATGGAAGCGGTGGAACGCAACAAAAAGACCTTCGCCGGCGATCCGCGCATGCGCGTGGAGCGGGCTGAGTTTTCCCGCATCTCCGAGTTCTGCGCGCCCGAAAGCCTTTCCGGCGCCTTGTTCGACCTAGGCGTCAGCTCGCGCCAGTTGGACGCGAAGGAACGCGGATTCTCCTTTTCCCCGGGCACTGATCTGGACATGCGGATGGCGAGCGAAGGCCCCGCCGCCGCCGATCTTTTGGCCGGCTGGGATGAATGGGAATTGGCCAGCGTGCTGCGCCGCAACGCCGACATCGAGGACGCCAAGCGCCTGGCCCGCAACATTCTGTCCCTCATCGAGGCCGGCGAACCCATGAGCAGCGATCTCATCCGCAAGGCTGTTGAAAAGCTCCCGGGCATCCACCAGGACAATCGTAATTCCCTGTTGGCCCGGGTTTTCCAGGCCATCCGGATGGAAGTCAATGATGAGATGGGCCAGATCCGGACCGGATTGCGCGCCGCCGTGGCCTGCATGAAGATCGGCGGGCGGATTTGCGTGCTAAGCTACCATTCCGTCGAAGACCGCATGGTCAAGGAGACCTTCGCCGAATTCGAGAAGGACTGCGTTTGCGCCGCCAACCTGCCGGTTTGCATGTGTGGGAGCAACAACCGGAAGCTGCGCAAGGTATTGCGCAAGCCTGGCCTTCCGACCGGGGCCGAAAGGGAAAGGAATCCCCGCGCGCGCAGCGCGAAACTGCGGGTGGTGGAGAAGGTATGAAGGGCCTCAAGCTAAGGACCATCATCGGCCTGTTCTGCCTGGTGCTGTGCGCCGCCGGCGTGCTGGTGGCGCATGTCTGGAAGCAGAACGCCTATGTGCGCATCTCCATGGGCGCGGTGAAGCTGGCCAAGCAGAAGGCCCAGTTGCGAAACGACATCGCCCTGCTTGAGGTCTCCGTGGGCGGGCTTAAGAAGATTTCCCGCCTCGAGAGCATGGCCAAGAACCGCTTCGGCCTGGAATACGGGAGGACTCCCGTGCTCGTCTACCAGGACCGCTTAGGAACCGGCCGCGACTGGGAAAAAGGCGGGAAGCAAGGCGCGGAAAACCCGAAAGTACCCGCTGTCTCCAAAATCCCCCGTGCTCCAGACCGGGGTCTGGAATCCGGAAAGGTCGCATGGCGAATAAGCGCATACTGACCCTGGGCTTCCTGTTGGCGCTGGTTTGGATCGGCATGCTGTCCCGCGTCGCGTGGGTACAGGTGGTAAAGGCCGGATATTACAGCGAGATGGCCGCCAGCCAGAGCATCCGCCGCAACGTGGTCGCCCCCAAGCGCGGCGAAATCCTGGATCGCGACTTGCAGAAGCTGGTCGTGAACGCCGACGTGGAAATGGAATCGGGGATGCGCTCCGACGCCAATGGCAAAAATATCGGGACGCGCATGCGCAAGCTCAGCCGCGTCTGCCCCCAGGGCGCCCTCGCGGGGCAGGTGCTGGGCACGGTGGGCAAGGATGGCTACGGACAACTGGGCCTGGAATATTTCCTGGACAAGGAGTTGCGCGGCACGGATGGCTGGAAATACCTGCGCCATGACGTGAAGAACCGCTATTATCCCGGGTTCGAGGAACGTCAGAAGGAAGCGGTCAACGGCACCAACGTGGTCCTGACCCTGGATTCGAAACTGCAGGAGATCACGGAGCATGCGCTGGAACGCGGGGTGCGGAAGGCGGGCGCCAAGCAGGGCGTGGCCATCGTGGTGGATCCTTATACCGGCGACATCCTGGCCATGGCCAACTATCCCTTCTACAATCCCAATACCCGGGACGGCGAGTACAAGAACGCTTGGAAGAACCAGGCCGTCGTCAAGGTGTATGAGCCGGGCTCTACTTTCAAGGCCATCACCAGCGCGGCCCTAATCGAGGAGGGGCTCATCGCCCCCACGGATACGGTTGATGGGGAAGACGGCCAGTATAAAATCGCCGGACAGACCATCAAGGATACCCATCCCCGCGGCCGCATCAGCTTCACGGATGCCCTGGCCTATTCCAGCAACATCTGTTTCGCCAAGGTATCGACCCGCCTTAGCCCGGAAACCTTCTACAAGTACATCCGTTCCTTCGGAATCGGAATGAAGACCGGACTTGGTCTGCCGGCGGAGGAGAGCGGCGTGCTCAAGGCGGTGGGCGAGTGGAGCGGCCGCACCCAGGCCACCATCGCATTCGGCCACGAAATTTCCACCACCCCCCTGCAGATGGCCATGGCGTTTTCCGCCTTCGCCAACGGCGGCTTGCTGATGAAGCCGCGGATCGTCAAGGCGTGGTCCGACAATAACGGCCGCATCGTCCAGGAGCTGGCTCCGCGCACCGTCAGGCGCGTAATGTCCGAAGCGACCGCCGATCAGGTCAAGGCCATGATGGCGGCCGTGGTCGAATACGGCACCGCAGCCGACATCAAGAGCGGCCGCATCGCCCTGGCGGGAAAAACCGGCACAGCGGAAAAAATCGACGCGGAAACCGGCAAGTACGTGCACGGTCTTTTCAACTCTTCCTTCATGGGCATGGCCCCGGTCGATCGCCCCGAGTTTGTTTGCCTGGTCCTCATCGACGAGCCATCCATGTTCAAGTACGGCGGGCAGAGCGCCGCCCCCATCTTCCGCGAGATAGTCGACAGGGTGATGGACAATCCCGATTATCCCCTTGCCCGGCGCGCCCTCAATCCCGCAGAG
>JBDSIO010000327.1:0-13189 GCA_039917895.1 Fibrobacteria bacterium | reverse complement strand
CAGGCTTTTTCACAGCCACTGCAGGCCCCCAAAGGCACCCGAGACTTCTACCCGGAAGACATGCGCGTGCAGAACCACCTGTTCGACATATGGCGCCGGGCCTGCCTGGATTTCGGCTTCGAGGAATTCGAGGGCCCGACATTCGAGCACCTGGAGCTCTTCACGGAGAAATCCGGCCAGGAGATCGTTACCCAACTCTACAATTTCAAGGACAAGGGCGATCGCGACCTCGCCCTGCGTCCTGAGATGACTCCGACCCTGGCCCGCATGGTCAACCAGAAAGGCAACAGCCTCAAGCTGCCCTTGCGCTGGTTCTCCATCCCGCGTCTGTTCCGCTACGAAAAAGCCCAGCGCGGACGGCTGCGCGAGTTCTTCCAGCTAAACATGGACATCATCGGTTGCGACACCATCGCCGGCGAAGTGGACCTGCTTTCGGCTATCATCGAGATGCTCAAGGCCTTCGGGCTCGGCTCGGCGGACTTTTCCATTCAGGTCTCCAGCCGCCGATTATTGTCCGAATTCCTGGACCGCCAAGGCGTTGCCGCGGACAAAAAGGCTCCGGTCTACGCCGCCCTAGACAAGCGCGCCAAAATCGGCGAGGCCGAGTTCCGACTACTGCTGGAAAAGGAAGGCATGGCAGCCGCCGGTATCGATGCGGTGGAAGCGTTCTTCAAATGCAAAACCCTGGCGGATCTGAAAACCTGGTTCCCTGAGTCCGCCGTTCCCGCGCCAGCCGCCGACGCCGCCTCCCTGCCGGCCGGGGCGCCAGCGGCTCAGGCTCCCAAGAGCGGACTCGGCGAGTTGGAAAAACTCTTCGAATACATGAACGCCCTGGGGTATGGCGAATTCCTGAATCTGGACCTGTCCGTGGTCCGCGGGCTGGCCTACTATACCGGCATCGTCTTCGAGGTCTACGACAAGGCCATCGGCCTGCGGGCGGTGGCGGGCGGCGGCCGCTACGATAACCTGTTGGCCAGCCTGGGCGGCAATTCCCTTTCCGGCGTCGGGTTCGGCATGGGCGACGTGGTACTGGCGGAACTGCTACGCGAGAAGGGCCTGATGCCCACCGGCCGCGAGCCACTGGACTATTACCTCGTGGACGTGGCCCCGAACGAGGCCAAGTTGCCCAATCCCCGGCTCATGCTGCTGGCCCAGAAACTGCGCGCCGAAGGCCGCCGGGTCGGATATTCGCTCTCGGGCGAGAAGCTGAAAAAGCAGATGGTCCAGGCCAACGACTTCAATGCCGGCCGCGTACTCTTCTTCGGCTCCGACAAAGGCGGCGAAGACAAGTACGAGGTTAAGGATTTGAAGACGGGGGAGCAATCGGTTGTTGCGTTTGAAGAATTGTGAGAGAGGCTTTTGGCCAAAAGAGAAAAAAGAGAGAGTGAAAATTTATAAGTGAAAAGTGAAAAGTGCAAAATGAAGAGCGGGCGGGCGCCTTGGGCAAACGGCAGAGCGGCTTCCATAACAGCGAGCCTTGATGGCTCGCCTGAAAACCGCTTCCAGGGGGCGTTGCATTGCATATATAAAATTTGAACTTTTCACTTTTCAATTTTCACTTTGAAATCTATCCCAAAGGTACGAGCATGACAGAAAATTCCTACGAAGGCCGCCAATCCCACATCCCGACCATGGAGATGCCCTCCATCGAATCCTGGGAGTTCCAGTATCCCGGGACCGACACGACCATCGAGATCTCCATTCCCGAATTCACCTGCATCTGCCCCAAGACCGGGTTGCCGGATTTCGCGACCCTGCAGATCACCTACCTTCCGGATTCCCTCTGCCTGGAGTTGAAAAGCCTGAAGGAATACATTTTGAACTATCGCGAGATCGGGATTTTCCATGAACACGTGGTGAACCGGATGCTGGGCGATTGCGTGAAAGCCTGTGCGCCCAGGCGCATGGAGATCCGGGGGGTTTTCAACGCCCGAGGCGGGATCCAGACGACCGCGGTCGCCAGGTTCGGATTTTAAGGCCGTTCCAGGCCAATCAAGTCCTCAAGGGGCGCGACAAAGGGTCCCGAAAAGTTTAACTTTTGGAATCAGACACGAAGGGAAATCGTACAATGCCGAAGATTCACAATTTCAGCGCCGGGCCGGGCATCCTGCCCCGGCAAGCCATGGAGGCGGGCGCCAAGGCCTGCCTCGAATTCAACGGGACCGGACTCTCGCTGCTCGAGATGTCCCACCGCGGCAAGGATTTCATCAAGGTGATGGATCAGGCCGTAGCCCTGGTCAAGGAGCTCTTGGCTGTTCCCGCCGGCTATTCCGTGATTTTCGTGGGCGGCGGCGCCAGCCTGCAGTTCGCCATGGTTCCGTACAATCTGGTCGATGACGGCGAGACCGCGGCCTACCTCGACACCGGCACCTGGGCCAACAAGGCCATCAAAGAGGCCAAGCTGTTCGCCAATGTGAAGGTGGTCGCTTCTTCCAAGGACGCGAACTATAACTTCATCCCGAAAGGTTACGAGATTCCGAAGGACGCGCGTTTTTTCCACGTTACTTCCAACAACACCATCTTCGGCACTCAGATGCAACATTTCCCGGAATCGCCGATTCCGGTGGTCGCGGACATGTCCAGCGACATCTTCAGCCGTCCCATCGACGTAGCCAAATTCGGCATCATCTACGCCGGCGCCCAGAAGAACATGGGCATCGCGGGCACGACCTTGGTCATAGTCCGCGACGACCTGCTTGGCAAGGTCAAACGCAAGATCCCGTCCATGCTGGATTACAAGATCCATATCGCCGAGGGATCGATGTACAACACGCCTCCCGTGTTCCCCGTCTACATGGCGATGGAAACCCTGAAATGGGTCAAGGAAATGGGCGGCGTCGGCGCCATGCAGCAGCGCGCCGAGGAAAAGGCCCAGCGCCTGTACGCCGAAATCGACGCCAACCCGATCTTCAAGGGGACGACCGCCAAGGAGGACCGCTCGCGCATGAACGTCACCTTCGTCACGGAAAAGCCCGAGCATGAGGAACCGTTCAACAAGGCGGCCGAGGCCGCGGGTCTCTCCGGCCTCAAGGGCCATCGTTCGGTGGGGGGCTTCCGCGCTTCCATCTATAACGCCATGGACATCGGGAGCATCGATGCCCTGGTCGCCGTGATGAAGGATTTCGCCAAGAAAAATGCTTGAGCGGAGTTTCCGCTCGGCGGGCCTTTCCTTCCTGATCCTGAGCTGCCGGCTCTTCGCCTCTCCGGCGGAGGGCCGGGCCGACCCCCCTCCCGATTCAGGTTCCGTGATCGCAGCTCCGGTAGCGGGCCCTCCTCCGGCAGCGCTTCCTTCTACCACGACCACGACTTCACTAACCGTCGCAGGTCCGACCACGGCTCCACCGGATTCTGCTACGGCATCCCTCCGACCGCCTCGCCGCAAACCCTTCCCGGGGGCGCCTCTTTTGGTGTCGGTTCCACTCAGCGATCTGCCCTATGGGTTCGCCGGTGGATTCGCGTCTCCCAGCATGCGACAGTCGCTGCTATGGCGTGCCGGAAGCACGCAACTCGCCAACCAGACCATCGGTTGGTTATGGGAAGCAGGCAGGCCTGGCTTCCTAAATTCCCTGGGCTCAACGGCCTCCCTGACTTTGTTCAACCTGCTTTGGGTTTACCTTCCGCCCGGACCCGCCTGGACCCACGAAGAATGGCACCGCGCGGTACTGACCCACCGGGGCATTTCCAGCTACGATGGCGTCTATCATTGGGACATCGGGACGAACGCTATCGCGGTGGATCACGTGACCGACCTGGACCTGGCTACGCTCAAGTCGGAGCATCCCGCGGACTTTACCCGTCTGATGGAAGCGGGGCTGGAAAGCGAAGTCGAAGCCAACCGGCTGATGCGCCGCAACAACTTCTTCTTGGGCCGGCGCTCCGGATACGATTTGATCGATTGGTGGTCCACGGGCGTCAATGGGTCCCTGTACATCGCCTTCTGCGCGACGGACGCGCTGGACGGGGATTTGCTCGCCATGAACCAAAAGGAGACGCGGGAGAGTCAAAGGGATTTCACCGGGTTTGATTTCCGCGCCTGGGTGCATGATATGCGCCATCCGGAGGAAGCCTATGCGGATGGTCCGCGCGGGGGCACGCATCCGACCGGCAATGGGGTCGATCGGTATCTGCTCTTTTCCGACCTGACCGGGGGCGAGCGGCGTTACCTTAAGCTGCAGGCCGGATTGTCCCTGCTCAATTTCATCTCGCCGCAATTCTTCGGACGGGACTGGCTGCCGGGTCGGGCCCCTTGGACCGGAGAAGCCTTTTTGTGGAATTTCGGGTTGCTGCATCATCTCACCCCGTTCGGTTACGAAGTGGGAGGGGATTTCCTGCTGCGTCATGGAAAATGGTCCTGGGTATTCACCGCCCAGGGCTTCGTGAACGGGGAAATGGTTTTGCCGGGAGCGGCCGCGGAGTTGTTCCGTTATCCGGTAAGGCTGGGTACCTTCGGAATTTTCCTAAACGGGGGCCTCTCCGCTTGGATGCAGCCGGTGGATCAGAATTACCACGCCGCCGATCCATCGCCCGGAATCGCCGGTAGTATCGGGGCCGCGATCCCATTAATCTCATCCTTGGAACTGTTTGGGGAAGCGGATGCGAAATCCGGGGGCTGGATGGCCGGCAACGTAAGCCTGGATCCGGCCGTACAGGCGCGGGCGGGACTGCAACTCAGGCTATAGCAATCACCGCCGCTCGCGGCAGGCATGGGAATTGCATTCCATCCCGTAATGCTGGCCAAATTCTCCGCGCCCGAAGCGCCGCGCTTTCTGTTCCCCCGGCCTTGGCTGCTGGCCCGCCTGGCCCGTTGGTCCGAATTTCCCCTGACCCAGATCGCCGCGCCGGCCGGTTACGGCAAGACCACCTTGGCGGCGGAATGCTTCCGCGGTTGGAAGGGGTGCAAGTGCTGGATAGCACTGGATGAAGGGGATTCCGAACCGGGTCGTTTCCTGCTTACTTTGGCGCATGGCCTGTGCCAGGCTAACCCGGACTTGGCAAAGGCCATAGGGATATCGACCTTATCGGTCGCGATACCAGATCCCGATACCCTTTTGTCCCGGATCCTGGAAGGCTTGGACACATTGTCCTGCCAAATGGTGACTATTCTTGACGATTGCGGCCTTTTGGCTACCCCCCAGGTACGGCGCATGGCCACCCGTTTCCTATCCGCGGCGCCCGCCAGGGCCCATTTCGTACTGATAACCCGGGATCCCACCCTATTGCCCATCACGCGCTGGCGGCTGCGCCAGGAAGTCTTGGAATTGGGCGCTCCGGATCTCGCCTTGAATGAAAACCAGTTCGAAACCTGGCTTTCCGAACGCTTAAGCCTACGGCCCGCTAAGGAAACCTTGAAAAGGCTGCACGGACTTTTCGAGGGTTGGCTGGCGGGCCTGCAATTGCTCGCTTTGAAGCTGGATCGGGAGCCCGATCCGTGCGCGGCGTTGGAAGCGGTGGACCCAGGCCATCCCTTTCTTTTCGAGTATTTGTTGGAAGAGGTGTTGCGCGACCTGCCGTTGGAATGGCGCCGCTTTCTATTGGAGACAAGCATCCTGCGGCATCTGCAACCCGGCCTGTGCGACGAAGTGCGGCAGGCCGGCAACAGCGCGCACCTGCTGCATGCATTGCATCAGTCGCAATGCTTTCTGGTCCCGTTGTCGGGCGGTGGCGGTTATCGCTACCACCGGTTGTTCGCCGAATCACTGCAAGGTTTGCTGGAGCGATGGGATCCCGCGGAAGTGCCTTCGCTGCACAGGCGCGCCGCGCGTTGGCATCTGCGCCATGGCGGTTTGGAAGTTTCGCTGGAGCATGCCCTGACCGCCGAGGACGGCGACACCCTGGAGGCGCTGGCGGCGCGCGCCTTGGAGAACCTTTTCCGCAATTCCGAATTCGCCGCCCTGCAAAGGCACGTTCTCCGCATCCCGGAATCGCTATGCACGGGACGTCCCTGGCTGTCCATCTTCTGCGCCTGGGCCTGCTTCCATATCGGCAAGGAGCAGGACGGCGCGGCTCGGCTCAAGGAGGCGGAACGCATTCTGCTGCCGGAGGGAAGGCCCGATCGCGCCGGCAGCGCCATCGCGCGCGTGCAATGGGCGCACCTGTTTCTGCTGAAAGGGATCCTGTCTCGTCTTGACGGAGTCTTTTCCAAGGGATTGGACTGGATCCGCCGCGCCGAGGAACTGGTCCCGCCGGAAGCCCTCTTCCTTCGCGCATCGCTCGGGTCCCAGGCCGGCGTGATGCGCTTTCTGGCGGGCGATCTGGCCGGGGCCGAATCCGGATTGCGGCGCACTTTGGAGATGGCGGAAAAAGCGGACCATCATCTCGCCTATTTCGGCGCGGCCTATACAATGTGTGAAATGCTGGGGTTGCAGGGGCGGTTGGAGGATGCCGCGCAATTGTTGGAAACGTGCGATCGCAGATCCGCCACGCTGCCCGATGCGGGTGGGCCCGCCGCCGGATATGCGCGCATAGCCCGGGCGCGTTGGCTACGGTTATTGGGGCGTCCGGTCGAAGCTATGGCTGAGGCGGAAGCCGGGATCGCCGCGGGCCTGGCCGGCGGAAACATCCGCATCCTGAATTACGGATATGCCACCGAGGCCCTGTTGCTGGCGGAAGGCGGGGATGGCGATGCGGCTTGCGAGCGTCTGGAAAAAGCCGAGAGCTTCGCCCTGCGCAACCGCATGCATTGGGCGGTGGATGCCGATGATCTGCGCGCCTTGCGCATCCGTTGCCTCGGACCCGATCGCGAACGGCCTTCCGCCGACGCTTGGATGGCCCGCGAACGGTCCGCCCTGGGACGGCCGTCCTGGATGGGCGTCGATCGCTGCCGCACCGCCTGCGCCTGGATGGAATGGAACGGCGATGCATCCGGCGCGGCTCGGCTCGCCGCCCAATGGGCCGACCATGCGGGCCGCGCGGGATGGGAATGGGTGGCGCGCGAGTTCCGCGCCCGGGCCGCGCGCCTGTCCGGCTTGCGCGGAATCCACTCCGCCCACCGCTTGCCTGCCGCCGCCGTCGAGTCCATCTCCGGGCCGTTGGGAATGCCGGCCGTTTCCCTTTCGGATGGAACCGCATCGCCGTCGCCGGTTTCCGCACCACCGACGGCGGCATGCGAACTCAGCGAACGCGAGATCGAGGTGTTGCGCGCGATGCGCGAGGGCAAATCAAACAAGCAGATCGCCGGATCGCTCTTCGTCGCGCCCAGCACGGTCAAAACGCATCTCAAGAGCATCTTCACCAAGCTCGAAGTGAACAACCGTCTGCTCGCGGTGACACGCGCGGTTGAAAGCGGCTTGCTTCCCTGATCGGTCGGCCGCCCTGATAGGTTAAAAATCCCCCGAATGGGGGATGGCGCCCTTCCCCCGCAACAGCCTAGTTTGCCTTCCATGGACGTCGCAACCGGACGCAGTCAGGCGGAACGGATGCGCGGGAAGGAAGCAAGGAGCAGGTTATGGAAATGAGCACGAAGATCGTCGCATGGGGACCGGATGTCATGGCTCGGGGGGCGGCGAAGGCCAAGATGGCCGCACGCATGGCCTTGGCCGCATCGCTCCTGTTCGCGGCGTCGCCCGCGATTGCGGGCGGATTCACCGCCGCCGACATCCAATTCCTTTACGGCGCGGATCAAGGGGATTTCTTCGGCAACGGCATAGAAGGCGGTGAGGCCTTCCCTATGTGGACGTTCGAAGTGGCCAATGGCTGGACCTACGGCGACAACTTCTTCTTCACCGACTGGAACCAGGGACCCAATTACGATAAGAAGAAGCCGCTTTCCGCCTACAGCGAATTGCACACCCGCCTGAGCGCGAGCAAGATATCCGGCACGGCCGTGGGATTCGGCCCGGTGAGCGACGTGCTGCTGGCGGAGGAAATCGATTTGCCCTCGGGGAACTTTCCCGCCTATTGCACCGGCCTGGGTTTCGACCTGAAGATTCCGGGTTTCGCCTACGCGATGATCAACGCTTTCGTCCGCGATGAAGTCGCGACGGACGGGGTGAGCTTCCAGATCAATCCCGTGTGGATGGTGCCGTTCGCTATCGGCGGCTTAAAGGGGAATTTTAACGGCTGGATAGATGTCATGACGGGCGAAGGCGATGGCCAGGATTGGTGGTGGCAGGCCCAACCCACGCTGCTCGTGGACGTCGGCAACTTCTGGGGCGCTCCGGGCAAGTTGCTGATGGGCTGCGAGTACGAATACTTCTACAACTTCCTGGGCATCGGGCAGGGAGACGTGAACCATCCCCAGTTCGTGGCCCTCTGGAACCTGTAAGCGGTCCCGCGGCCAAACCATCACCGGACAGCGGCGGACCATGCATCTGAAGATGTCCGGCATCAGCAAACGTTTCGGGAACGTCCTGGCAAACCAGGACGTCAGCCTGGAAATCCAATCCGGAGAAGTGCTCGCTTTGCTGGGCGAGAACGGGGCAGGCAAGAGCACGTTGATGAAGATCCTCTACGGATTCTACCAGGCGGACGAAGGGGTGATCCTCATCGACGGGAAGCAGACGGACATCGTCTCCCCGCGCACGGCCATGGCGGCCGGCATCGGCATGGTGTTCCAGCATTTCAGCCTGGTTCCCGCGCTTTCGGTGCGGGAAAACCTGTTGCTCGCCCATCCGGCCCCGCCCTTTCTGCCCTCGCGGCGGCGTGAACGCGCGGAGTCCCAGCTCGGGGCGTTGCGGGGCCTGGCGCCGGAACTGGACCCGGACGTGCTGGTTTCGGAAATCAGCGTCGGGCAGATGCAATTGCTGGAGCTGGCTAAAGTCCTGAATCTGGATGCCAAGGTCGTGATCCTGGACGAGCCCACGTCGGTGCTTACGCCCATCGAGACCAAGCGCCTGTACGAGCGCGTGCGCGCTATCGCCGACGAAGGCCGCGCCGTCATCCTCATCACCCATAAATTCGAAGACGTGATCCAATGCGCGACCAAGGTGGCCGTGCTGCGCCAGGGGCGCCTTATCGAAGAAAAACCGGCGGAAGGCCTGACCGCGGGCGAATTGGCCCGCTTGATGGTGGGGGAGAGCAACCTGCGCAAGGCGGAGCGCGTTCCCGCGCCGGAGTCGCGCAAGGTGCGTCTCGAGGTGCAGGGGCTCAGCGCCGGAGACGCCTTCGACAACATCGAAGGTATCGGTTTTTCCATCGCCGCCGGGGAGATCCTGGGCGTCGCGGGGGTATCGGGCAATGGGCAGGGCCTGTTGGCCGACACCGTGGCCGGCCTGCTGGAACCCCGGAGCGGAGAAGTGATCCTGGACGGCGAGCCGATCCACCGGGAAGGCCGGGTGCGGGCCGACTACCGCCGCGTATCCTATATCCCCGAACGGCCCTTGCAGAACGCGGTGGCGGCGGAACTGGATCTGATCGTCAACCTGCATGTCAAAAAAATCCCGGAGTTGCCCTTTTGGTTGCGTTGGGGCGGCGCCAAGCAGCGTACGGAAACGGCCATGGAGGCTTTCGATGTGCGCCCCCGCGATCCTCATCGCAACGCGGGGCAATTATCGGGCGGTAACCTGCAGAAGTTGGTTTCGGCGCGCGAACTCGACGGCGCGCCCGCCTTGATCATCGCCTGCTATCCCACCATGGGCCTCGATGTCTCGGCCACCCAGGCCATCTACGCCAAGCTCTTCGGCTATGCCGCCCAGGGTTCGGCCGTGCTGTGGATCAGCGAAGACCTGGACGATCTCCTGACTTACGCCCACCGCATCGCAGTATTGTTCCACGGAAAGATCCTCCGAACCGTGGATCATGCGGACGCAGATCGCAACGTCATCGGCACTTTGATGATGGGAGCCGACGCGTGAACGAAGCTCCGACGAAAGCGGAATCGAAAACCGCAACCAACGCGGCCCCGGCGATGGCCGGGGCGCGCCAGCCGCCAACTGAGCGGAGATGGCTCCGGCCCGTCGATCGAATCCTTGGTAAAAACGGGCCTTGGATCAAAGAAGTTGTCTGGACCGGGGGAACCGGGATGTTGTTCCTGGCCTTGTGCGCGGGATTCTTTCTCCTGTTGGGCAAACATCCCCTGGAGCTGCTCTGGCAAGTGGCGTTGGGAGCCTTCGGGGACAAGTATTCCACTTCCGAGACTTTGGTGAAGACCACGCCAATCCTGTTCTGCGCCCTGGCGGCGGCCGTGCCCGCCCGGCTGGGCCTGCTTTCGGTCGGCCAATCGGGCCAATTCTACCTCGGCGCCTTCGTGGGAACCTTCTTCGTGCTGCACCTCCCGGCCGCCACCCCGGCTTACCTCGGCCTCCCCTCCATGCTGCTGTTCGCCGGTCTCGGAGGCGCGGCCTGGGGAGTGGTTCCGGGGTTCCTCCGCGCCCGCGTGGGCGTCAACGAAACCCTGACCACGCTCTTGTTCAATTATGTGGGCGCCCTGCTGGTGGATTGGGCCGTATACGGTCCTTGGCGCGATCCGAACAACCTAGGCTGGCCGGCTTCAGCGCCTTTCCCGGCCGGCGCGATTTTCCCAGGCTACTTCGGTTCCCGCCTGCACGCGGGCCTTTTCATCGCCATAGCCCTCGCCGTGGGCCTGCATATCCTGCTGACCCGTACGCGCTGGGGACTGATGCTGCGCGTCATGAAAAGCAACCGCAAGGTAGCCGAAAGCGCGGGCATGCGTTACGGATTGCACGTGGTTGCGGTGATGGCCATCGGGGGAGCTTTGGCGGGCTTGGCCGGCATCTGCGAAACTTCCGCCATCCAGGGGCGTTTGCAATCCGGCGTGGCCGCCAACTACGGCATCACGGGTTTTCTGGTGGCGTGGATGGCCGGTCAGCATCTCATCCGCATCCTGCCCCTGGCACTGGTGATGGGGGCCATCCTCTCCGCCAGCGACGCCTTGCAGCTTTTCGCCGAACTCCCCTCCGCCATCGCGGTGGTGATGCAGGCCATGCTTTTCCTGAGCGTGTTGGGCGTGGCCGGCTGGCGCAAGCGGAAGGGGGGCTGACATGGACGTTGCGATGTTCCTGGCGGGTTTCGTGGTCTCGGGCCTCCGCAGTTGCACGCCGCTGTTTTACGTGCTGTTGGGTGAGACCCTGACGGAACGGGTGGGCGTCGTGAACCTGGGCGTGGAGGGGCAGATGCTGATCGGCGCTTTCTTCGGCTTCGCCATGACGGTGTGGACGGGCAACCCATGGTTGGGAATGCTGGCGGGCGCGGCCGCGGGCATGGCGCTCTCCATTGTGCACGGATTACTGTGCGTGACCCTGAAAGCGAATTTCTTCGCGAGCGGTGTCGCCCTGTGGATGCTGGGGGGCGGTCTGAGCGCCTATTTCGGTATAAACCTGGTCGGCCAGAAGATCGATGGGTTTCCGTCGATACCTTGGGGGCCCTTCGCCCATATCCCCGTGCTGGGTCAGGCCTTGGCGCAGCTAACCCCCACGGTGCTGCTTTCTTTGTTCATAGGTCCAGTGGTGGGGTTCTGGCTCTTCCGCACGCGTCCGGGACTGCATTGGCGCGCGGTGGGCGAATCCGCCGAAGCCGCCCGGACCATGGGCATCGTGCCGGAGCGGATCAAATGGCAGGGGATCCTGGCCGGAGGCTTCCTGAGCGGCTTCGGCGGCGCTTCGTTGTCCGTGGACTACACCCGCAATTGGATAGAATGGATGACGGCGGGACGCGGTCTGATCGCCGTGGGCCTGGTAATCGTGGCGCGCTGGAATCCCTACCTGGCCCTGCCTTCCGCATTCCTGTTCGGAGCCACCGAGGCCTTGACCTTGCGCCTGCAATCCATGGGCGTGAAGGTTTCGCCTTATCTGCTTTCCACCTTGCCTTACCTGGTCTGCTTGGCCGTGCTCGTCTACGGGTACTGGCGCGCACGGCAACGGGGAGGCATGCCGCGCGATCTGGCCGCGGCCTTCGCGCATACCGAATGATTTCAAACCCCCGATCCAAGGAGAACTCTATGTTCCGCATCATCCAACGTACCTTTACCGCGGCCGCGCTGGCTTTTACAAGCTTTGCGGCTTTAACAGCATTTGCAACCCCTGCGGCCCAGGCGGCCGACAAAGTCGGCTTCATCTACGTCGGCCCGCGCACGGATTTCGGCTACAACTTCGCCATGGACCAGGGCCGTCTGGCCATGGAAAAGGACATGCCCGGAACCAAGACCGTGTTCTTTGAGAACATCCCGGAGAACGCCGAGGTGGAGCGCGTGATGGAGCGCCTGATCAGCCAGGGTTTCACCACCATCTTTCCCACCTCCTACGGCTATCTGGATCCGGCGTTGAAGGTGGCGGCGAAATATCCCAAGGTCACTTTCATGCATGCCGGCGGTTTCAAGCTGGCCCCAAATCTCGGCACCTTCTTCGCCGACATCGACGAAGTGGAATTCCTTTCCGGCATGGCGGCCGGCGCCTGCACCAAGACGGGCAAGCTGGGTTTCGTGGCCGCCCATCCCATTCCGCAGACCCTGCGCAACATCAACGCCTTCACATTGGGCGCCCAGAGCGTGAACCCCAAGGCCACCTGCACTATCGTCTGGACCGGCAGTTGGTCCGATCCCGCCAAGGAGGCCGAGGCGGCCAACACCCTGATCGACGGCGGCGTTGACGTACTGACCATGCACGTGGACGGCCCCATCACCATCACCCAGACGGCCGAGAAGCGCGGCGTCATGGTTTGCGGCTATCATGCGGACGCGAGCAAGTTCGCGCCCAAGGGATGGCTAACGGGATCGGCCTGGAACTGGGGCCCGCTCATGGAACGCATCGTCAAATCCAAAGCCGATGGGACCTGGAAGTCGGAACATATCCGCGGCAGCATCAAAGACGGATACGTGAAGCTGGCCTCCTTCGGACCCCTGGTTCAAGATTCGACCAAGAAGGCCATCGGCGCCAAGGAGAAAGGTTTCATCTCTGGGACCGCGCAGTGGGCCGGCGCCATTTCAAAACAAGACGGGTCCGCAGTGACCAAAGTAGGCGAGACTTTGCCCCTGGCCAAAATCGAATCCATGGACTTCCTGGTGGCCGGCGTGAAGGGGACCCTGAAATGAAGTGGACCCTCAAATAATCGCCGCGGCTTTGGGCGATGCGGCTGTAGCAAGGAAAGGCGACGATGGGTGAACCGGACGGACCGGAATCATTCGCGGGCAAGCGCTGGGATTGGCGCGCCTTGGCGGCGGAAAAAGAAACCTGGCCCTGGCTGCGGCCCGGGATCCGCATCAAGGTTCTGTGGGACAACGGGATCGGCGAAAGCGCCG
>JBDSIO010000326.1:0-8329 GCA_039917895.1 Fibrobacteria bacterium | reverse complement strand
TAGATGACGATCGTGGAACCCGCGTCCTGGATGAATTTCTTGACTTGGGTGATGGCGGAGTCCCCGACCTTTTCCCCGCCGTTGCCGGATTGGGCACGTAGGTTCTGGCAGACGGTGTCGGCCGAGTCGCATTTTCCCCCGGCAAGGGAGTCCTGTTTGGTCAGGGCGCCGTTCAGGAACAGGTCCAGCGCTTTGTCGCTTTTGGCCAACAGCTCCTGGGATTTTTCCAGCAGCCCGTTCAGGGCCGCAATCTTGGCGGTGTCGTTCTTGAGATCGGCGATGTTGGCCATGATGCTGTCGGGGTTTAGTTTGGACGGGTCGGTAAAGTCGATGATGCCGTTGAGGATGTTGTCCTTGGCATTAATGCGGCCATCTCCGTTGAAATCGGCCAGGGACAGCACGGCTTCGATGGCGGAGGCGATGGCGAAGTCGGCGGAAAACCTTCCCACGGCAATTTTTCCGTCGCTTTTGCCGAGACGATCCCTTTCCGCCAACGCGCTCAGGTATTTGTTGATGCCCCGATTGGCGACGAAGATCTTATCCTTGATGGTATCCGGCTCGCTCAGGAAAGGAATGCTTTTGCCGTCGTTCTCCTGGAAGGATTGCAGCAGTTTGAACATGTTGATGTGCTGTTCCAGCAGCACGCATTTCGCCGCGCCGTAATAAGCCTCTGATTTCGAAGAATCGATGCGAATAGCGGCTTCGAATTCGGCCCGGGCTTCGGGGTATTCGGCCTTCTGAAGATGAATCTGGCCTTCCAGGATATGTTCGTCGGCGCTTTCTGCCTCAATGTCCAGGGATTGCTTGAAGATATTGCACGAGGCGGAGAGCATGGCCAAGCCAATCAGGCCAAACAGACGAAAGGGGCCCGTCGATCGCTTGAGTGCTGGTAAGCCGTTCCGAATCCATGTCATACCGGCTATTTTATCACCGCCGGGTAAAGCGGGGCAACCGTCAATTCTGCGCTTCGCTCTTCGCAAATCGCAATTAGTAAACGCTGCGAGTAAAGGCTGCGAGTAAAGGCTGAGTAAAGGCTGAGTAAAGGCTGCGGTTCAGGTCGCATCCATTTGATTCGGCCGAATCAACGCGGTTCAGGCCGCCTTAACCATACGATGGATGAGATAACCCGGATCACGGACGAGGATGGAGGCTTCGCCGAATACCCTTTGGGCGAGGGTGGAATAGTCCAGGAACTGGTTGGCGACGAGATAGGCTTCGCCGCCCGGTCGAAGTTGCTTCCAAATGGCATTCAGAATCCGTTCCGGCAGACCGTAATCCGTTTCCCCATCCTTGTGGAAGGGGGGATTGCATAGGACCAGGTCGAAGCCGCCTTCCAATCCCTGCCCCAGATCCCCGCAATGGGTGTTGCCCGCCCGGTCCTGCGCGGTGAAATTGGCCGCTGTGCAGGCGATGGCGATGGCGCTGCTGTCGCTGGCGAGTACGGAATCCGCACCCAGCGCGAAGGCGGCCAGGGAAAGGGCTCCGCTTCCGCATCCCAGGTCGAGTACGGATTTACCAGCGCAGTCGGGCAGGTGTTTGGCGAGCAACGCCGTCCCGGGATCGGTCGCGCGATAAGCGAAGATTCCCGGCTTGGTAAGGTATTCGATGCGCCGGGATCCCGGGATCTCCAATTCCAAACGCACGGGATGGAAATACCGCGGGGCTGCGACCGGATCCACCGGATGCTTAGATTCTTTGCGGTAACGGAGCAGGCGGCAGCCCGATTTCAATCCGGCCATGCTTTGGTTGCCGAAATGGGCTTCCGCCCGCTTCGCGAAGCTCTTGATGCCTTCCTGATTGTGACCGGCCACCATCAGCGCGCCACCGGGCTTCAGCAGCCGGAAGGATTCCGCGAGCACGGCGTTCAAAAGCGCGGTGCCCTGGCCCAGGCGGAAGGCGATGGCATCGAAGGTTCCTTCCGGATAGCGGATCGGTGAAAGCAGGGTTTCCCCTTCTCCCTCTTTATCCGGCGGGTTCTGGGAGTTACCGGTGCGCTCAGCGCAGGGAAGGTCCCCCAACACGCAACGGACATTGGCCAGGCCGGCGGAACGCGTCGTCGTCAGCGCGGCCGCATGTTGCGGATGATAGGCGTTGTGGCAATGCACCTCGGCGAACCTCGGCGCGTAGGCGGCCGCCAATGCGCCTTCTCCGGCTAGGATGAGCAGGGCTTTTCCTGCATGGATCCGGACGCCTGGAACGTCCAATCGTTTATCGTCCTGGTCCGCATCGTCCAAATCCACATCGTCCGGGTCCGCTTCGATGAGCAGGCGCAGGGCAGGGTCGCTATGCCGTCCGGCGATCATGGTTCCGTGTATCCCAAGGCCGCGACTTCCGCCGCCGTCAGCATCCGCCAAGCGCCGGATGCCGGGCTATCGCCCAGACGAAGGGTTCCGATGGCGATGCGGTGGATGGATTCCACCCGGTTGCCCACCGCGGCGAACATGCGCTTGACCTGGTGGTATTTGCCTTCCTGCACCGTGAGATCGCAAGTCGTCGGATCCAGTAATTCCGCGTTCGCGGGCAGGGTGGTGCCGTCGCCGCCGTGCAACTCCACGCCCGCGGCCAGCTTTTGGATCTGCTCATCGGTGATGGGATGCTTTAGGCCGACGCGGTAGGTTTTGGAAACGTGTTTCCGGGGCGAAGTCAGGAAATGGTTGAACGGCCCGGAATCGGTGAGCAGCAATAGCCCGGTGGTGTCGGCATCCAACCGGCCCACGGCTTCCAGGCCCCGGTTCAGAAAGGGCTCCGGAAAGAACGAGAAGATGCTCTGGTGGTGCGATGGCGTGTGGCTGCATTCAGTGCCGGCCGGCTTGTGGAAGGCCACGTAAAGGTGTTGTCGGGCGGGGAGGGAGAACCCCTTGGCTCTGACGTGCAGGTTTTCCCACGCCACCGTTGCTTCGGGATCTTCAGAGACCGTCCACGCGATGCCGTCCGGTCCTTCCAGGCCCAGTTCCACGCCGCCGTTGCGGATCATTTTTTCGCAATCCTTACGGATGCCGAAGCCTTGCGCCGAAAGCATCCCGGCTACCGTATCCTTGCGCCTAACCATGATCATCCGCCAAGCCACCGAATGGGTTTACCGTCAATATTACCAAGGACATCATACCAGGACCATCAGTCTTCCGGATCCTGGGACGCGACATCTTCTTCCTCTGAAGGATCGGCAGGCTGCGACCAGTCGACCTCGGGCACCCTCGTGCGCTCGAGGACGAGGAGAACACGGTCCTGGGTCGTGTTGGGAATGCGGTAGGCGTGGTTGCGGAGGACCTTGTATTCGTCGCTTTGAAACCCGGCCATTTCTTCGACCGCCTTGGGGCCCTTCATGAAGATGGCCTTGCCGCCTACGCCCAGGCAGCTGCCGAAGCGGGGCAGGGTATGTTCCACCGTCTCGAAGGCTCTCGTGATGGCGGCCGCGAACGGTTGCGTGAGGCTGCGCGAAGTGACCTTGTGGCCGAACACGGAGATATCCTTTAGCCCCAGTTCGCGGATCACCATCTCCAGGAACTGCACCCGACGCGGCCGGGGTTCCGCCAGCACGATATGCGTGGACGGGGACATGAGCTTGATCATGATGCCCGGGAATCCCGCGCCCGTGCCCACGTCCACCATGGGAGAGGGCCATTTGCCCTTCATCATGCCGTGCAAGATCATGCAATCGGCATAGTGGCGTTGCGCCATGGTATCGAAACCGATTAGGCGCGTGAGATCTTGATCGTGATTGTTCGCGCGCAGCAACTGGTGGTAGGCCCAAAGCTGATCCAGGGTCCGGGGCTGCAGGTGGACGCCGTAGCGGGCCATGAGCTGGCCCAGCGCCGGCTTGGAAGGGAGGACGCCCGATCCTTGTCTCGCTGAACCGTAACCCGTAGGTTTCTGCCCTCCTGTCTCCGGCCTGCCCGCATGCCTGCCGCCTGACCGCTGCCCGCCGGAGTTCTGGTCCTTGGGCGCGTGTTTGGACGCGCCCCAGCCCGGTTGCGCTTCCGGGTTCCGATCGGGCATCGGGCGGCCTTTCCAATTGGTATCCTGGCCAGGCGAATGCTGCCCGCCGAACTCGTGTCCGTCATAGACCGGACCGCGCGGTTCCAGGCCCGAAGGGCCGGGTTTGGATGGCCGTTTGCCGCGGATGGGTTTCGGGACGAAGGCCCCGGAGGTTTTTTCGTTGTACAGTTTGCGCCCCGGAAAATTTCCCGCCTGGTATTTATCTCTTTGGGCTTTCCCTCCCGGACTCCGCGCTTCATTGCCATGGCCGCCCGCGCCTTTGTCGCCGCCGCTGCCTTTACTCCGGGAAGACCCTCCCGATGCGGATCCAGGTTGGCCGGTTCCGGCCGGTTTGCGGGGCTTCATGGATTCTCCTGAGCGGGAAGATTGGTTTCATAGCCGAACAAAGTGCCTGAGAGTTCCAGCAGGGTCAGCATGTGCTGGCGGTAACGCGCGCGGAACTGTGCGGAGGCGCTCTCGCCCAAACGTTCCTCGAAGCCCATGCGCTTGGCCAGTTTTTCGAGTTCCACATGCGAAGCTGGCAACTCGTGCCGCTGTTGCAAACCCTGCAACTGCAGCACATGCTCGATGCGCCGCAGGAAGACGTAGCTCTTGGAAAGCAGTTCGTGGTAGTTGGGACTGATCAGGCGGTAGCGGTACAGGCGACCGAGCACGGACAAGGTGTTGCCCGAGATAAGCTCCGGAAGCGCCTGGCCATGCCGCACCTGCAGGTATTGCACGTAGAATTCGATAGTGCGGATTCCGCCCGGGCCCAGTTTGACCTCGGTGGAAAGCCGGTTTTCCTGCTTTAGCTTGTCAAGTCCGAGCTGTCTTACCTTGCGCATGCTCGTTTCAATTTTGGCGCGGTTGGACGGAGCTACCGTGAGGGCTTGGATCCGACGCACGACTTCGCGGCCCATCATCAGGTTGCCCGCCAGGGGCCGGGCCTTGAGCCAGGCCTGTAATTCCCAGCCCGAAGCTTCTTCCCGGAAATAGGTGTCATAGTGGGCCACGCTGGAAATCAGCGGGCCTTGGGCGCCATAGGGGCGAAGCTGCGTGTCCACTCGGAACATTTTTCCATGGGCGCCCGACGCGCTAAGGGCCGAAATGAACAGGCGAGCCCACCCCTCCAGGGAAGCCCGTTGATCCGGCGCCACCCGATCCGGATCGTATACGAAGACGATGTCGATATCGGAACTGTAGTTGAGTTCATTGCCGCCCAGCTTGCCCAGGGCGATCACGGCTACGCCGTCCCTGAGCTGCAGGGTATCCGCCGCGGCCATGGAATGGCCGAACACGGATTCGATCAGGGCGTTCGAGAGCTGGCTGATCTCAGTGGTGAGGCGGTGGAGGTGCTCGCCAAGCCAGATGTCGCGTAAGCCGATGCGGAGGTATTCCCGGTTGCGGTAGCGGCGGAGCGCGTCCACGGCATCCTCGAACGCTTCCAGGCCCGGCGACAGCTCCAGGATCTCCCGGCGGAATTCCGCGGTCCCTTTCGGTTTCTCCAGGGCCGAAGCGTCTCCGAGGGACATCAGGTATTCGGGTTGGCGGATCAGGATGTGGGCCAGATAGTCGCTATGGCCGAAGGCTTTGATCAGGATTTCGTTCAGATAGGGATGATTGAGCAATTGGCGGACGAAATAGTCCGGATCCGGCAGGGCCTCCAGATACTGGCCCAAATGGCGCAACACGCTCTCCGCATCCGGGCTCGCGCGCAGCTTGGGCGCTGCCACGACCAGGGCCGCGCACAAAATGCCTTTTTCGCGGACCGGCGCCAGCATGCCTTCCACCAAAGCAACGGGAGCGGCAGCCCCGTGGACGCCCAGTGCCTCCAGGGCAAGGGTCAGGCGCACCGGCGAAAGCTCCGGCTCCAGGAACGCCGCGGTGACGGAGACTTCGCCTTCAGCGGCTGCAGGGGAATTACCTCCCGCCGGAAAGGCGTTTTCCAGAAAGCGCAAGGCGAAAATCGCATGCACGTCGCGCAGCACGTGCTTGAGATCCCAATCGAGCTGGGCGTCCGGTTCGTAGCGCGCGCCGGGCAGGTAACCCATGCGTTTCGCCAGATAGTTGAAGGCATCCGATCCGCGGATGGGCACCATCAAATCGCGGGAGTGCCCGCGCACCATCCGCAAGGCGTTGATGACCCTTCGCAGAAAGGCGTATCCCTGGTACAGCTTTTCGAATTCCGCCGGATCCAGGATTCCTTCCTCCAGCAACTGTTCCAGGGCCGTTTCCGTATTGGGCTCCCGCAAGGACGGGAAGCGGCGGCCGTGTTTGAGTTGGAGGAACTGCACCGTGTATTCCACCTCGACCAGGCCCCCGGGCGAGAACTTGGCGTTGATGCCTTTGGCCGCCTTCAGCTCGATTTGCTGTTGGCGCAAACCCAGGGTGTGGTCGATGGGCACCACATGGGCGCCGAAAACCAGGGAATCGCGGGCCGTCATCACCTGATCGGCGAACTCGCGGTTGCCGATGATGGGACGCAGGCGAAGCAGGGCCTGGCGCTCATAATCCAGCGCTCCTCCGTCTTCACGGTAGTACTCGACCCAGCGGTCGAACCGGGAAGCCAGCGGTCCGCTGTCCCCGTGGGGGCGCAGGCGCAGATCCAATTCGAAGATTCCTTCGTTGCGGGTCGCGATGACCGCGCGCATGCCTTCGACCACCCGGGAGAAGAATTCCCCGTTACTGATGGTTTCCGGGCCGCCTGCGGTCTCGCCGGCTTCGGCGTAAAGCAACTGGAATTCCAGATCGGAAGCGTAGCCCAACTCGCGGCCGCCCAGTTTGCCTTGGGCGAAGAGGCCGAATGGGCAGGGCCTGCCGGCGGATTGCGGTTCACCGTGTTCGCGGATCAAGCGGAACTGCACGAGTCCCAGTGCCGCCGTCAGCGTGACCTCGGCCAGGTTGCTGATCTCGGCCGAGAATTCCTGCAGCGTCTTCAGGGGGTAGATGAGATGCAGGATTTCCAAGCGGAAAAGCTGGAAATCCTTGAACCGGTTCAGCGCCGCGGTTTTGGCCTCGTAAGCCCCTTCCCGATCCATCACCTCGCGCAGCATGTGCTCGAATTCCCTGCGGGTGGGAGCTTTCTTCTCGTCGTCGAGCCGGCGTAGCATGCCGGTAACCTCGGAAAGAGGAAGCTTGGTCATCTCCTCCCATAGATACGCGCCCGCCCCTAGGATTCGGGCCAGGGAAGAAAGGAAAGTGAAGTCCTCCACCGCGGGCAGATCGGGGCGATTCCCCGTCTGGTCCATCAAGGCGTCGATGAAATCATTGAAGGCCTGCACGGCGGTTGGGAAATCCGCCGCCTGGGGCAAGGTGGACATGAAGCGTTCCATCAGGATGATGGCGACCTTCAGGCGTTCCAAGGTATGCGGATTGGAGATGGGCATGCCCAGGGAATCGGCGATGTAGATGCGGTCCTCGAAACTGCGGCCATCCGACCGGGTCAACAATTTCTGGATGGACACGCCCTGAAGCGCCAGGGCATTGCTCAAGGAAAAGAGCAGCGCCTTGCGGTCGGTCCCGCGGACCGTCAGGATCACATGGCGTTCATCCACGTCGGTATGGATATCCAGGGGAAGCCTGGCATCCTGGGATTGCGTATCACCGCCGGCCGGTTCACCGCCGTGCGATGATTCCAGCGCGGCCTTACGGCTCAAGTAGGCCCCGATTCGGCGGTAGAGGTCGACGCGCAATTCCTGGTTCTGGCGCGCTTGGATCATGCCGATCAAACGCTCAAGGTCGGTCGAGAGCACGGCTTGGAATTCCGGCGTAAGCACTCCCGGCACCGGATGGCCGAGCACGAGGTAATCGATGATTTTTCCGCGCAAGGGGGCGCCGGGATCGGTCCCGTAAGTGAAGACCTTGCCCAGGCGGATATCGAAATCGTAGCTGGCCAGCAAGCCGGTTAGGGCGGCGAAAAACCCCGGAAGGTCCTCGCCGATAATGGTCATTCCCCAAGCCGAGTCATCCAGCTTGGAGAACTCGAAGGAAAATGGCTTGGCCCGGGTCAGGGATGCGATGCGGCGGAGATGGCTCTCGATTTCGGCGATGGTGAATTCGTTGAAATAATCGGCATCCAGCCTGCGGACGTGATCGGCTGCCAACCCGAGGGGGAACTCCTCGGAATGGTCCAGAATGCGTTTTTTCTTTTCGGAGGGAGTCGAAGGCTCCATGGCGCCTTAAAATAGAAACAAAACGCCACCCGGCTTCCCCGGTCGGCCTCCAGCGCGGCGACCCGGGAGCCTTTTCACAAACTTTTACCGAAACATAAACTTTTACCGAAACCATTCAGTGAGGGTAAAAAAAAATGGGCTCCCCTTGCGGAGAGCCCTCACAAAGCGAGGAGCGTGGAGTT
>JBDSIO010000325.1:0-5945 GCA_039917895.1 Fibrobacteria bacterium | reverse complement strand
ATATCGGTGCGGTCATCATCAACAGCAGCTCCCTCATCGGCAAAAATTGCAACCTGTCGGCCGGGGTCACCATCGGCCAGACCAACCGCGGCGATAAAAAGGGCAGCCCCACCATCGGCGATCGCGTGTGGTTCGGACCCAACGCGGTGGTGGTCGGAGGGGTCACCATCGGCGAAGACGTGCTGATCGCCCCGGGCACCTTCGTGAATTTCGACGTGCCTGCCCATTCGATTGTGATCGGCAATCCCGGCAAGATCATCCCCGCCGCGGAAGCCACCGCAGGTTATATCGAGAATATCCTCGCCTGAATGTCGGAGATTAGGGGGTAGCGACCGGTCCGGCGGGAGCCGATCCGGAAGCCTCGGAGGGAGGCGACGCAGCGCGTGCTGACACCGCGCGGGAAGAGGCCATGGCGGCGGCCAGCGTTGTCACCAGTCCGCGGGCCAAACGGCGGCTCCCCTCCGCATTGAGATGGGCGCCGTCGCTGGCGTATTCGCCGGCCAGGCAATCCAGTTCCGCATCCCCATCCCTGAAAGCCGCCCGGGTTCCGTCGGGTCGCAGGGATTCCAGGCGCGCGATGTCGAACAACGGTTCGCCAGGAAAAGCCTGCCGCAGCATCCGGTTGTACGCGTTGCGGCGGATGTTGGATGCCTCGGGGCGGGGACGGCCCAGCAGGTGTTTGATCGGAGCGGTCAGCTTGTCGCGCAAGGAGATGGCCGTGAGCGGCGCCGTAACGTGCACGAACACGGTTCCCGGATGCCGGGCCTTTAGGCCCGCGATGGTCTCCCGGTAGGCGGCGAGGAGCGCGGCCGGATCGGTGTCGCCGCCGAAATCGACGAAACAGAATTTCATCAACGCCACGTCGAAGGCCTGGACGCCGGGCTGGGCGAATAGGGTCTCCATCGCGCGGCATTTGCTCTCCGGATGCGTGTTCTCGCCGATGAAGGCCGATACGATTCCGCTACCGCTGTCCGGCGACTTGCCGTCCCAGGTTCTGATCCTGGGTCCGCCGGCAGCTGCATCTCCTGCGGCCGTCAGCAGCGCGGCCAAACCGTCCAGGATGTTCTGGCCCACGGATTGGTGTCCGAAGAGGATGCGCGCGCGCTTGAGGACCGCCAGTTCACGAATGAAATCGGTGTCGGTGGCGGGATTCACAGGACTCTCCATCCTCCCTGCCTTTCCTGGGTTTCCCACCTTTCCCAACTTTCCCGGCTCCTCCCCGCCGCAGCCGGCGAGGAGCGTTAGCGCCACTAACCGCGCTATCCACGCTTTACCCGCTTTACCCGCTTTACCTGCTTTACCTGCTTTACCTGGAAAGGCGGCCATGGCGGCGCGGGGGTTCACGATACTTCCGCTACCGCCGTGACCAGTTGGGGAGGCGCGTGCAGGTAGCCGGTGGCGTTGCGCTTTCCGTCGATGTCGAGGTAGACGCGCTCGATCTGATCCGCCTGCATGCCCAGATAGGCGGCGACCTCGGCGGCCGGAACCCCGTGGTTCTTGGCGTACAGGCAAAGATCCATCTTGTCGTAGGCCAGGGAGAAGTAGAATTCGTCCTGGCCCTGCTCCAGGGAGTAGGTGTCGGTGGTGGGCGGGCGCCGACGTATGGTCTCCGGGACGCCCAGGTATTCGGCGAGGGCGTAGACCTGGGTCTTGTAGAGATGCGCGATGGGTTTCACATCGGCCAGGCCGTCGCCCTGCTTCACGAAGAAACCCTGGTCGTACTCTAGCCGGTTCGGGGTGCCGGTGGTGGCGTAGTTCAGTCGGTCGGCATGGTAGTACTCGAACATCTTGCGGATGCGCTGCTTGAAGTTGCTGGCGGCCACCACGCCCAGATAGGCTTCCAGCGGCAGGCGCTTCTTGATCTGGTCTCCGGATGGCGCGCGCGCGACCACGGAGAAGAAGTTGTAGCCCTTCTTCTCGGCGACGCTGGGAAGCACGATCTTGCATTTCCAGTCTTCGCGGTATTCCGGGATCACGGAACGGATGGCGTCGTCGCGGCGTCGGTAGCAGCCGGCCGCATCCAACATGGCGGTGATGTCCTCGAGTTCGGAAGCCACGCCGAAGTGACCGGCCACGAGGCGGCTGAAACCGAGCGTATCCTCCGAAGAGTCGCGCTCCGGCATGTGCAGGCCGAAGACCCGGTCCTTTCCCAGCGCCTTGACGCATAGGGCCAGGGTCACGGAGCTGTCGATGCCGCCGGATAGGCCCACGATGTAGCCTTTACGGCGGTAAGTCTGCAGGTAGTCGGAGAGCAGCTTGCCAATGCGTTCGGTCTCGGCCGCGCAATCCAGGTCCAGCACCGCGCTCGAAAAGGGATTCGTCATGGATTGGCCTCTAAGCGGTTTTACGGAGTACGAAAGAGGTCAGGTTCTTGATGGAGTCGAAGTTCTCGGGCAGCAAGTCCTCGTCGGCCACCTCGATATCCCAGGTCTCCTTCAGGAAATCGACGAACTCGAGGATGCCGGTGGAATCGACTATTCCGCTTTCGAGGAAGGAATCGGTTTCACCCAGCTCGGAAGCGCTTTTCCCCAAGAGGAAGTTTCCGGAAACGAACCCACGCAATTTCGCCTTTACGCCGCTCTCGCTTTTTTCCATTGGACCCTGCATTGTTACGGGAGAATCTCCGTGCTGTTCAATCACTGGAATTAGACTCAGTAGCGTAACGAAAGGTAACAATTAATTGATCCGGCTTCACGCGCAAGCTTGCCCGAAGCCGGTAAAGATCCTACGCTTTTTGGGAAACGGAATCCTAGTCCGGTCACGCCGGGCCGGTGGGCCCGAAACGCGGGCCGGTTTATTCGGCGCCGGTGGCCGGGTCGGAAATCCGGCTACCGGCGCCGGGAACCCTGCAGCCCTGGAGTTCAATTCATGGAAAGCAAGTACCAACGGCTCCTTCACGACAGCTTGCTCCACTCCGCCGCTAACGCAAAGGAAAAGACCGTAGTCGTCGTCGAAGGCACGCCCTATACCTACGCGGCCTTGCTGGACGCTTCGCTCCGTTTCGCCTCCCATGTTTCGGCTTCCGGGCTGCAACGCGGGGATCGGGTGGCCATCTACATGGACAACACCTGGCCGTGCGTGGTCTCGATCTTCGGCACTTTGCTGGCGGGCGGCGTGTTCATGGTGGTGAATCCCCAGACCAAGGCAGACAAGCTCAAATACATCCTCAACGACTCGGGCGCGCGGTTCCTGATCACCGACGGACACCTGGCCAAGGTCTTCCTTCCCATTCTGGCCGAGACGGCCTCCATCGAGACCGTCCTCTGCTCCGGAGAGATCCCGGCGGAAGCGGAGAACTTGTCGGAAAAGCTGCTCCCCTTCGAGGCCACCCTCGCCCGGACGCCGCCGGGCGCGCCCAACCCCGCGGTTATCGGCATCGACCTGGCCGCGCTCATTTACACCTCGGGAAGCACAGGGAATCCCAAGGGCGTGATGATGACCCATCAGGCGATGACCTTCACGGCCGGCAGCTTGATCGAATATCTGCGGCTGGTCCCTGACGACCGCATTCTCAATCTTCTGCCGGTGGCATTCGATTACGGCCTCTACCAGCTATTGATGACCGTGCGCCTGGGCGCCACCCTGGTGCTGGAACGATCCTTCACCTTTCCGGCCCAGATTTTCAACCGCATGCGCTCCGAAAACGTCACCGTGTTCTCGGGCGTGCCTACCGTCTACATGACCATGCTGGGCGTGCATGCCCGCGGCAAGCTCTCCTTCCCCTCGGTGCGGCGCGTCACCAACACCGCCGCCGCCTTGCCCGCCGATATCGTTCCGCAATTGAAGGAGATATTCCCCAACGCGCTCATCTTCCGCATGTACGGCCTCACGGAATGCAAGCGCGTATGCTACCTGGAGCCGGAATTGATCGGAGTGAAACCCGATTCGGTGGGCAAGGCCATCCCCGGCACGGAGGTGTTCCTGCTCTCCGAGGACGGCAAGCCCGTGCCCAGAGGCGAAACGGGCATCCTGTACATCCGCGGACCGCACGTGATGCTCGGCTATTGGAACCAGCCCGGGCTAAGCGCCCATATGCTCAAGCCCGGCCGCCTGCCGGGCGAACGCATCCTGTGCAGCCAGGACTTCTTCCGCATGGACGAAGACGGCTGCCTGTATTTCCAAGGCCGCAGCGATGACATCATCAAGACGCGCGGCGAGAAGGTGAGCCCAATCGAAGTGGAGAACTGCTTGCACGGCATCCCCGGCGTGCGCGAAGCGGCCGTGCTGGGCGTACCGGACGCCCTGCTCGGCGAATCCATCCGCGCCTTCATCTCATTGCAGGACGGCATCGTCCTCAGCGAGAAGGAGATCAAGGCCGCGTGCATGGCGCGACTGGAGAACTTCATGGTGCCCAAGGAAGTGGTATTCCTCCCCGAGCTGCCCAAGACCGCCACCGGCAAGATCCGCAAGAAGGATCTGGCGGTGTCGGTATGATTCCGGCCTCTGCCTTTACCGAATTACTGGCCGAAGTGGAGAAATTCTGGGTTCCTCTCCCTGACAAGCCCGAAGAAACCGCCGCCGGCGTGCTGAGCGCGCTCTGGCTCGCCGCCGCGGGAACGCCTAAGGCCATCCAGCAGGCCCTGCAATCCGATTTGGGTCCGCTCGACGACGCGGCCGGCGAACGCCTGCGGGGCCTGATCGAACAGAAAAAATCCGGCGTCCCCCTGGCCCATCTCACCGGCCGCCAGGAATTCCTGGGCCTGGAACTCCTGTCCGGACCGGGCGCGCTCATCCCGCGCCGCGAAACCGAGATCGTCGGCAAGGCCGCCCTGGCCCGCATCAAGACCCTGGCCGCCGAACGCGGATCCCTACTGGTCGTGGACGTGTGCACGGGCAGCGGTAACCTGGCCCTGGCCTATGCCCATCACGAGCCGCGGGCCAAGGTCTTCGGCGCCGATCTTTCCGAAGAGGCCGTGGCCCTGGCCCGTCGCAACGCCGGGCACCTGGGGCTCCCGGTGGAATTCCGCGCGGGTGATCTGTTGGCCCCTTACGACAATGACGGGTTCGTCGGCAAGCTCGACTTCCTAAGCTGCAATCCGCCCTACATCTCCGCGGCCAAGGTGCCGCACATGCACAAGGAGATCTCCGGCTTCGAACCGGAACTGGCGTTCAACGGCGGCGCCTTCGGGGTTTCCGTGCTCACCAAGTTGCTGAAAAACGCGCCGCGTTTCCTCAAGCCCGCCTCTTGGCTCGGCTTCGAAGTTGGATTGGGACAGGGTCCCGCCTTGGCCAAACAGCTGGGGAAGAATCCCGCATTCGCGGAAGTGGAAACCTACGCCGACGAGGCCGGGGAGATCCGGGCGTTATTGGCCCGGACGGTTTAGCGCCCCGCAGGGTCCGAAGCGACGGGCGACGGAGCGGGCGTGGTCTTGCCCGTCAGGAAGTGGTGATGCAGCAGCTGGGTCGATACCATGGCCACCATGGCCATATCGTCCCGGGCGCTGATCTGTCCCTCCGCGTTCTTCTTCGCCTTCACTATCAACCGCTCGGCGTTCTCGGGACTGAAATAGCCGTACTCGCGGATCTTCTCCGGAGACAACATGGAGGCGGCCAGGTTGTCCGTTTTTTCCAGGAAGCATTGGCTGATGGGCGCGCGGTAGGGTTGCTTGGGCCGGTCCACGATGGCGGCGGGCAGCAACGGCTTGTACGCCTGCTTGAGGATGTGCTTCTCTTCCAGGATCTTGATCTTGTATTTCGGCGGAATGGTCGCGGCGAACTCGATCACACGGTGATCCAGGAACGGGAAGCGCCCTTCCACGGAATTGCCCATCATCATGCGGTCGCCTTGGGAATTGAGCAGGTAGCCCGACATGAACAGGACCATCTCCAGGTATTGCGCCCGGCATAAGGGATCCCAGCGCATCATGTCCGGATCCACGAAAGCATCCAGTTCGGGGAACAGATCCTCTTCGCGGCCCATCTTCTCCCGGAACGCCTCGGAGAAG
>JBDSIO010000324.1:0-19578 GCA_039917895.1 Fibrobacteria bacterium | reverse complement strand
GGCGACCCGCCCGGGCGCGCACCAGATATAGGCCGCCGGGAAGCGCGGCGGCGGCCAGGTCGATCCGGTACCGCCCTAATCCAGCGCGCCGATCCACCAGAGTTCCGACCCGCGCGCTCTTGAGGTCGAACACATCCACCGTGATGCCGGTATTGGCATGGGGAACATCCATGCTGAGGACGGTGCCGGCCAGCGAGATATCCTGCCCGGTCTTATCGGCGTTACCGTCATTGGAAAGGAGCCCGGTCGCGGCCCTGGCGAGATGAAAGGCGCCGGTTGCGTCGGTATTGTCCGTCAAGGTCGAATCGCTGACCAGGGTCACGGCGGCTCCGACGATGGGGGTCCCCGTCTTGGAATCCTTGACCGTGCCGGAAAGGTCAACCGCGCCGGCTTGGGCTCCTGCGAAGCCTATTCCGCCCGCCAACATCAATCGCCCGAAAATTTTGGTCCTGCCTTGCATCATCCATCCTTTCGCGTATGTCCGTCGTTCCTGGGCATGGCCCGACTCGATCTCCGGCCCGCCCTTCAGCGGAAAATCTATCTTCCGGGTTTCCCCACCCCGGTGGGAATCCATTCCACTAGCGGGGCGGCTTTGACCCCGCCCCGATTCCACGTCCGGAGCGGGCAACGCTGGATCGCGGACCGGGCGGGGTCAATCGGACCCCGAACGGCGCGTATCGGAAGTTTTTTCCAGGCGGGATCCGGTGTACATTCCCCGTGGCCGGTCGTTCCGGCTCGGGGCCGACCATAATAAGCCTTGGCGCGGACACCCCATAGGAGGCAAGATTAAGGGCATGGACCCAACGCGGCAAGCGCCATCGGTATTCGAATATCTGGACTATCGGCTCTTTCTCGCCGACTATTGCCGGCATGCCAAGCGCATGGATGCGCGGTTTTCCAACCGGCTTTTCGCCGTGCGGGCGGGACTTCCCGTTTCCAATGCCAGCCTGCTTTCCAAGGTCATCGCCGGCAAGCGCAACCTGACCCTGGACCTGCGCTTCAAGTTCGGCGGCGCTCTCGACCTATCAGGTGAAGCCTTCCGTTATTTCGATTTGCTGGTGCAGTTCAACCAAGCCGGGCGTACGGAAGCCAAGAACCATTTCTACGCGGAGCTGGCGAAGTACCGGGGGTCCCGGGCAAAGGTCCTGAGCAGCAGCGGCTACCAGTATTATTCCAAGTGGTACTATGCCATCGTGCGCGCCTATTTCGGATACGATCAGGCCGAGAAGAATCCCCATGCCATCGCCAAACGGTTGTTCCCGGAAATCACCGGAAAGGAAGTGGAAGAGGCCATCGCCGTGCTCCTCGATCTCAAGCTCATCAAGCGCCTGGCCAACGGGTACGCCGTGACCGAGAGCCATATCGCCACGGAACGGGAAATCCTCGACCTGGCGGCCAAGAACCGCATGTATGAGATGACCCGGCTGGCGCTGGAAGCCTTCAACCAGGTGCCGGCGGAAAGCCGGGAATACAATGCCTTGACGGTGTACATTTCCGAACGGGGCTTCTCCTCCATCAAGGAGAGGATCCAGTCCTTTCGGGAGGAGTTGCGGGAAATGGTTGAGAAGGATTCCAAGGAGGACCGGGTCTATACCTTGACCATGCATTTCTTTCCCAATACCCTCATACCGGAAATGCGGGGCGGCCCGGGAAAGCCGGAACCGGCTGGAACGCGACCCGCTAAAGCCATGCCGCAGGGGAGGCCTGCGCGGTGAAAGGCCTCTTCAAAGGCCTATTCAAAGGCCTCGCTTCGGCCGGCTTTGCCTTGACCCTGTGCATGTCGTGCCTGGGGGGCAGCGACGGGGTGGAGAACCCGAAGCTGGAACTGCGCTTCGAGCCCGGCGGAGGCCAAGCGGCCACGGCAGGACGGGTGAGCCTGTATGCCGTCGATCGGGATCCCGCCCTCGATAGCCTGCCGCTCTTGGCCAAGGCCTTCACAGGTCGGGACGCCGTGACCTTCACCCCGGAGGAGCTGGACTCGGCCATCGCGCGCGGTCTCCGCCTGCGCGGCCGGAGCCCCGATAGCGCGTCGGATACCCTGCTGGAGTTCAACGTGGTGGCCGTCAGCGGCGGGCTGGAGGCTTGGGTGCCGGGCTTCCGGTACCAGCGCCTGGGAAGGCGTTCCGGCTTCGCCCGGGCCGAACCGGGAAATCCGGCCGACCTGGGACCGTTCGGGAAACTTTCTGAAACCCATGCCCTGCCCCCGGCTATCCTGGATGTCCGCGGCCGGATCGGGCTGACCGGCAAAGAACTGGGCATCGATTACGTATTCATCCCCGGCAGCCCCTACGTTTCGCGGGTGGACTCCGGCCAGGGCCTGGCCTTTCCCCGGCTGCCGTCCGGCGTTTATGGGCTGGTGGGCGCGGATCGGGACTCTTCCCTGTATTTCGGCGCCGCCGATTCCCTGGATACCGGTGACAGCACGTATGTGGCCAAGGCCTGGGATGCCATTATCTTCGTCAGACCCTAGCGCCGACCCGGGGAAAGGGACGGCCGCGGAGCCAGGTAACTCTTAAGTTACCCAGGTCAGAGGCCGAGGGCCGCGGGCCGCAGATCTCAGCGCCGCAGGTATCCGAACCGCAGTGGGCCGATGGGAACGCGCATTGGGGCCTTCTCCACCCAGGCGCCGTCCGGACCCGGGATCCATTCCCCCCGCGTGACGACGGAGGCTTTGAGGATATAGACCCCCGTGCCCAGCTTAGCCCCCCGGGGCGCCGGAAACCACTGGAGCCGGACCACCGCCGTATCCTTCCCGTTACCTCCCTCGCCACCCATCAGCCGGTCCCGTTCCGCATCCGTGAAAACGTGGGTGGCCGCGTCCACGAAACCGCCCAGATTGGTATACACCGAGATTTCCACCCGGTCCAGAAGATCCAAGGTCCGGATGGCGAGGACGGGACCCCCGGCGGCGGCCATCCGGCCGGCTTCGGCGGAGGAGGAGAACGGTTCGCCCCGGCCGTCGATCAGCAAGATGGACCGGGCGGGGGGGAAAGCCGCGAAGTCTTTGCCGAAGACGGGGTTGGTCTCCAGGCCCGCGGAGACTATTCCCGATCGCCCGGATCTCAAGGCCGGGGGCCTGATGGCCGTGAAGCGCGGACGGGCGGGATTGCCGGGCGCATCGGCAACCGACGACGAGAAGGAAACGCTGTCGATGCGCTCGGGGAAAAAGGCAAGGCCGGCGGGCGGGAGGATCCGGTAGGCGCCGCTATCGGGCCCGCTCCATTCCACCCGGATATCCGGAAAGGAGAACGCCTCGCCGGTCTTGCCTTTGAACAGAAAGGCCGACAAGTCGTCAGGCAGAGGTACCCGGAGTCTTTCCGATGGGGTGAAGACCAAGGCATAGCGTCGGGAACGGGCCGCCTCCCAGGCCGCTGACCGCACTACGGGCGAGATCGAATCCACCAGGGCCGCATCGAAGTTCACGGTGATCCCGGAGAGGATCTGGGATAGGGCGGCCTTGGCGGAATCCAAACCACTCACCCCTTCCGGTCCCGCTTCCGCTCCGGTCAGGATCGTGCTCCAGGCCCGGTCCTCACTCCGGTAGCCTTGATTCTCCAGCTTGAACCGGCGCGTGGCGCCGGCAAAGGGGATTTCCGCGACCAAGGGAGCATACAGGGAATCGGGAACCGCGCCGGAACCGGTTGCGAAACGGACGGCCATGGCTTCGAGCCTGCCATTCCCCCGCAACACCGCGGCTACGGGGACATTCGCTTGCAGCACCATCAGGCGCAGGGCCGCGCTCTTGCCTTCGGCCTTGGCCTTGACGGTGATCTTGCGGTTGGCCGGCAGGGAATCGGGATCCAGGTCGAAACAGGCGGCTTTCTCGGCCACGGCCGCGGCGACGCCAATGCCGTCAATGCCTTCAATACTCCAGGCCGCGGGATAGAAGGGTCCGGCGGGAACGGGCTGCGCGTTTCCGCAGGGGTCGCGGGCGGGGAATTCCGGCAGGGCGCATAGGCGGGTCCTTCCCACCACGGGCAGCTTGGGGTTGAAAGGCGCGCCGTCGGCACGCACGATTTCCAGGTCCTTGAGGAGGGCGGGTTTGAGTGCCAGATCGGTTTCCAAGCGGATGGACGATCCGGAAGGACGGCGTTCGCAGGTGTATAGATCGAAGTCGAAGGCCTCGCCCCGCTTTCCCGCCAGGAAGGCCAAGGTATCCATTCGGACGGTGCGCTCGAACTCGCCTCCGTGAATTCCGCCCAGGTCGACAATCAGCCGGTTGTCCAGGAAGACCCAGACATCATCGTCTCCCCGGAACCGGAAGGTTTCCCCGCCCCGGTAGGTGAACTGGGCATTGACCTCCATGCACCAGTTGTAGTTATGCGGGCCTTGGAAGCCCGGTTCCACCGTCAGGTCCGGAATCGCGTCCCATTCCGGACCTGGGCCTTCGAGCTGATCGGGACCCGCCAGGTCGTCGATGGGGAAGAAGGAGCTCGATGCGTATATCCAGGGCTTTCCCGTGACCGCGGCGGGTTCGGTGGGGACCAGTTCCCTGCAAGCTACCCCGGTGGCCAGGGCAGGCAGGAACCATTTTTCCAGGTCGCGAGAGTTGCAATCGGTCCCGCCGAGACGGGGAAATTTCTTGCGCGCTTGCTTGGAATAGGCAAGGGTATCCTCCACCATGCCGGGCACCACGTCGAAGGGTTTTCCCGTGGGGCCGGGAATATCCACGCCGTATCCGCAGGCGCCGGCCTTGCGGGACCCGAACTCCCCCGCGAAATCTCCGATGGCATGATCGTAAAACGTGGCCCTGATTTTCAGGGAATCCCCGGAAGGGGCCGCGTTGGGGAGGGCCACTGACCTGGCCGGGACTTGGAGCGCCAGGCACAGGATCAGGCCGGATGCGGCGCGGCATGAGAGCCCGGGGCGGGAAGGGAACGGGGGCATGGTTCCATAAAATTACTGCCGCGGGGCGCTTTCGCGAAGCGTATCGGTGAAAATCCTCCCATTCAGCGCGGCCGCAGGTACCCGAAGGTCTTGAACACCGCCGTCTGCGACTTCTTCACGATCTGGTTTTCACCCTGGGTCCCCAGCTGCTCCTCGTTCTCGTGATTGAAGAGCACGCCCTTCAGGATGTAGGCGCCGGTCCCTACGGCTTCCCCATTGCCGGCCACCGGGATCCAGCGGAAGCGGATGGAGTGGAAGCCGTCTTTGTCCTGGGCGAGCTTGGCGATCATGGCCGCGTCCATTTTGCCTTGGGTCTTGTTCACGAACTGGCCCAGGTGGTCGTAAACGCTGAAGGAGAACTGGAAGGCGTATTTGGATTTCAGGATCCATTCCGGGCGGCTCACCGAGTTGTCCAGGAAGGTCCGTTCGGTTCCCGGCGGGCAGCTGAGGCAGACTTCCAGGCCGCTCCGGTCGACGCCGATGGCGGCGAAGGGTTTTGCGCGCACATCGGCGGGCACGGGCGGCTCCAGGCCCTTCTGCTTGGGCTCGATGCTGTTGACCACCTGGATTTCGATCTTGTTGAACACGGTGACGGGCGATCCTTCCACCCGGACGCGCTTGCCTCCGGCCACGTCCGGGTTGCCCGAGGCGTCGCGGATGACGGGCTTGGCGGCCAAGACCAGGCTGTCGATGTACACGGGCCAGGCGGGCGATTCGACCGCGAAGGTCCAACGGTAGGTGTTGGGCTGGCCGCCCACCGGTTCCACCGAAGTGACGACCACGTTGCCGCCTTCCGTCGCGCCCTTGCGGATGATGTCGAACGGCCACAAGTTTCCCGACTGGATGGCCGCCAAATCGAGGGGTTCGCTGAAAGTGATATCGATGGAGGCGTGATCCTCGGGCGCGGTCTTGTTATGCGACACGGCCCTTACGGGCACGGGGCCGGCCGAATCCGAGATCGGGAAGGGCGCGGTACCGAACCCGGAAGCATCCGGGAAGGATCCCAGGATTTCCGTCGGGAACGCGGTGCCGGGTGCGAAGGGTTGATCCGGGAAGCGCACGATAAGGAGGTCGTTGGACGCGCCCTTGCCGATGGCGCTCATGGGCAGGATAAGCGGCGCGCGGGTGAACGGATCCACCAGGCGCACCGAGGCGGGCAGGTCCGCGGCGGGGATGTCGAGGCGGATGACGGCCCCGTCGATGCGGCCGTCGCCGTCATTGTCCACATAGACCCCCTTCATCCCCGCAACCAGGCGCCGGTAGGTCTCGGTCATGATCGGGCTCGGCTTCCAATCGGGCTTGAAGGCCTTGGCTTTGAGGACGGTATTGGCCGTGAAGGCGAGCGCGGCGGAATACAGAGGGCTGGCCGCCGTGGGATCCAGGCCATCGGTCGTATAACGGATCTGCGCGTCGCCATGGCCGGGAACGGACAGGCGGACGATCTGCCCGCCCGTGAAGCCGGTTCCTGCCGGATCGGCTACGGGCACCGGCAAGGTCGATGCGTCGATATAGACTTCCACCATGACTTCGCTGGGCACCCAATCGGTCTTGAAGGCTTTGGCTTTCAGGGTTGTGGTGACCGCGAAGGCCAGCGGCGAGGTGAAGATGGGGCTGGTCTCGTTGGGCTCGGATTCGTCCACGGTGTAACGGATGACCGCATCGGGGTTGCCGGGCACCGTCAATCCCACGGTAATGGGCTCGACGAAACCTCGGCCGGCCGGCGTGGCCACGGGCTTTGGGAGGGTGGACGCCAGGGTGTAGATCTCGACCAAGGTGGCGCTCGGCACCCAATTGGCCAGAAAGGCCTTGGCCTTCAGGGTCTTGGTCGCGGTGAAGGTCAGAGCGGCCGTAAAAATGAGGCTGGTTTCCGTGGGCTCGGATCCGTCCACGGTGTAGCGGATGACCGCGCCGGGCGTGGCGACGGTCAGGCCCACGTCCAGGGAGGCGATGAAGATGCGGCCGGTGGGATTGGCCTGGGGCGCGGCCACGGTTTGCATAAGCGTGTAGGTCTCGGCGACCACCTCGCTGTTGCGATACCCGGGCCGCGTGGCGATGAACTTCAGGGTGGCGGTGGCGGTCAAGGTGAGCGGGCCGGGGAATACAGGCGATTCGCCGGTGGGTGTTGAGCCGTCGGTGGTGTAATGGATCACGGCGGCCGTGGAGGGGTGCGTGGCCGTGACCGCGATCTGGTCCCGGAAGAAACCGCCCGGGGTCACTATAGGCTTGCTCAGCATGGGTTCCAGTTCCAGGGTGGTCGTGATGCGGAGCCGGGAGGTGGTGGTGTGGCGCTCGGCGAAGAAGAAGTCCAGGGGATAGACCAGGCTGTCCTGCAGGCCGGTGGCGGCGGCCACGGTGTCCAGGATGAATTCCGCGTCCTGGCCGCTATGGATGCCGCCCAAATCGATCACGCGCTTGCCGTTGATGAAAACCCAAACGTCGTCGTCGCCGCGGAAGGTGAACTTCTGGTTGGTCCCCTTGAAATAGGTGAAGTGGGCGTGGAACTCCATGGTAAAGCCGTAGTTGTGCCCGTTATACGGGGCTGGGAGCAGGTGGCCGTAGGGCGGATTGGTCCCGAGCTGGAGATGGGTCTTTCCGTTATCGATGGGGTAGAAGTTGTCATCGAAGTACTCATAGACGCCGTTCGCCGGGTTGCGCGTGAACTTGATGTCGATGAGGAAGGACCGGTTCACGTCGCCGGCGGGTCGGTCGTTGTACCAATCGCTGAAGCGCGCGACGGGATCGAAGCATTGCGCCACCCTGGCGTCCAGGGGCGCGACCAGCTTGGGGCCGCGGTTGTCGCCCTTGAATACGGAGGTGTCGCCCAGGTCGTCGGTGGTATCGATGTCGAGCTGGGCGATGTTGACGCCTGTTTCTTGCGAGCTGCAGCCGATCTGATGCGGCCTGGTGCCGTAGAAATGGGGATGGACCGGGGTGCGGGCGGGGTTGCTCTCTACGAAATCGCGCACCTTGCCTTTCAGGATCAGCTCCGCCGGCGGCGAGATCTGGGCCTGAAGCGAACCTGCCGTGAACACCAAGGTCATGGTAAAAGCCAAGGCCGACAGGATCTGCTTGATGGATGCGTACATTTTCCCTCCAAATACGGATGCGCGGACAACCGGCGCCGACCCCGCAAGGGCGGCCTCACCGAAACAAGTCGAAACGAAAACAAGTCTTACAGGCCGACAACGGCCGGGATCCATCGCACGGGATCCGCGGCTGAACGGGTATTATCGCCTGTTGCTAAAATAGATCCGGACGTCGGAAAAAGCCGGGTTCTTCCCTAGCATGATGCTTTTTCCATCCGCCAGGTAGGCCGCGCCATCGCCGGCGCCTGCCATTCCCTTCGCCGCCAAATCCTTTCGGCGGATGGCGAGTCCGGGTTTGTTCTCGAAGCTTAAACGGATGAATTGCAGTTTGAAGTGGCCGTGGCGGTTCTGGTCGAACACGATGTCGCGGAAGCCCGTGCGAACCATCAGGACGGAGTCCAAGGTGGCGGAGTCGGCGGGTCCGGCCAGGCGCAGCTGGGTCCCTTTGGCGGCCCACAGCCCGCTTTCGGGATTGCGCACCGAGTCCTCGAAAGCGACATAGCCATACCATCCGCGGAAATCCGGTCCCTCGCCCTTGATGCGGCCGAGGGCTATCCTCAGGGTGTCGGCGGGTTTGTAGAAGCCGAACCAGTAGTCGAAGCGGGCGCCTTGCAGGATGTTCGTGGTGTCATACATGACCACCTGGTAGGAGGTCTCGGTCTTGGCCTTGAACCCGTTGGTGGATGCTTCCCGATTCATTATGCGAACCGGTTTGGGGGCCTTGGTGCAAGACCCTTCAAAGCCGACCACTATGCTGTAGGCCATCTGGTCGTGGAGGACGGTCAGGTTTGAAAAGTCGCCCTGGAGCGAAACCGGCGCGGACCGGGCCAGGCTCTTGGGGTTGGTTCCCGTGAACACGGTCTGGATGGCGCTCTGGAGGTTGTAGGTGTCGTCGCATAGGGCAGCCCAAGAAAGCATAGGCGTCAGGGTCAGTAGGAATATCGCCGTGTTCATGATCAAGAATCTAGGCGGGAATGGACGCAAGGGGGAGTTCCGGTTCCAAATAGTGCTCTCAATAAGTGAGCGGGGAAAGCGAGTGCCGCGGGAGCGGATAGGCTAATCCGGCCGGCGTGGTTTACGGGGGGCTGATCTCCGTCGGAAATAAGCTAATTATGGAAGAGGACAATGGCCGGGAAACCGGCTAGGCATCCGATTTTAACAGCCAAGGCCGGGGAACCGGCGGAATGGGGAAACGCATGCGCGTAGATGATCATGAACTGAACCACGATTTCCCGGAATACAACAAGCGGATCCATGAATTGAAGTCCGGCGATCTCCATTTCGCCAAGCTCCTGACGGAATACGATCAGCTGACGGATGAAATCCGCCGCATCGAGAAGGCGGACGTGCCCGTGGCCGATGACTGGATCGAGAAACTCAAATATACCCGTGTCAACCTGAAAGACAAGCTCTACGGTTACCTGAAGCCCGCCTAAGGAGCCCGGCTCGTTCCGGTCCCCGCCGATTTCCGGACCCATTTGCCGGGCCTACGGCCTGCCGCATCAGCGGTTGCGGGATTGCCGCCCCTGAGCCGGAGGCGGACCCGGGAAGTCCTCCCCGCAGAGGAAACCCGAGGGATACGGGGTATTTCATGCAGGGCCGTTACCCGGCCGCGGAGCAATGCCTCCACGTAGGCCACCAACGCCGGGTCTCCGGCCTTGCGTGCGATGCCGGGCGGGAGTTGACGGAGATGCCATCGGGTGGTCCAGGACGAAGAGTCTCCCGGGAGGATGGATGCGTAGGCGCCCTGATGCTCGTTTTCCTCGTATCTGTGGCGCGGGTCGGCGTAAATCTCGATTTCGGCCTCTTCCGACGCCGCCTGCGAGGGAGACAGATCGGGGAAGGTCTCGAGGATGAGGAGACCGGTTCCGTCTACGTGGGCCATCCATCCTAATCCATCGGCGAAGTACTTGGGGATCCCCGATGGAAGGACGGCCGTGTCGAACTCGAACCACTGCCATCCCCCGATTTCCTTCACCTGTGAGAGCAGATTGCCGGATTGCCCGCCAGGGCCTTTGGCGAAAAAGGTGAGGCCCCCCGGCAGCATCCGGGTCACCTGCCAGGGGGCCACGGAGCGCGCCGCGGTCCCGCCGTTCCTGATGGTGAACGTCAGGGTAAAGCTGGTGTCGGCATCGTCGGCGGAGATGCGCTTGGAGACGGAGAGGCCGGTTGCCGCTTCCTTCGGTCCCGCTAGGATAAGGACTGAACCTTGCGGCCCTCCAGGACCGCCGGTATAAGCCGCGCGATCAAGGACCTCTTTAAGGCTGGAAACGTCATAGGTTTTCTGGGGGGAGAGCCAGAAAGTGGAACCCCAGTGGGTACTGCGATCCAGGAAGAGGAGTTCCACTGCGCCCATTTTGAGGGAGGACACGTGCGCGCCTACCGCAGGTGCGATTTCGAGGCGCGGACCGCCGCCGGGAAAGGCGAAGGCATAGCCTGCGCTGATCGTTTGGGGTGGCACGGGGGCGGCCTGAAGGGCGTAAGCGGCCAGGAGGCTTGCGAGCAAGGGGCGTAAAGCAAGCCCCTTCGGGTTTGCATGGTGGAATTGCCCCGAAAGGTTTTCTTCCAAAATTCCTCCTGATTCCCGTGCCACGGCCGGTGTGCGCGCAGGGACGAACCCGCGCGGAAGCGCATTTGCGCTACCCAAAGGTAAGTCGAACCCCCTTTCCCGTCCATTCCTTGAATCCGGCTTGCAAAAGCTCAAAAGGCGGGACCGTCTCGAACAAGCGCGACGGTTACTTGAAATCCGTCCGAGGGCGTCCTAACACTCGAGCCAAGCGTCCCGCATCTTTTCTCCGGTTTGCAGGTTACCTGGCCACCCGTTCCGATAGGCCCTGGCGCCTCACGCGCCCCCTGCGACCAATCCCTCAACTCCGATTCACGAGGCATTTCCCCCGGCGCCTTCCGCCTAAACATATTTTGTGATATTTGTATCCTTAGTTTATAAAGTATCCTGCGCAATGCACGCTTGCGGCCCTGCGCAGAGCGCGCAAGTCCTTTCCTACCCGGGCGCGCTTCCACGCACCATCCTTTGAAAACCCCGCTGATTAAGCCTTTCCCGGATCTGGCACGGCGCTTGCGTTTCCATCGGCTGCCCGCCATCCGGCAAACCGGCAGCCGCGAGGCCTTGGAAATCCAAGCCCGCAGGATTGAACCTTAAGGAGTCTCTATGAAAATGCGAACCGTCAAACACGCTTCCGCCATCGCCTTGACCCTGCTGCTGGCTGCCTTCGCCCGGCACCCCCTGAACGCGCAAACCATCCGTACCGTGGACGGCAGCGTTATGGAGGCGGATACCGGCTCGACGGCCTTACCCATGGAAACCGCGGCCGCGGCGTCCGTCCAACCCACGGACTTCGATCGGGTCGAAAAGGATTTCAACGGCCCCGCTTATGAGAATGCCCCCACCGGCCCCGGCTCCCGGGAGGCCATGATCGAAACCTCCCATCCCTATTTGCTTCCGCGCCTCTTCACCCTGCCTACCGCCTATTCCCTGCAGTCCTATGAGGTGCGCTTCGGCGGCCAGGGGAATATCCACCAGACCTTCGCCAACATGAACACCGAAGCCATGAAGGCGTCCATCTCCATGGGCTTCGGCGGCATCATGGAGCTGGGCTACCAGCTCGACGAGTATTATACCGTGCAGGACATCTCGGACAAGATCCTGATGGGATATTTCAAGCTTTCCCTGCTCAAGGAGTCGCGCTTCCTGCCGGCGGCCGCCATCTCCGCGAGCAAGAACCTCCGCACCAGTTTCCACACCTCCGATTCCTACTCCTACAAGATGAACGAGGACATGTATGAAGTGGTCTTCTCCAAGGCCTTCCACGTCGGCGACAACCTGATCACCCTCCATCCCGGCGCCCAGGTCATCCGCGACGAAATCACCTCCATTGCGGGCATGCCCGAGCTGGCCAAGAGCCTGCAGATCACCAAATTCAATCCCCGGCTGGGCGTGTCCTGGCAGTCCCGGCCCAAGACCATGTTCATGTACGAGTTCAAGCTGTTGAACCCCACCGACGTGGCCTCGCTGAGAAGTGACGGGATCGGGACGCATACCGCCATGGAGAACAATCTGGGAATCCGCTATTACATCCGCAACTGGCTATGCATCGATTCGGGCATCCGCCACTTCTACGACCTGGAAAAGATGGACGACGAGATGAAGCTGCATGCCAACTTCGTGGGCGTGATTCCCTTGACCACGGTGTACGACCGGGTGCAGAACTACTTCAAGAAATGATCCATGCCGCCGCGCACACGGGCTCGCTTCCGGTCCGGCCCCGCCCTCGGATCTTATCAGCTCCGGAGAAACTTCCGCGAAGGGAATATGCCATGCGCCTGTCGATAGTCCTCTTTCTCCTGCTCGTCCGCTTGTCTACATGGGCCGCCGCACCGGCATCCACGGTGGCCCCGGCCCCCGGGAACGACACCCTGGGCGGCGCCCGCAGCGAGGCGAAAAAGGAAACCCTGCTGGCGGTGATGGACATCCTCAACAACACCGGGGAATTCGCCTCCTTCGTCGAGGGCATGCCGGACATGCTGATCACCGAGCTGATTGAGACGGGCGACGTGAAGCTGGTCGAACGCACCAAGGTGCAGACCGCCATGAAGGCTTTGAAGCTGGAGACTTCGGGCCTGACCCAGGAGCGCAATCTCGAACTCGGCAAGTGGCTGGGCGTGGACGGCATCCTTTTCGGCGCCTTCAACCGGGTGGGCGACCGCTACCGGTTGGACGTGCGCGCCATCGACGTGCAGACCGGCAAGATCAACGTGGCCGCCAGCGCCACCTGCGGACGGCAGAACATCCTCGACGTCATCCCCGACATCGGCCGTCAGCTGCGGGTCAAGCTGGACGCCGCCACGGCGGCCAAGAACGGCATTCCCTCGCCCGGGACGGTTCCAGCGGTTCCGGTACCGGCTCCGGCCCCGCCCGCGGTCGACAGTTGCCTCCTGGAAATCCAATACAAGATGATGGTCTCGTTGTGGTCGGAGGATCCCATCCCGCATCAGCGCGTCCGCATCTATCTGGACAATCGGCAGATCGCGACCAGCGGCGTGATCGACGGGTTGAACCGGTTCTTCCCGCTTTACAAAGGCAACGTCGCCACCGGAAATCATACCCTGAAGCTGATCCACGGCAGCGTCGATCGGCAGGGGCGTTGGGTGCGCGAATTGGGGAACCAGCCGGAACCCTACCGGTTCAACGTCCGCAAGGACGATACCCCGGCTATCAAGTACCAGATGCACGCGCACGAGGATTGGTTTTCCTTCAAGGATTTCGTCCTGAACTATCACACCCACGGTAACCACAACGGAGAATGACATGCATGCCCTGACTACCCTGACCGCCCCGAAAACGCTGGCCGCCTGCCTGCTGGCCGCGCTGACCCTGATCCATTGTTCCCATAAGCCGAAATTCGAACCGGCGAAGAACGACCTCTACGGGGATCTGCAGAAGAAAAAGCAGAAGCTGAACGGTAAAGGCGTGGCGGCCGAAGTCGCCATCGGTGAGGCGAAGACCTTGCAGGTCGGCATCGACAAGGCGGAACTGGAGGCGCGGGGCAAGCTGGCGCGCGCGCTGGAATCCAAGACTTCGTCCTTGCAGAAGAAGTTCGCCGAAGAGGTGGGCAAGGAGTCTTCGGAGCATTTCAGCCAGACGGTCAAGAACCTGTCCGACCGGGTGTTGCGCGGCACCACGCTCACGGAAACGAAGTTCGAGCAGGACGGGGAAGGCAATTACCGGGTCTACGCCCTGATGGTGCTGGACAGCGACCTGTACCTGAAGTCCCTGTCCGGCGAACTCGACTCGGACAAGGCCACGCGGGACCGCTTCCGCGCGTCACGCGCTTACAAGGAACTGAACGACGAGATCCAGGCCTACCAGGATTGGAAGCGGTAGGAAGCCATGCCCCTGGGCGCGGCGCAATGAAACGGACCGCGGCCGGCCTGTTGGCCGCGGCGGCATGGGTATCGGCGGAGTTACCTTGGGCCGTGCCATTCGCGGCGGCCGCTTCGACTGCCCTGGCCGCCTCGACCGCCGGTTCCGGACGGATTGCGGCGTCCGCGCCGCGCGCACCGGGCGAACCGCTCCGGCCCGGCTGGGTTGACAGGTTTCCCCATGATCCGGACCGGTACATCGGAATAGGCCGCGTCGATAAGCGCAGCCACCCGGGCGATTTTCGGGAGCTTGCCCTGGCCCAGGCGCTGGCCCAGATCAGCCGCGAGATCTCCGTCGATATCGCCGCCGCAAACAGCGCCACCCGCACCGAGAATGCCGGCGGCGCCGAAGAAACCTATGCCGGCCATGTGGCCGCCACCACACGCAACCTGCTGGCGGGCTATACCCTGGACGCCGTGTACGAAACCGATGGAGAATTCTGGGCCTGCTACGCCTTGGACAAGGAAACCTGGGAACGCGCACAGGCCGATAAGGCGCGCGGCCTGGCAGCCGCCATGGATAGGGGCTTGGCCGGGATCGAGGCCGACGTGGACGCGCGCCGTATCCAGGCCGCGGGCGGGCGCCTGGCGCGGTTGCACAAGGAATTCGCCGCGGCCCTGGCCGCGGATCCGGGCCTGCGCGATCGATCCGGCGCTTCCGCCGATCGCCTAGCGGCGCAATCGGCGAAGCTGGAGGCGGCCCTACAGGCGGCGCGATTGACCTTGTCGCCGGATCCGTGGATCTTCCCCCTGCCCGCGTCGGCTTTCGTCGGCGCGTTGGGTATTTCTGACGCGGCTTCCAAAACCCCGGGGGCCGAAGCCCGGGTAGTGCTGCGCGATCCGGATTCGGACCGGCCCTGGCTCGGCCCGCTGAGCTTGCGGATCTCGGAATGGCCCGCCAGGGTTGCCTCGGAGTGCCGGGTCGAAACCGATGCGACGGGAGGCTTGGATCTCGCGATTCCGTTCCAGGCCTGCGGTCTGGCTTCGGGGATCTGGAGGGTAGCGTGGACCGGACCCGGGTCCGCGCTCGAAAGCAGGGAGTTCCACGCGAAAGTGGCCGCGGAATGGCGCCCCGTCGACGTGGTCCTGGCGATACTGCAGGAACCGATACGGCGGGATCCGGCGGGACCGGGCCTTGTCCCGGAACCGCGGACCGCGCTCCCGGAGCTCCGGGATGCGCTGGAAAGCTGGCGCAGCCGCCGCTACCGCATCGCGGCAGGGAGCGCGTCCCTGCCCGTCATCGAAGTGCGTATCCGAGAAGTTACCCTGGATTCCCTGGAGGGCATGTGCTTCGCATCCGTCCGCGCCTCCTTGAGCTTTCCGGGACGGCCGGGATCGGTGGAGGCGCGGGGAAAGGCCGGGCATGCCGACCGCGGGAGGGCGCTGCGGCGCGCCGCCGCCGATTTCGCGCGCGAGGCTGCTCTGGCGGCCGATCAATCCGCGGCCGGGACCGCCGCAGGGCGGGTAAACCTCATTCCTCTGCGGTAGTCCTTCCATCCCCTGACCTCCTGCCGTCCTTCATGCTATCTTTGCGACCGCGTCCGGACCATTCCCGTCCGCGTCCCGAACGGAATCCCATGACCGCCCCGAATAAAAAGAAGACTCTTATCGCAGTATTCGGCCCCCTGTGCCTCGGAATCCTCCTGGCGCTGGCCTTCCTGTTCAATTACATCTCCAAGAAGGCCGTGATCCTCACCATCGCCAACGAGACAGGTGTCGGTCTTCAGGGCGGGGAGGTGCTGCTCGCCTCCGAACTTAAGGAAGAGGAAATCGGCCCCATCGCCGCTGGTGACAGCATCGTATTCCAGTTCCGCAACGGCGGTTGGGGGGAATACACTCTCACCGGAAAACTGGTCGACGGCTTCGAGTTTACGGTAAAGGGCGGACGCGTGCCTAAAGGCCAGCCGGCACGGGACCACTTGGTTCTGGAGATGGAGGGCGACTCCACGGCGCGTCGCGTCGCCGGAAGGTTCGCCCAGGCCGGGCCCTAGGCCAGGGTAAGGAGCGCAGCCGCCCTACGTTCCTCAACCGCGCTTGTAGATAATCTTCTTCGACCCGGCTTCGCAGCTGCCCACGACCTTTTCGGTCTTGGCGTTAGCGGCGGGCACGATATTGAGAGTGAATGCCTTCACCCCCTTGGCCTTGAGCTTACCGTCGATGGCGGTTTTCAGATCCTCGCAGCTTTTATTGGAGGAGGGGTTGCTGGAAGGGCTATTGGAAGGGGCGGGAGTGACGTTCTTCACGACCACGCTGGTATCCTTCGGGGCGGAAGTTGCGACCGCTCCGGCAGCCACGGCTTTTTCGGCAGGGGCGGCGACAGCGAAGCAGGATGCGGTGAGCATGGAAAAAGCGAAAGTTGCGACCGTTCGGTTGGAAGACATGGGATCCTCTTTACAGTTGATGGATGTGGATACTCCCGGAGGAGAGCGCGGCCTTCAACGTAATTCCGGGGCCCGATCCTTACAAGGGTCCGGCGTTTTGCCGCTGCGCCGGGCGGAACCGGTCTTTAGTTCCCAGTGGATTTTCCGGAGATGAGGGATTTTGAGAATAAACCGGGGAGAGATCGCCCGACTTGAGGGCGATATCAACCGGGAACCTGTCCGGCCGCCTCCGCCATCACCTCCAGGGAACGCACACGCGCAGCATGCTCATGGATGTGCGAAACCGCCATGATTTCATCGGCGCCTGTCCGCGCTGCCAACCGCTCCAAACCTTCGCGCACGGCGGCGTGCGATCCCACGATGGAACACTCCAGCATCCTGGCCACCGCGGCTTTTTCCGTCGGCGTCCACCAGTCCTCGATGTCTTCCACGGGCGCTGGGCAATGCCCCCGCGCGTCCCGGATGATGTTGGTGAAGGCCTGTTGGATGGTGGTGAAAAGGCGCCGGGCCTCGGCGTCGCTATCCGCGGCGATAACGTTGGCGCCGATCATGGCATAGGGCCTGGACGATTGGGCGGAGGGACGGAAGCGGCTGCGGTACAATTCCAGCGCCGGCAGCAGCGCGTCCGGTGCGAAATGCGAAGCGAAGGCGTAGGGCAATCCGAGTTCGGCGGCCAAGCGCGCGCCGAACAGGCTGGAGCCCAGGATCCACAAGGGCACCTCCGTGCCTCCGCCGGGAACCGCCTGGATGGCCTGGCCCTCTTGCACCCGGCCCAGCAGATTGCGAAGCTCCACCACGTCCTGGGGAAAGTTCTGCGCGGCGGAAACGTGCTTGCGCAAAGCGCGGAGCGTGGCCATGTCGGTTCCCGGCGCGCGGCCCAGGCCCAAATCGATGCGGCCGGGAAACAGGGATTCCAGGGTGCCGAACTGCTCCGCGATCACCATGGGGGAATGATTCGGAAGCATGATGCCGCCCGATCCCACGCGGATGCGCGAGGTACCGGCGGCCAGATGCCCGATGACGACGGAAGTCGCCGCGCTGGCGATGCCGATCATGTTGTGGTGTTCGGCCACCCAATAGCGCTTGAAGCCGAGGCGTTCGGCATGGCGGGCGAGGTCAAGGCTCTCTCGCAGGGACTCGCCGGGCGAACCGCCGGATTTGACCGGGACGAGATCGAGGATGGAAAGCGGGACCATGGGAATAGGATACCAATTGGATGACAAATTGGATACCAAGTGCGCCGCATCCGCTAAGGCGAGGGTTCCTGGTCCAGCAGGCGTTTGGCGAGCTTCTGATCGCGCCAGGAGTCGTCCACGGGATCGAGATGGATGTTAATGATCCAGTGGGTATGCTCCAGGGCGCGCACCCGCATTTCGATCTCGTCCGCGATCTGGTGGGCCTCCCGCAGGCGGATGTCCTCGTCGAACACCAGGTGGAACTCAACCAGATTGGTGTCCCCGGAGCGGCGCGTCTTCAGCTCATGCACGTTGGTCACGCGGTCGCTGTGGCTTTCCGCTATGCGCCGGATGTCGCGCACCAGGGCGTCTTCCAGGGCGCGGTCGAGCAGCATGGCCAGGCCCTTGCGCAGCAGGGGGAGGGCGGCGCGCGCCACGAAAATGGAGACGCAAGCCGCGATGGCCGGATCCAGCCAGGCCCATCCCGTATAACGCATCAGGAACAGCGCGATCAGGATGCCTCCGTTGGAAAGCAGATCGGTCTGGTAATGGATGGTGTCGGCGCGGATGATCAGGCTCTGCGACTCCACGGCGCGCCGCTTGAGGTAGGCCACCAGCAGGGCGGTGACGATCAGGGAGAATCCCATCGCCCCCAAGGCCCAATCGAGCGACACGATCGGGATCTCGCGGGGCAGCCGAAACTGCCAGCCGGAATCGCCATGCGCGAAGAATTTCAACACGGCCTGGCGCAGGATGTAGAGGGAGGAAGCGAGCAGAAAGATCGCTTCCAGGAAGGCGGCCACGCCTTCGATTTTGCCGCGTCCGTAATTGTAGGTCTGGTCACTGGGCCGGCCGGCGCTGCGCACGGCATAGGCGTTGAACGAGGACACCAGAAAATCCAGCATCGAATCCACGGCCGATGCGAGCACGACCACGGTGCCCGTTCCGAGGCCCACCGCCAGCTTGACCAGGATCAAGAGCAGAGCGGCCAGCGAGGCGACCAAGGTGGCTTTGCGCGGCGCGCTTTCGGAAAGGGGGAGATTCATGGGAGAGGGGAAATCTACATCGGGAAGCCGCGGTCGCCATAGGGGTTTTCCCGATGACGCCTCCGGAATCAGCCTTTCCGGACTTACTCCTTTAAAGACCCTAATGGACTTAATGGCTCGAATGGCAATATTGGCCTGATACCGGTGGAATCCGGTGGGGTGGGTTTAGCATAATAGGTCAATCTTGAAATCGGAAAACCCGCATATGGAATCGCCCTGGATCCTGGTGCTCAGCCACGAGTTTCCTCCTTTGGGAGGTGGCGCCGGAAAAAACCTTTGCCTCTTATGCCGGGAACTGACCCGAAGAGGGGTCCGCGTCAAGGTGTGGACCGTGGATCCGGGCCAGCGGAACCAGTGGAAACACGAATTCCCCGTGGAATACATCGCCACTGAACGCACGGAGCGCTTCGAAGCCGGGTTCAAGGGCCTGCGCGCCTATATCCGGGACGTCTGCGCGTTAGGCTGGCGTCGGCGGAAAGAACGGCCCGCGCTCGTGCTCGCGAATCTCGCCGTTCCGGCGGGAGTGGCGGGCTGGTTCCTGAGCCGCCTTTTGCGCGCGCCTCTGGCTGTATGGCATCATGGCAACGACGTGCATGGAGGTGGTCCGGACGGGCCCGGCCTGGTGCAGCGATTCATGTTGCGCCGCGTCTGGAAGCGCTCGGTCCTAAATTTCTACGTATCCCAGGGGTTGCTGGATCAGGCGCTGGCCCTGGGCCGGCCCGCCAAGCCCTGCATCCTACCCCCGTGCCTGTCTCCGGACATTCTGGCGCAGACGGCCGAAGGACCGGGCACCGTCGAGCCGGAAAAGCGCTGCTTCCTGTTCCTGGGCCGCTTCGAGCCGGTGAAGCATCCCTTGCTGGCGTTGGAAGCATTGCTGTTCCTCAAAAAGCAGAAAGCTGTCACGCGCAGGCTGCTCATGGTCGGCTCCGGCGAACTTCAAAACGACATCGTCAACACCATCCGCAACGATTACCTCACCGAGTTCGTGGCACTCGAGGCGGCGGTATCGTTCGACAAGGTGCCGGAACTAATGCGTTCGGCCTACGCCCTGGTGGTGCCCTCG
>JBDSIO010000323.1:0-1519 GCA_039917895.1 Fibrobacteria bacterium | reverse complement strand
CTTGATGATGGGTACCTTGAGATCCTTGGTGGCCTTTAGAACGGCCATGCGGAGCTTGTTCTCGAGCTTTTCCGTTTTCGACAGGGGTTGGGCCGGGGCGGAGCGGGGGAGTGACAGACCGGTTACGGAGAGGAGGGCGGCCAGGCAGGTTGCGTACCAGGGTTTCGTCATGGCGGAAATATACCAAGTTGGCCCCCGGTTCTCCCGGCCAACAGGTTCGCCCGTGATTAGCTATTTTTTCCCTGATGAAGCGCCGGGATGATGATTTGTTCAGCGCGGAAGGCGCTGCCGCCGCCGGCACTCCCGCCGAGGAGCAGGCGCGCAAGGATTCCCCGCTGGCTGCGCGCATGCGGCCCCGCACTCTGGACGAGTTCATAGGCCAGGAGCACATCATCGGTCCCGGGCGCCTGCTGCGCCGGGCCATCCAGGCCGATCAACTCAGCTCCATCATCCTCTACGGTCCGCCGGGCACGGGCAAGACCACCTTGGCCCAGATCATAGCCAACACCACGCGCGCGCGCTTCCTGGCCATCAACGCCGTATTGGCGGGGGTGAAGGACATCCGCGAGTCCATCGAGATAGCGCGTTCGGTCCGCAAGGAATACAACCAAAAGACCATTCTGTTCGTCGATGAAGTGCATCGTTTCAACAAGGCCCAGCAGGATGCGCTGTTGCCCCATGTCGAGAACGGGACCTTGACCCTGATCGGCGCGACCACGGAAAATCCCTACTTCGAGGTGAACAAGGCCCTGGTCTCGCGTTCACGCATCTTCCAACTGCGCCCCCTGGGCGTCGAACACGTGCGCGGCGTGCTGCTGGTGGCATTGGCGGACGCGGAGCGCGGCTACGGGGCCTTGCGCGTGGAGATGGATTCGGAAGCCCTCGATCATATCGTGCGCGTGGCCTCCGGCGACGCGCGCAGCGCGCTCAACGCCTTGGAACTGGCGGTGGAAACCACCTCGCCCGGAACTGACGGCATCGCGCGGGTCACCCTCGACGTGGCCGAGGAAAGCATCCAACGCCGCGCGGTGCTGTACGACAAGGACGGCGATTCGCATTACGACACCATCTCCGCCTTCATCAAATCGGTGCGGGGATCCGATGCGGACGCCTCCCTGTATTGGCTGTCCAAAATGGTATACGCGGGCGAGGATCCGCGCTTCATCTTCCGCCGCATGCTCATCCTGGCCTCCGAGGACGTCGGCCTAGCCGATCCGCAGGCGTTGGGAGTGGTCTCGGCCGCGGCCGCCGCCTTCGATTACGTGGGCCTGCCGGAAGGCCAGTTCCATCTGGCCCAGGCCTGCCTGTACCTGGCGTCGGCTCCCAAAAGCAACACCACCATGGCCTATTACGATGCCTTGGAATCGGTGCGCAGCGAACAGAAGGATGAAGTTCCCGATCACCTGAAGGACGCCAGCCGGGACGGCGAGGACATGGGGCACGGCAAGGGATATCTTTATCCCCACGCCTATCGCGACCATTGGGTGGCGCAGCAATACCTACCCGGTTCGCTGCAAGG
>JBDSIO010000322.1:0-13633 GCA_039917895.1 Fibrobacteria bacterium | reverse complement strand
ATTGAACTCCAGCGCGGAGAGGCGCGCCCCATGGCGGTTCAGGATGGTCTCGGCGTCCTTGATGCGATCCAAGCGCCAGTTGCGGCGGAAGATTTCCGTGGGTGTCAGCGGGCGTTCCCTGGGCTTGCGCCGCTTCAACGCAATGGAGGCTTCATCGGGATTCTCGTCAACATCCGCGGAATCCTTGACCGCCGCCGAGGCGTCTCCCGGTTCATCGTCCGGATACGCTGCAACGGAGGCCGGTGCGTTCGCGCTTTCGTCCGTGGGCGCGACATCGGCCTCATCCAGGGCCATCACCACCTTGGCGCGGCAATATTCCGCGCCGCGCTCATTACCGGCGGCCAGGAAGCGTTTGGCGCTATCCAACAGGTTGGCCAAATAAGCCTTGCGGAAGGCCGGGCCCGGATGACGCCTCAGCCTCGCGGCGACGGCGGAAAGTTCGGCTTTGGACATGTTAATCTCAGGACACCGAGGCCAGGGCTTCGGTTTGACCTTCCACTCCGCGGCCATTATCGCGATCTTCGTCGCGTCCAGACCGCCCTTCCTGCTGATGCAGGACTTCCATCAGGATTTCCTGGGTCTTCATGGCGTTCTCGACCAGCACCTCGCCCGCGCGTTCCTGAAACGAGGCCAAGGTGCGACCCAGCTCGGCCAGCAGCGACTGGTAGCCGTCGCCCGCATCGGCCTGCTTTTCCAGCCGATCCAGGATGGAGGACAATCCGGTGTTGAGCATGGCCACGCCGGCCTGCATCTCGGTCTGGTTGATTTGCGAAACGTGCGCCAGCTCGGCAAGATCGCGGGAACCTTGGCGCAACGCATCCGCGAGGTCGGAAACCTTGCCTGCCACTTCCAGGCCCAGCTGCCCTTGCGCATCCAGGGACTTGGCGGCATCGCCAAGGGTCTGACGTTGCAGGCCGGAGATCTCTTCCACCAGGCGGGTCTGTCCGGCGGTGATATGTTCGACCAGCCCGGCGTTGGCGGCCGCGGCTTTGCCTTCCACGTCGGAGATAATGCGTAGGGAAGATTCGCGCAGGCTTTCCAGCCCGGCCTCGAAAGCGGCGGAAGCATCGCGCATGGCCTTGATCTGCGCGTCGGCCGCCGCTTGCAGGGTCCTGGCCTGGACGGCGGCTGACTCCTCGGAAATTTTCCCCTGGCCTTGCATGCCGGTCAATGCGCGTGCGAGGAGTTCCTCCTGGGTTGAGCTCTGGGCCGATTGCAGGGCTTCGACCTTGGCGACCACGTCTTCGAGCAGGCGGGATTGGACATGCTGGATTTTGGTTTCCCAAGCGGATTGTACCTCGGCGGCGCGATCAGCCCAGGCGGCCTGCGAGGATTCGCCGGACTGAGCCGTGGATGCCGCCAGAGATTTGAATTCCGCCGAGAGGCCGGCTGCCAGGGCCTGCGCCTTTTCGGACCACTCGCGTTGGGCCTTGCGCAACTCTTCGCCGAAAGCGCGGGAAGCATCCAACTGGTCAGCGGCCTGCCGCTGCCAGGTTCCCAACACGGCTTCCAGCGAAGCCAGCGGGGTTTTGAGATTCTTGTCCAGGCTGGCGGTGATGAGGGCCGCGCCTTCACCGACGGTCTTGCGCGAATCCTCGCGCACGGTCTGGGTCAGCGCCTGCAACTGCCCGGTCTGCTCCGCGGACTTTTCGGCAAAGGAACCCAGCAGCGCCTTCATCGACTCCAGAGGAGCGGCCAGGTTAGTGGCGAGACTGTCGCCGATCATGGCCGAGCCTTTTTCCAGGGTTTCGCGCGCTCCTGAACTGACTTCGCTCTGGAGTTTGGACAGGGCCTGGGCTTGGCCTTCGGAAAGCCGGGTGGCGATGGACTTTAGGTTGGTATCCAGGGCGGCGGGAATGTCGCTGACAGCCTGTTGCAGGCGCGCCAGCACCTCGCCCGTGGATTCCCAGTCGGACTGGATGTTCTGCCAATAGGCGATGGTCATCCACTGGCCGATTCCGTAGAGGATGAGCACGAACACGGCCAAGATCATATTGGCTTTATCCTGCATCCAGATGAAGGATCCGGTCAGGAGGAACACGCCCAGCACTAGGCTGGCGAGCAGAAGGAGGCGGCCGTAATTTCTTCTCTTTGACATGTATGATTCTCCCGATGGCGAATGGCTTAAGTGTGGTGGCCGGAACCCGTCAGGGGGCCGGAGAAGCTGGTGAGACGGCGCCGGACCGGGCCGGAACCTGGGGAACGGCGGAAACCTGAGGCGCGGAAAGGCGCGGGAAGCTGGGAAGCCGCAGGGGCGAAAGACCGCGTAGCATCAGATTCCATTTGCCTTCGTAATGCGCGAGCATGGCGCCGCAGATGGACTCGGCCAGGTCGGCGAACGTTTCCATGAACCCCTCGAAGCCGCTGCGGTAGCGCGCACTTTGCCATGGCCAGGCGATGCCGCGGAACAGATCCTCCTCGGTGCCGTAGATTCGCTTTTCCCATTTACCGACGCGCTCGGTGAAGGTTTCCAGGGCCAAGTCGCTCAGCGACAGGCGCAGGCGCTTGAACAGCTCGGCCTCGCCGGCACGCAATGCCGATTCCAGGGCGGGGAGGAGTTTGCTGCGGTCGTCGGTGACGGATTCCCGATGCCAGACACTGGCCAGTTCGCCTTGCAGGCGGAACATGTGGCCGCTCAATGCCGAAACCTGGCGTTCTCCGTCCGAGGCCATGTCGTGCAGGGATTGCAGGTACAGCATCTTGGCTTCCTTGCGCGTGCCTTTGCCCACCAAGGAATAACCGCCGATTTCCTGCTGGAACCATTGATTTCTTTGGAGGAAGGGATGCAATTGCACGAATGCCAGGCGCTTGCGCCACTTGTCCCGAAACTCCAGAAACTTGGCGAACGATTCCTCGCGGATGCGTTCAATGCGGTCCTGGACCATGGCATAGGCGGAAGGGCCGGCGGACAGGCCGGAAAAGTCGCATCCCCCGCTGGAAACCGGAAGGGATTCCCGGTCCAAAAGGGCTCGGATTAGCACACTGTGGTTGGAGTCGGCTAAGCCGGTTACAAACCCGAGCACGCTCTGGGCTTCCGGACTTGGGGCCGAACCGGCCGATCCGCTTGAGGGTGCTTTTGGAGCTTTAGAAGCCTTGGAGTGCTCTTTGGGGGAACTTTTTATCCAAGCCGCGCTCGCGGATTCGGACTTGCCGGATGCGGAAGTTACCGGGGTAAAAACCGGCCAATCCTTGGAGGTAAAGGCCTGGTAACTTAGGATCAATCGCTGGCTCAATAGGCGAAGAAATATAATGGTTTATCCCAGTCCGGTCAGCGGATTGAAAAGCCTTCCAAAGTGGCCTACCGAGGCATGCAGAGGCAAAAGCGGGTCAAAAAAAGGGGTTGGTTATGGCCCAAAAAACCCTTCACACGGCAGGCAAAAGTCCTTACCGGAAGAAACCAAGGCGGAATTTTTCCTGCAGCCGCAACGGAAGCGCCGAAGGGGAGGTGGAATCTCCCGACTTTTGGGGAAGTCGACTTTGGAACCGGCCTTCCAGTTCCAGTTCGGAGGAGACGGGAATGCCCTTGCTCAGGTTGAAAATCATCTGTCCGCTCCCGCTCAAAGCGGGTTCAGGGGTTCCAGCGGTGTCGGCGGCGACGGGGAGGGATGGGGCATCCGAATCGGATACTTCTTCGTCCAGGAACACCTGCATTTCCACCAGACAAATAGCCAATTCGCCTTCCGGGGTTTCGCGGATTGCCGAAAGAGTGAAGCGTTTGGTCACACGTGAGCGGGGATGGAATTTATCCAGCAGGGGTTGGGTGGATTCCCAACGCGATCCCTTCCTGATGGGAACGTCGGGGAAGGAAGGCAGGGTAAAGGCAAGGAACCGGCGGAAATCCAGGGGCAAGAAGCCGACCGGCGGCATCACCGGCTCCTCTTCAAGCGAAAGCAACTGTCCGGTGCGGGAGAGGCTCGCCTTGGCATGGTACTTCTTTAGCCTCCCGGTCATGTACCGATCCTCTTCCGGACCTCGCTCAGGGCTCCGGTAGGTCAACGTATCCACCGCCAGGTCCAGTTCCAATTGCGCCTTTGCCGAGTCGGTAACGGCGCGCAGGGAGAAGCCGGCTTCGGCGGTCGAAACATAGGGACTGGTCCCCCAGCTCTCATCGGCCTTGGCGCGGAGCTCGACCGCGTACTCCAACTTATAGGTTACCCCGGGATCCAGTCTCCAGGAGACGCGGCGGGATTGGAATTCGCAGGAGACGGCGAGGAAGACGGCGAGGGAGAGGGCGAGAGAAAGGGCGAGAGAAAGGGCGGCCGGGGCGAGGATGGAAGCAAGGAAGGGATTGCGGCGCATCTTATGGACAATAGAATTCAAAATGGAAAATGAAAAATGAAAACTGAAAATTTTAAGATAAAAATCCCAGCCCTTGCGATTTGTTGCCGTAGCGGACCCAAAGTATTCTTTGTTCCCTTTGACTTTTGACTTTTTCATTTTTCATTTTGAGTTCTAAAAAAGGCGATTTACCGCCCAGTGGCCTAAACACGTTTCTCTTCCTTGTACCGCTTGAGCAGGTATTGCAGGTAGCGGAATTCGAAGGTCGAAGACGGGAACCGGGAGAGGCCGTCTTCCAGATAGGCCGCGGCCCTGGCCGCGCCTTCGGTCGTGCCCACCTTGAGGAACTGAACCAGCAGATCTTCCAGCGATTCCGGAGGGCCGAAACCGGCGGGCACCCCGCGGCGGAAATAATCCTCCGTGATCTTGTCGGCCAGATAGGCCATCTGCATCCGTTCCTTGCGCGAGGCAGCCTCGTTCAGGTAGAGTTTGCGGTCGAGGGGCAGCACGGGAATGTCCGCGACGGTCTTGATGACCATTGAATGCAGAATGCACTTGAAAGCCATGCCGTTTACGGAATTGTACTGGCGGTAGGTGCGGTCGTAGAGATCCGCGGCCTGGGAGTTCTTTCCGTCCATGAAGGCGATCTCGGCGGTCAGGAAATCCTTTTCCGCCTTGAGTTCGCGGGCCACGTTTTCTCCCTGGGGGGCGGACTGGAGCATCAAATCGGCGCGGGCATGGTCGCGCACGCCCAGGTAATACTTGGCCAGGATCAGGCGCAGGGTGCAGATGATCTCATCGCTTTCCTGGTAATAGGTCAACAGATGCTGGGCGTTCTGCATGGGCGCGGCCTGGCCAAGCCGGCGGAAGATCTCGGACAGGTCGGTGTAGAACCGGCCGAAGCTGAGCCGACGGGCATCCTCGAACTGGATCAGAAAGCGGAATTCGTCGATCATGCGAGTGGCGCAGAGATCCAGGCTCTCGCCGCTGTTCAGACACTGGTAGACGGCCTCGATGCGGGACTGCGCCACCACGTTATTGAAATCCGATTCGGGGAATCCGGAAGGCAGCAGCTTCAGCTTTTCATATCCCGAAGCGGACTTCCCCAGATCGAAATAGCACTGGGCCAATTGGAACAACGCCTCCGGAATGACCTTGGGATCCCGGGAATTGCTGGCGGCCAGGGTGAGATTCTGGATGGCCCCGGGGTAGTTCTTCAGCACCATGAAGCTCTCTCCCATCTTCATATGGGCCTCGTAGCTGATGCTCTTGTTGGGATAGGCTTCGATCACGTGCTTGTAGGCGGGAATGCTGTTGGTGATGAAACCTTCCTCGAGATACGCATCCGCAACCACCGTGGGCTTGGCGGAAAGCGCAACCGCCTTCTTGTAGATGCGCAAGTCATCGATGGCCAGGCTCGAGTTCCAGGTGTAGAATCCGAACTTGCTGCTGCGCTCCACCTTGATCGGCAGGGTGTAATATTTGCGGACCAGCAGCATGTCGTTCAGGAACAGCTGGATGACGTTGTCTTCCTTCTCGATGGTCACCTTGTAGACGATGCCGCCGTTCAGCTTGACTGGGGCGGTATTGAAGGCGTAGCGCGCGGTTTTTCCGTATTCGATGTTCGCGACCGAGGTCCCCCACTCCCCGAGAGAGAAGCGGAAGGCGTCGTCGGGCGTGGCCCCGAAGAGGAAGGCGTTGAAATCGTTATTGCTGCCGTTGAGGCCCTTGACCGTGAATTCGATCTTGAGGTCCCCGAAGAATTCCTGGTTGGCCACGGCGAAAGACTGTCCCGACGAGAAGCCTTCCAAGCGGCCGCGCGCCACCTTCCACGACTCCGACGGCATCCACAACCCGTTGACGCGGTCGAAGGACAGGAACTTCAGGGAGGAATCGGTATTGTTGAAGGGCTCTTCCTGCACTATGCCCCAAGGCGCCTTTTTGCTTTCCTCCTGCATGCTCAGAAAGCCGAACACGACCACGGTCATGAACAGCAGGAAACCGGCGCCCAGGTACAGGATGGGGTTGGCCTTGACGAAGCGCCAGGCGAGGTTCAATGTGCTGGGCGGCTTGGCCATGATGGGAAGGCCGTTGCGATAGGAGTAGAGATCCTTCAGCAAAAGCTCGATGCTCTGGTAACGGTCCCTCTGCTCCTTGGCCATGGAGGTGGTGACGATGGCGGCGAAATCGGAATCCAGCCAAGGCGAAAGGTAACGCAGGGGGACGGGCTCGGCCTTGATGGCATTGAGGGCCGTCTGGTGAAGGGAGCGCGGATCCAGGTATGGGTTTTTGAACGAGATCAGCTCGTACATGATGATGCCGACCGAGCAGATGTCGGACAGCGTCCCCACCGACTGGCCCATGGCCTGTTCCGGCGACATGTAGGCGGGCGAGCCGACCACTTCGCCCGAGAGCGTAAGGGTGATATTGAGGTTGGGATCGACGGCCTTGGCCAGGCCGAAGTCGATGACGATGGGCGTGGTGCCGCGCATCAGAATGTTGGTCGGTTTGAGATCGCGGTGGATGATGCCCTGTCGGTGGCAATAGGCCAGGGCCTCCGAAACCTGGTTGACGATCTCCACCACTTCGTTGAAACTGGGCTTTTTCTCGTGCAGGAACACGAGTAGATCCATGCCCTGGATGTACTCCATCGCCAGGTAATGCACCCCGTTCTGCTCACCCACCTCGAAGATGCGGATTACGTTCGGGTGGTTCATCTTCGCCACCGAACGCGCTTCGGCCTGGAAGCGTTCCACGAATCTCTGCTGCAGCACGGTGCCGAACAAGACCTTGATGGCCACCAGGCGATCGAGATCGGGCTGATGGGCTTTGAACACCACGGCCATGCCGCCGCGGCCGAGTTCCGAAAGGATGACGTATTTGCCCAGCCGTCCGCCCACCTGCACTTGGAGCAGGGAGTTGGCCGTGGCCTGGTTGAGCGGGTTGGTCCCGGTGAGCGGGTTCGTCCCCGAGGTCGGAATCTTCGAGGTGATGGGAGGCGAGTCGGCAAACGGGACCTGTCCCGTGGCTGGTTTGTAGGCCGGTCCCGGATTGGCTCCAGGGTTGGCTCCCGGCAAGGGAACCGATTTGGGAAACCCCTGACCTGGCGAAGGAGGAACCTGGGGATTCATGGCGCGTCCAGCGGTAGAACGGCTACGCGATCAAGGGCAGTATTCAGATCCCGGGGCAGGGGCGAATGGAATTCGAGCTTATGGCCATGGCCCAGATCGATTTCCAGGTCGGCGGCGTGCAGGAAGGTGCGCTTCAAGCCCAGGGTTCTCCGATAGGCGCGATTACGATCGAAGGAGCCGTAGCGCGGATCCCCTACCAGGGGATGCCCCTGGCTAGCCAAATGTGCCCTGATTTGATGCATCCTGCCAGTTTCAATAATAACACCCAGCAGGCTATAATTCCCGTAATCTTTTATCGTCCTATAGCGCGTAACCGACCATTTTCCCTCCGCTTGCGAGACTTCCGCTTTGGGACCGGCCGAACGGTTGTCCACGCGTTGGATGAGCCCGGATATCTCTCCGTCGCGGGGATTCGGGACGCCTTCCACCAGGGCCAGGTAGCGCTTGGTGAACCCGCCTTCGCGCAGCGCTGCCGTCAGGTTCCGAAGGCTTTCACCGGTTTTGGCGACCACCAGAACGCCGGAGGTGTCCTTATCGAGTCGGTGCACCAGGGAGGGCTGGAAAACCTCGTCGCGATCGCGAACACCGGAGAGGTACGCACGGACCTTTTCAATTACGGTATCGCCGGTCACGATCCCGGTGCCCGGATGCACCGCCAGATTGGCCGGTTTATCGATGACGAGAATGTCCTCGTCTTCATGGAGGATGGGAAGGCCCAGGTAGGGCTTGGCTTGAGGCTTCGGCCAGGCAGCATCCCCCGGGCTTGCGGTTTGCACCGTCGGCTGATCGGAGCTCTCGGACGCTGTAGCCCAGGCCGCTTCCTCCTGAACCACCCCTGCCGGCCCTTCTACGGTATCTTCCGCCCGGAGTCCATACACCTGGATAAGATCGCCCTCGACCAGTATGTGGTTGCGCCTGATGGGCTTGCGGGAAATCTTGATCTCCTTACGGCGGAACAGGGAGTGGAGGCGATCCAGGCTCATGACCGCCAGGCGTTTGCGCAGGTAGCGTTCGGCGCGCTGTCCGCCATCGTTGCGGCTGACCGTGAATTCCAGGAGCATGGGGGTGGACCTAGGTCGATTTGGGGATAGAGTGAAAAGTGAAAAGTGAAAAGCGCAAAGTGCAAATTGGGGAGTGAGGTGCCCGTTTAATCTTCATCTTCATCTTCACCTTCAACTTTTCACTTTGCACTTTGCACTTTGATATTTGAACTCTCTCTTTGCGCGGTTTCGCCGGCGGAAGAATCCCAAACAACCCATCCATCCGCCAGCCGGAAGCCGTCTGCGCCGGAAGAGACGATGCCGCCGGAATAACCCGCGCCTTCGCCCAGCGGATAGAGTCCGGGCGTGGATACCGATTCCAGCGAGAACGGATCCCGTATAATGCGCACGGGCGAAGACGTGCGAGATTCGGGACCGATCAGCAGGCCGTGTTCGATGAAGCCGGGCAGCTTGCGATCGAAATTGCGGAAGGATTCGTGCAGGGCCGATGTGACCTTTGGCGTGAACAGGGGACGAAGGTTGGCCCATTTCACGGGCTTGGCGAAGGAGGTGCGCGGGGCCGGGCCTTCGTCCACGCGGTCATCCAGAAAGGCCTGGATGGTTTGGGCCGGAAAGGTGAAATCGTTGCCGCCCAGGGCGAAAGCCCTGACCTCGAGGTCGCGGATATAGTCGAGGCCGGCCAGCACATCGGTTCCCGCCAGATCGGCGGGAGTGACGGGAACCACCACGGCGGAATTCGCGAAGGCGCCCGCGCGGTTGGAATAGCTCATGCCGTTGGTGAACAGCGCGTCTTCGGAATCCGCGCAAGGTACCACCACCCCACCCGGGCACATGCAGAAGGAATAAGCGCTAAGGCCTTCCGCTTCCGCGTTCCAGGTGAGGTAGTATTCCGCAGCGCCGGTCACGGCGGGGTCGACCTTTTCCCCCAACTGGCGTCGGTTGACCATCTCCTGGGGATGCTCCACCCTCGCCCCCACCGAGAACGGTTTGCGTTCCATGGCCACGCCCAGTTCGGCCAGACGCCTGTACAGCAGCCGGGAGGAATGGCCAGCGGCCAGGACCAGCGCGTCGAACGGTTCCGGAGCCCCGGCCACGGTAACCCCAGAGATACGTCCGGATTCGGTGAGAATGGAATCAACCGGGGTGTTGAAGCGGAACTCGCAGCCAAGCGCCTGGCAACGTTCGCGCCACGCCTTGACGATGAACTGGAGCTTGTCGGTCCCGATATGCGGATGGGAAAGGTAGATGATATCCGCTTCCGCGCCGCTGGCCACCAGTTCCTTGAGAAAGGTTTCCGTGTAGCGTGTGCGCGTCCGGCAGGTAAGCTTGCCGTCCGAGAAGGTGCCCGCGCCGCCTTCGCCGAACAAGATGTTCGAATGGCGATTGAATATGTTCCCCTTCAGGAACTTGCGGATGTCGCCAAAGCGCCGGTTCACGTCGCTGCCCTGTTCGAAAACCGTCACCCGGTAGCCTTTGCGCGAAAGCCCCATGGCCGCTCCCATGCCGGCGGGGCCGCTGCCGATCACGGCCACTCGCGGCCCGGTGGGTCGATGACGCGGTGGAACGGCGGGTTCCGCTGCGGTGGGAGGGCGGCCGGGAAGGGGCTTGGAACCGTTTCCGGAATCGGAATCGGCATCCGATACATTCGCGGAAAGCGCCACCTTGGGATGTTTCAATCCGCCCGCATAACGGAATTCCAGGGTATAACGCCACACAGGCTGGTTGCGTTTCCGCGAGTCCAGGGATTTGCGGAGGATCCTCACTGCCCCCACGCGCGAACGCTTGATGCGCAGGAACGAGGCGATAACGGAGGCGAGGTCCGGATTCAGGTCCGAAGCGGGGACGGCCAATTCCCTTAGGACGTAGGCGCGTTCAGGCTCCTGGTGCGGTTTCTCTGGCATGGCGTCGTCGGTGGTGCTGGGGATCAGGTGATTCCGGTGATGTTGGTGGTGCTAGTGGTGCTAGTGGTGCTAGTGGTGATAAGGCAGGTTCTTCTGGATGCAACGGGCCCGGTACAATTGCTCGAGGGCCAGCACGCGTGCCCACTCATGGGTCAAGGTGAAGCGGCTCAATTGCAGCTTGCGCGGGATCCCGGCTTTCAACGAATCCGCGACCCCATGGGAGGAACCGATGATGAGCGTCAGGCGCTTGGCGGACCCGTTTTCCAGCTTCGTGATCAGGTTGCCGAACCCGGGCGAATCGAGCGCATCGCCCCGCTCGTCCCACAAGGCGCATTCTGACAAGGGCTCCGCGGCCGCGCGGATGCGATCCGCCTCCTTGGCCAAGCGCGCCGCGCCGTCCCGGTCGTCCGAATCCTTCACTTCCACGATCTCCAGATCGAACAGGCGTTCCAGGCGCTTCCGGTAGTCATCGGCCAGAGCCTTGAGATGGACGTTACCGATCTTCCCCACGCAAACGAAACGGATCTTCATCAAACCCCGTATTCCGGGTGTCGGCCGATGAACCTTTCCAGGTTGCCATTCGCCTTGGCCTGGACGGTCTGCAACAGGCGCGGCATCCAGCCGAAGATCCAACCGGTCAAGCCCATGGCCTGGCGGGACCATTTCCAAAAGTCAAATTCGTCACGTTCTTCGATGATTTTCCCAACCTGGAACCGGAAGCTGGAATCGATGACGTTTACCACTTTGCGCCCGGTGGCGGAGAACGTGTAGACGGCGACCCAACGGGCGCGCCCTCTGCCGTTTTCCGCGCGGATGCCGGAGGCTTCGACCTTCATGTCTTGGCCGCTTTCGCAAAGCATGTGCCACATGGCGGCCACGCTTTTGCCTCCCAGGTTGAAGATAGGATCCTTGAACTTGATGTCCGGGTGATGGCAGGCGGCCATGCCGCGGAAATCGCGATTGCCCAGGCACGCGTAATAGGTTTCCAGGAGCGCCGTTTCCGCGGCGTCATCATGCTTGACCGCGGCCGACGGATTCAGCGCGCCGGCGGGGCGGAGGGGTAGATTTTCCATGGCGCTGTTTTCCATGGCGCTGTTTTCCATGTCGCTAAAGGTAGGCATAATCCGCAGGCGTCCCAAGCGCGGGAAAGGGATGCGAGGACGCCGGAAGGCATATGCATAGGGCCCGGGAGCCGGGAAAGCCGCGCTCAGGCCTTGTCGTCGTTGAAGGAGGAACGGAGGGAGGCGAAAAAGTTGTCCAGGAATTCCTGCTTCTCCTCCTTGTCCTTCTTGCCCAATGGGCCGTCCCAGCGGTCCTCGGGAATCTCGAACAGGAACCGGGAGGGTATTACGTCCTTGGTGACCCGGTAATGGATCTTGGTCGCGGGCCAGGAGAGGAAGAGCCGCTGCTTGGCGCGCGTCATGGCCACGTAGAACAGGCGGCGCTCCTCTTCGATGCCGGTATCGGTATGGTTGGGTTTGGCCGGAAACGCGTCGTCGTCGAGCTGCGGCAGGAACACCGTATGGAATTCCAGGCCTTTCGCTGCGTGCACCGTCATCAGCCGCAACCCGGGCTTCTCGTCGGTATCGTCGTCCGCCTGGGTGTTGAGCGCCAGCGCATTGAGCACGTCGGCGAGGCGGGCCTCGGGATTGCGGGTCTCCTCCTTTTGGAACAGCCGGAGGAACTCCTCCACGCGGTTGCGCTTAGGGCTTCCCTCCTCGAAGGCCTCGACCACCTTGGCGAACGTCAGCAGATCGCTGAGAGGCGAAAAAAAGGAACCATGCTTGACCGCTGCGGCGCAGGCATCCAGACGGTCGAGCAGTTCCAGCATCTCCTTGGTCCAGGGCGTGCCCAAGAGGACGCAATGGGCGCGGATGGAAACGAGAATGGGCGTCTCTTCACCGCGCGGCACCAGGTCCAGCAGATCCTTGGGGAAGCCGCGCTTGGGGAATTGCAGCACCTTAGCCAGGGACATCTCGTCGTGGGGGTTGGCCATCAGTTTGGCGTAGGCCAGCACGGACTGCACCTCGGAACGCTCCAGCAGGTTGTTGGCACCTTTAACCATGAAAGGCACGCCCGTCACGATGAACTGGTCCATGAATTCGCGCAGTTGGATATTGGTCCGGACCAGCAGGGCCATCTCGCTCCAATCCAGTCTCTCCACCGCGTTCAGCTCTTTCACCTTGGCGACCAGCCAATCCATCTCGCCCTTCTCGTCATCGGCGACGTGGTGGTACAACGGCTCCCCGTCATCGCGGGACGTGAAGACCTCCTTGGGGCGGCGCAGGGTGTTCTTGTGTATGACGGCGTTGGACGCGGTGATGATGTTGCCGCTGGATCGGTAGTTGCGCTGGAGCTTGACCAGCGACGCACCGGGAAAATGGGTCTCGAAATCCAGCAGGTTGCGCATTTCGGCCCCGCGCCACCCGTAGATGCTCTGGTCGTCGTCGCCCACCACGAAGACGCTTCCGCCTTCTCCCACCAACAGCCGCAGCATTTCAAGCTGCGCGCCATTGGTGTCCTGGAACTCGTCTACCAGGAAATGGCTCCACCGCGCGCGCGCCCGATCGGCGATGCCGGGGTTGTCGCGCAACAGGCGGATCGGCATGCGGATCAAATCCTCGAAATCGACCAGGTTGCCCGCGTGCTTAGCCCTTTCGTACCCCTTGTAGATGCGCGCCAGACGCGTGCCGTACTCGGTGTCGTCCGGGCAGTCTTCGGGCGTAACGCCTTTTTCCTTCAAGGACGACAGTACCGAGGCCAGGTCCACGGGATCGAATTTCTTATTGCGGGCCCCATACTTGGCCGCCTGCCCGACCACGAGCGACAGGCGCGAATGCGCATCGAGAATGCCGGGATCGCGCGCGAGCCCCAGGGCTGCGAAGTTCTCGCGCACGAGGCGCAGGCCCAGGGAATGGAAGGTGCTGATGGATACGCCTTCGGCGGAACGGCCGGCATAGGATTTGAGCCTCGCCTCCATTTCCCGCGCGGCGCGATTGCTGAAGGTGAGCGCGATGACGCTCTCCGGAGCCGCCCCCGCATAGGCCAACAAGTGGACTATGCGGGTGACGAGCACGCGCGTCTTTCCGGATCCGGCGCCGGCCAAAACCAGCACCGGCCCCGGCGGCGCGACTGCGGCCGCGGCCTGCTCCGCATTCAACTGGCGCACGAGACGATCGGATATCCCTTGGAGCATATGCGGAGGCACCGGTATCCGGGGCTTGGAAGTACGGGGCTTGGCAGGTGAAGAGTCGGAGGAGCGGGAGGGCGATCGGCGGGGTTTGAAAGGCTTCATGCAGTGGTGGGAAAGGTAAGAAAGCGG
>JBDSIO010000321.1:0-11681 GCA_039917895.1 Fibrobacteria bacterium | reverse complement strand
AAAGGCCAAGGTCTTCATCGTGGCCATCGACGACCCGGCCAAGTCGGTCGCGATCGCCGAAACCGTACGCAAGCATTTCCCCCATCTGGAAATCCTCTGCCGCGCCAAGGATCGCGAAGACGGCTACAAGCTCGTCAACCTCGGCTTCCAATACGTCTATCGCGAAACCATGGGCACATCCCTGGACATGTCCACGCAGGCCTTGCGGCTGGTGGGCTTCCGTGGGCACCATGCCCACCGGGTGGTGAACGCTTTCCGAATCTACAACGAATCGGCCTTCCGCGACATGGCAAAGCATTGGCACGATCGCAAGACCTTCATCGAGCAAATGCGGGGAAAGATCCGCGAAGGCGAGACTTTGCTGAAGGAAGGCGGACTCACCACCGCCGAGGTGGATGCCGCCTGGGACAACACCTCCTTGCGGGAAGGCATGCGCGAGGTTATCGGCGCATCGGTGGAACGGAACGAGACGGAGCGGTAGCCCGGTCCGCGCTCGCCCGCTCTTTGGCGGTGCGCAGCCCCGTTTGACTCCCACCTCTGGCAGGCAGCCTGGGTGAAAACGCCGAATCCGGACCATTCGGAAGGGTGCTGCGGTATATATTGGGGGGTACCCTGGTTCAAAAGCTATGTTAAGCGTGTCCCTGACATCCCTCGAACTCGAGTAGCATTCCCGGACACTGGAGAACAGACGTGACGGAAGTGACAGGGAACCCTGGGAAAGCCGATTCCCACAAATCGAGCAACCTGACCGTAGTCGGTATCGGCGCCTCCGCCGGGGGCTTGGAAGCCTTTACCCAAATCCTGAAGCATATGCCTGCGAACACGGGCATGGCTTTCGTGCTGGTACAGCATCTCGATCCGACCCATCCAAGCCACCTCTCGGACATCCTTTCCAAGACCACTCGCATGCCGGTCACGGAAGTCCATGACGGCCTGCGCGTCGAACCCGATCAGGTATACGTCATTCCGCCCAACACCAACATGGCGCTTTCCGATGGCGTCCTTCACCTCACTCCCAGGGGCGATTCGCGCGGGGTGCATCTGCCCATCGACTTCTTCCTTCGTTCCCTTGCCCAGGACCGTAACCGCCACTCCATCGGTGTAATCCTCTCAGGTACGGGAAACGACGGAACCCTGGGTTTGGCCGAAATCAAAGCCGTCGGAGGAATCACCTTCGCCCAGGATGAAGCGTCCGCCAAATTTCCGGGCATGCCCTTGAGACCCGTAGCTGAAGGCTATGTGGATCTGGTATTGCCACCCGAGGCCATCTCCCGGGAGTTGGCCCGAATCGGCGGGCATCCCTACCTCAAAACGGCCACCACGGAAGGGAAGGAACAGGTTTTCGCCGGATGCGAAAATGAATTCACCCGCATCATCGACATATTGCACACTTCATCCGGGGTGGATTTCACCCTCTATCGCGACACGACCCTGAAACGCCGCATCCTGCGCCGGATGGCCCTGGTCAAGGAGGAGACGCTTCCCGGGTACCTCACCCGGCTGGAAAACGATCCGGACGAGGCGAATATCCTCTACCGGGATATCCTGATCCACGTGACGCGCTTCTTCCGGGACTCCAAGGCGTTCGAGGCCCTCTCCGTCGCCGCCCTGCCCGAGATTTGGAAAGGGAAATCCGCCGATGAGACGATCAGGGTCTGGGTGGCGGGTTGCGCCTCCGGGGAAGAAGCCTATTCGCTCGCCATCATCCTCTGCGAATTCCAGGACGGCCGCGAAGATCGGCACCCGTTACGCATTTTCGCGAGCGATATCAGCGAATCCCCGTCCCTGGATAAGGCGCGCTCGGCCCTTTATCCGGAAAACATCGAAAATGACGTTTCCCCCGATCGTCTGCGCCGTTTTTTCACCAAGGAATCGGGCGGATACCGGATCAACAAAGACATCAGGGACATGTGCATCTTCGCCAAGCACGACGTGACCGCGGACCCGCCTTTCGCCCGGCTCGATCTCATCAGCTGCCGTAACGTCCTGATCTACCTATCCACGCCTTTGCAACGGCGAACCATCCGATCCTTCCATTATGCCCTGAACGAGGGCGGCTTTATGCTCTTGGGCAATTCCGAGACCGTAGGCAGGGACACGGATCTGTTCGCCGATGTGGACTCGCAAAACCGGATATATTCCAGGAAAATTGCCGCGCTCCGCCTGCCCATCCTCTCTGCCAAGGGCAGGAAGACGGAAATGCCGGCGAAGGCCGGGACGATCTTACGGCCTGCGACGACTTCGGATTTCCAACAGGCCGCCGACCGGATCGTGATCCGGCGCTTCGCGCCCCCCGGCGTGCTCGTGAACAAGGACATGGATGTCCTGCAATTCCGCGGCCGGACCAGCCCATTCCTGGAACCGCCCCAGGGCGGCACCGGGCTCAACATCGCCACCATGGCCCAGGAAAGCCTGTCCATGGAAATCCGCCGGGCCCTGCTTGAATGCGGGAAGACCGGGTTGCCGATCCTGTGGAAGAACTCCGGCATCATGCATGGGGGAACCTTGCGCCTCGTTGACGTGGAGGTGCACCCCGTCCGCTTGCCCGCCGCGGAGGACGCCTGTTTCCTCGTTCTTTTTAACGCGGTGGAGGACGCCAAGGCGGTCGAAAGCGTGGCGACCCCCGATGTTCCGCCTTCTCCCTCACAAGACCGGAACCGGAAGAAAGGACCGGAAACGGAAATGATCTCCGTGCTCCGATCCGAGCTGGCAGCGACCAGGGATTACCTGCAAACGGTGCGGGAACACGCGGAGGCGGTCAATGAGGAGTTGAAGGCTTCCGGCGAGGAAATGGAATCCAGCAACGAAGAGTTGCAAAGCACCAACGAAGAGCTGGAAACGGCCAAGGAGGAACTGCAGTCGGGGAATGAAGAACTCGCCACCATGAACGAGGAATTACGGACCCGCAACCTGGAGCAGGCGCAACTCAACGATGACCTCTCCAACCTTCTGAGCAGCGTGCAGATTCCCATCCTCATCCTGGGGGGCGATTTGCGATTGCGCCGCTTCACCCCTTCGGCCGGAAAGCTGCTGCATCTGAACGGCAACGACGTGGGACGGACCATCACCACCTTGAAGTCGTTCAATCCCGACCTCGATCTCGGAAAATCGGTTTCCGATGTGGTGGCCTCCCAGGAGCCGTCCGTCACGGAAATGCTCGGCCAGGACGGACGCTGGTACGCTCTCAGGATCCATCCCTACCGATCCTCGGACAACAAAATCGATGGCGTGGTGATCGTATCCCTGGATATCGACGAAATCAAGGTCACGCAGCAGCGGTTGCAGGAAAGCGGCGACTATGCGCGATCCATCGTGGATACGGTGCGGGATCCCATGGTCATCCTCGAAGCGGACTTGCGGATCCATTCGGCCAACCTGTCCTATTACCGGTTTTTCGGGACGACGCCCATGGAGACGGAAGGGAAAAAGCTCGCGGATGTCAATGGAGGCCTTTGGGGGAAGCCGGAAACCCTCGCCCACCTCGCAAAAATGTCGGCCACGGATACCGCCTCGGGGAATTTCGAGATCTCTTACCCGCATCCCGACGGCCTTAAGACCCTGATTCTGGGCACGCGCCGGCTCCATTCCCTTTCCAAGAGGGGAAGCGAAAAGGAGAGCGAAAAGGGAAGCGCTAAAATGACCCTGCTGGCCATCGAGGACGCGACCGATCGCAAGCAGGCGGAAGCCGCGCTTCTGGATACCCAGGAGAAGTTGCGACAGTCGCAGCGCATGGAAGCCATCGGCAAACTTGCAGGCGGCATCGCGCACGATTTCAACAACCTGCTCACGGCGATCAATGGATTTAGCGCGCTGGGCATCGCAAAGGTCCCGCCCAATGACGACTTGCACGGCTATTTCGAGGAAATCCTCAAAGCGGGGGAACAGGCCGCGTTATTGACCCGGCAATTGCTCGCCTATAGCCGCAAGCAGATGTTGGCGCCCAAGTTGGTGGATTTGAACGGCATCGTTTCGAATATGCAGACCATGCTCGCCCGGCTCGTCGGCGCCCGCTTCCAGCTCCTGCCGGAACTGGAGGATCGGCTTTGCCTGGTGAAAGTGGACCCCGGGCAGGTTGAACAAGTGTTGATCAACCTCGTAGTGAACGCGCGCGACGCGATGCCTTTGGGCGGTCCAATCAACTTGCGGACGCGGAACCTGGAATTGCACGAGGAGGATCCGCAAAACCATCCAACCATCCCGCGGGGTTCCTACGCGGAAATCACCGTCAAGGACAAAGGCACCGGCATGGACGCCGGAACCCTCAATCGCCTTTTCGAACCCTTTTTCACGACCAAGGAATTGGGCAAAGGCACGGGCCTGGGACTTTCGGTAGTGCAGGGAATCGTCAACCAAAGCGAAGGCTTCATTATTGTTGAGAGCACGATCGGCGTGGGAACGGAATTTTGCATCCTGCTTCCCAGGGACAAGAGCGGCGAGACGACAACCATGCCGCGCCGAGAATCCACCGTAATGCCGAAGCAGCGCAAGGAAACTGTTCTGCTTGTCGATGATGAAGACGCAGTCCGCCTCTTCACGCGTAAGATCCTGCAAATGCAAGGGTACACGGTGTTGGAGGCCAATTCCGCCGAGAACGCGATGGTGGTCAATGACCGTCACAAGGGAACGCCGATTCATATCCTGATCACGGACTTGGTGATGCCGGGTATGGGAGGCGGGGAACTCGCCATGGCGTTCCGGGCCAGTCGACCGGATAGCCAAGTCCTGTTCATGTCGGGATACACGGCGGATTCGGATTTTCCCAGAGATGGGCTTTCGCAAACGCCGGTCAATTTCATTCAGAAGCCGTTTTCCCCCTCCGCATTCGCCAGTGCCGTTGACAGAGCATTGGGCGAACCGGCGCAGGTCGCGGCGATTTAACCCCAATTCGTTTTCCCTTGGGAAACTCGAGGCGCGGAATCCTTTCTACCACGCGCTCACTTCCGGAAACGTCACTAACAGGCCCCTCAAACCTTCGGCGCCCACGTGGTAAGGAATTCGGCCAAGGCGCTCTCCCTGTCAGTTCTGCACCAACTCCACTCTCTGCTTGTGGCCGTCGGGATAGATAAGATCAGCGATGTTGCCTTCGTCGCCCACCATCTCGATAATCCGACTTTGCGACCCAGGAGCGCTCGCGCTCCAGGACTGGGTCCTCATGTCGAAGATGAGGCTCGCGGCGACTCCCGCTTTGCCATTTGCCATCGGCTCGACGTCCAGGCGGTTGGTTGTGGCGGTGAGACGGTACTCCTTGCCCTTCCACTGCACCACCTGGATTTCCTTTTCGCCTGGCTTCATCACCACCGGGTTCTTGCCGGTCCAGAACTGGACGGTGTTCAAGACCACGTAGTCGACGAAACCGGCGATTCCGTAGACCGGAATGACGCACATGGCGAACATGACGACGGAGTTGATCCATTTGTCGCCCAACGTGCCGTTCCAGGTATATAGCTTGCGGGTGAGGGTGAAATTGCCATAGCACCCCTGCAATTGCATCACCATCGCCAGCCCTAAAAACAACGAAGAATAACGAATCGACTTTTTCATCCCATCTCCTTTGGATTAAACATTTGCAAATATAGCTGCATCTTCGCCTTGAGTATTAGTTGTTATTGGCGCCCGCTCGAAAAGCCATAAGCTGTTAAAAATCATGCGCTTGGGAGCTTGAGAGGTTACCGGCCCGTTCCCCGCATGGGTGGTATGGATTTAAAACCGTATTCTTGCTTTGCATCGACCTCGGCGCAACCTACTTCAAACATGCAGGCAGGTGGCCAAATGGAATCCCGGCATCAACGGCCGGAAGCCCGGATAGGCATGGCCTTTCAAGGCGCGGATTGAAAAGGGAGCATTCATGAAAAGCATTGATGGATTCGGGGTGTCTTTCGTGCCGGTGACGGCGCTGGCATTGTTGTTCAACGTGTTGCTGGCAGGCGAATGTTCCGCCGGAACCGGCGCCATTCACCGGGCTGGTGCGGATACGACCGATCCGGGGCCGGGAACCGGTTTGTTCGGCGCCGGGAAAGGACCATCGCCTGTTTTGCTGGGAAAGGCCGGCGATTATGCGATCCTCGCGAAAACCGGAATTTCCACAACCGGCGCTACGGCAATCACGGGAAACATCGGCGTGAGCCCAGTGGCGGCGAGCTACATCACCGGATTTTCCCTGCTGGATCCTCCCGGCGCCTATGCTACTTCCGCCGCCGTTACCGGAAAGGTATACGCCGCCGACTATGATTCCCCCACCCCGGCGAACCTGACCACGGCCGTGCTGGATATGCAGACGGCATACACGGATGCCGCCGCTCGGGCGCCGGACTACACCGAGCTTGGCGCGGGCGACATCGGCGGCATGACGCTCGCCCCGGCGGTGTATAAATGGAGCACCGATCTCCTGATTCCCTCCGACGTTACGCTGCTCGGCGGACCCTACGATGTCTGGATTTTCGAGATTGCCGGGGATCTCACGCAAACCTCGGGAGTGAGAATAACCCTTCAGGGCGGCGCGTTGTCCAAGAACATCTTCTGGCAGGTGGCCGGGGCATCGACGCATGAAACGACGTCCCACTTCGAAGGCATACTCCTCTCCCAGACAGCGATCGTCATGAAAACCGGCGCGACCGCGAAAGGCAGACAGCTGGCGCAAACGAACGTCGCCCTCGACGCCAATACCGTGACGCAACCGGACATTTCGGTTGAACCCGGTACCGCCACGCTCCGGATCAAAGTCAGTAAATCAGACGACAGTTCGCTGATTCCCGCCGCCTCGGTGGTTCTGAAACGGGGTAGCGTCATTATCGACAGCGCCGGGGTCGACTCGATTGGCGAATGCCATTTTTCCAATCTTCCCGTGGCCGGCAACTACTCCATCGTCGCAAGCGCGCCGGACTTTTTCCCTACCATGACTACGTTCCAGCTCGCCGCGGACGCGACCCGGACGCTCACAGTCCGGCTCGTCCCTAAAGATCCGACCTCGCTGTATCGGAAATCGGCCGATCGTTCCGGAGCAATCCATTTCGCTCCGGCCGGAGACAGGTTGGCCGTGGATGCGGGCATTTCCTCTGTGAACCGCTCGCTCTCCATATTCGGAGCGAACGGAATTCTCAAGCATCGGGTATCGATTCCGGCCGGTCAGACCAGAACCTTGATCCCCATCTCGCTTTCTCCGCTCAACGGCTATCTGTACAAAGTGAAATGATTCGGCCAACAAAGGATTTCAAAATGAAAAACAATAACATTCATGCCCGCATGGCGGCTTATCCCGCAATATTGGCCGCTGCGTTGGTTTTGAGTTCATCCATGGCGGGATGCCTCAGCAAAAGCGATTCCAAACCGGAGCCGACGGTTCCGGGAGCAGGCACGGGGTTGCTGGGGGCAGGCAAAGGTCCATCCCCGGTGGTTCTCGGCAAATCCGGAGAGTATGTGATTTTGGCGAAGGCGGGGATATCCAACACCGGCGCGACGGCCGTCACCGGAAACATCGGAGTGAGCCCGGTGGCTGCCAGCTTCATTACCGGGTTTTCCCTCGTCAGCCCTCCAAGCGCCTATTCGACATCCTCTTTGATCACCGGCCAGGTGTTCGCCTCCGATTATGCCTCCCCGACCCCGGCCAATCTGACCACCGGCGTCCTCGACATGCTTACGGCGTTTACCGATGCAGCGGGCAGGGCCCCCGATTATACGGAACTGGGCGCAGGCGAAATAGGCGGCCGGACGCTCGCTCCCGCGACCTACAAATGGGGCACCGATCTACTGATTACGACGGACGTCACTCTTTCCGGGGGTCCCAACGACGTTTGGATTTTCCAGGTCGCGGGCAATCTCACCTTGAGCTCGGGAGTCAAGGTCATCTTGAGCGGCGGGGCATCGGCAAAGAATATATTCTGGCAGGTTGCAGGGGCCGCGAGTCATGGAACCACCACGCATTTTGAGGGTGTCGAATTGTCGAAAACGGCGATCACGTTGAAGACGGGCGCCAGCTCGAATGGCAGGTTATTGGCCCAAACCGCGGTCGCGTTGGACGCCAATGCGGTTTCGGCGCCGGCCCCTTGAACTGGGAATTCTTCCGCGCCGAACCTTACTGGGTTTTATTTCCGCTGGGGCTCGCCTGTGCCGCGATTGGGATCGGGATTTGGATCCCCTTTTTTTTCCTGCCGCAGGCCATTCCGTATCCCGGCCCGGCGCATGCCGTCCTGCAAATCCAGGGTTTCCTCTTGTCTGTCAAAAAAAACCTGACGGGTGAGCTCGGCCATAAAGGCTTTTTGATCAGTGATTCCGGGAACCTGAAAAATCATGCGGCCTTCGCGATCCAGGATGGCGATGAGGCCCGTATGCCCCATTTGGCCATCGTCCAGCTTCGGAGTATAGCGCACCCCTAGCAATGCCGCCAATTCCCGGGTATCATCTGCGGAACCCCTCAACAAGGTCCAGTGTTCGGATGCGAGGTGGGATTTCTTGCGGTATGCCTTCAGCATGCCTGAGGTATCCTCCTTCGAATCAAGGGTAACCAGAACGAAACCCACCTTGGCTTTCAGGGTATCGGGCATAGCCTGCTCCAGTGATTGCAGTTGACCGAGCAGCATGGGGCAAAGGTTGGCGCAACCGGTGAAGAACATGGACAGCACCCTGACCTGGCCGCGGAGATCGGCCAGTTGCAACGCAGAGCCATCATCCCGCATCCAACGTGAGTTCACCCGATACAACGAACCGTCCGGAATCGCAAGAGTCTTCAAAACGGGAGGAGGAAAGGTCCTCATAGCTCCAGGTCCTTTTAAACGACCTCGCAAGTCCAGATCCCGCGCGCACCTGAACCCCAGGCTTCCCAGTGAATAATCCGCCTTCAGGCTCAGACGAAAGGCCCAGCTCATGTAGGTCGCGTAACCGGCATCCTTGACCGCCCTGGCACTACCGGCTCCGCAATAGGCAGCGCTGTCCCCCACGCCCCGCTGGTTCAAACCCGCGAACCCGAATGCATCGAAATCCGAAGTCCATTCCCAGACCAGACCGAAGAGATCCCGGATGCCGTTCCCGTTCATGGAACCGGACCCGACCGCAAGCAGCCTGTCCCCGGAGGGCTTCGCATACCATGCGAGAATGCTCGAATCGAGCCCGGCGGAATCCGTTCCCGGGGGCAGGGATTTAGCGGCCCATTCCCATTCGGCGGTGGTGGGAAGGCGTTTCCCCTGATCGGCGCAAAAGGCCTTTGCCGCATACCAGGATACTCGGGTAACCGGCGAGTTACCAAGTCCCGCGGGCGGAGATGAATCGTCCCGCCAATCGGACAGATAGGCCGGATCGGCGAACGTACGCGGCATCCGGGAACGGGCCTGACTGGGATTCGCCTCCACAAAGGACAGGAACCTGGATTGGGTCACCGCATGTTTGTCCAGATAGAAAGGGTCCACCTTCATGCGGACCTCGGCGGTATCCTTTCGGAAAGGGAGGGCGAACACCCCCGTGGGGACAAGCGCCATTCCTCTGGGTACGTTCATGGGCGCGCTGGGGGTGGGCGCCGCGGCGACGGCCATGACGAAGGCGGACAGGGGAAGGATGGAACACATCGCGCAGGGATTCACGGCTAGCTCCCAATGGCGCCTGCTAATGGCGCCGCGCCTTCACCTGTTCCAGGGTGACCGCATCGCCGGTGTTTCCGAAGCTGTTGCGAACATAGGTCAGCACGCTGGCGATGGAAGCATCGTCCAGGTTGAGCTGGGGCATGACGCCATCGAAGATCTTGCCGTTGACGGTCATGGATCCTGTTTTACCCTGCAGGAGAATATCGATGGCCCGGTTCTTATCGGACATCAGGTAATCCGAATTTGCCAAAGGCGGAAAGGCCATGGGAATGCCTTCTCCCTTGGGTTGATGGCAGGCCGCGCACACCTGGGTGAAGACCCGCGAGCCCCTGTCCATCATTTCCGAGCGCGTCAAGGACGTGGTGGGTGGGTTAGCCACGGCATTGGGAAGGGTCTGGATGGCCGCGCCTTCCGCAAGGTACACCTCATCCCTCTGTTTTCCGGAATAGACTGAGGAATCCACGGGACCCGTCACCTTGAGCATGCCCAACGCGCCTTTGTTGAAGGCGCGGAAGATGGAATGATCGACCAATATGTATGTCCCGGGAAAGTCCACGCCGAACTCGGCGATGGCCGCGCCGCCCGCAGGGATGAGAATGGTCTGGACCTGCTCCTGATCGGCCCGGACGCCTCCCCAGGAATGCACTCTGTCGAATACCTCGCCGATAACGTGGAAGGACGATACCAGTCCGGGACCGCCATTGCCGATGAACAGCCGGACGGTCTCCCCCACCTTCGCGGTGATGGCTTTGTCCTCCGCCAGGGCCCCCATCGAACCGTTGAACACCACATAATCGGCATCTTCCTTGACGGCCTTTTCCATGTCGAAAGCCTGCAAGCCTTCTTCGCGATTCTTACCGTGGGTGTAGAATTCGGACTGCATGACGTAGTACTCCTTGTCCACCTTGGGATACCCCTCCTTGGGCTGCACCAGGATCAGCCCATACATGCCGTTGGCGATATGCATCCCCACCGGCGCCGTGGCGCAATGGTAGACGAAGAGCCCCGGGTTTTTGGCCGTGAATGAGAAGACCGAGGTGTGTCCCGGCGCAGTCACGGAAGCGGCAGCGCCTCCCCCGGGCCCGGTCACGGCGTGCAAATCGATGTTGTGGGGCATCTTGTTGTCGGGATGGTTGCTCAAATGGAAATCCACCAAATCCCCTTCGCGCACGCGGATGAACGAACCCGGGGCGTTGCCGCCGAATGTCCAGAACATGTACCGGACGCCGGGCGCCAGTTCCTTTTCGACTTCCCTGATTTCCAGTTTGATCGTGATCCTGGCCGGATGCGTGCGCGTAATGGGAGGCGGTACGTTGGGCGCTTGGGTGAGAACGGCGTCTTCCCAACCTTGCGCCGGGCCTTCCGCCGCGACTGACGGTGTCGGGCTCTCCTCATTTCGGCATGCCCCCAGCAATAGCCCAGTCCAGAGCAACGCAAGGGACAAAGAGGATGGCAAGTGGGATTCCCGACTGTCCTTCCATGGAGTGCTTGAGTTTCTGATCTGCTTCATAGGAACCTCTGGAGTGATCGCGCCAGGCAATGGCGCAAGCGGATGGTATGTGCCAATAAAACAAGGCCAAGGCGCAGGGGGTTAGGTCGTTTTGCCGTTATATTCCTGCCATTTTGGCAAATTGAGGGTCGGATTACGATAAGGTGCGGTCTCCCCCACCTATGGGCAAAGGTGCAGTGGCCCACCGTCAGATAAATGCCCGCTTCGTTGGAAGCCCGCACGAAAGCCCCGTCTTCTTTTTAAATTTCCGACATGCCCTTCGCCGCCCCAACCGGAATCAATTTCCGAACCGTTACCGGACTCACCATGGGTTCCCTGCGGCAATCGCTGGACGTGGTCGCGGAATTCATCAAGTCCAGGGATACCTACGGCTACCTGCTGCGATTCGATGATTGGTGGCAGCATAACGGCGAGCCCATGCCCAAGGGAAAACTCTCATGGGAAGCCTTCGCGGATCGATATGCGGACGAGGACGCCGTCGCCGCATCCATGCCCAAGCGGCACGAGGTCCGGGTGGGAATCTGCGGGCCGGGCATGGAGTGGTATCTGCGCTATTTCATTGATGCTTCCGGCGGCCACGCCTCCCTGGATCTTACCGTCCCCCC
>JBDSIO010000320.1:0-4453 GCA_039917895.1 Fibrobacteria bacterium | reverse complement strand
GAAGTCTACATGCCCACCCACACCTTCGACGATTTGGCCTTCATCCAGAGCCGCCAAGCCTTCTTCCTGCGGCAGACCATCGACATCATCAACGAGTACCTGAACAATGCCTTCCGCCGCAAGCACGGCTTCGGTCCGGGCGAACAGCAGCTCGCTTGGGAATATTTCTGGGAAAAGGTGATGGAAAAATAAATGGATCCCTGGAAGCGCTCCTCAATGATCGATGAACCCGGGAAAACCTCCCCAAAGGAGGAAGCCGAAACCGGAACCGAAACTCTCGCCAAGCCTTCGCTCAACTGGAAGGTCGTGCTTTTCAACGATGAGGAACACACCTACGATTACGTGGTGGAGATGCTCACTTCCGCGTGCAAGCTGTCACGCGAAAATGCGTTCCGTTGCGCAGTCGAAGTGGACATGACCGGCAAGACTATCGTGTTCTACGGCACGCGCTCCGATTGCGAAACCGTGTGCTCGAAAATCCTTTCCTTCGGACCCGACCACCGCCTGCCCCAAAGCATGTCCTCCATGAGCGCCGAAACGCAATCTCTGTAGTGGCTGCTGCGCTCTATCTTTGATCCAATAAAACGACGTCTCGACCCCGCGCCCCGAGGCCATCCAACCCTTCCGGTCGAAAGCTTTGGTAAAAAAACTCAAAATTGGCTTGCACGCTGACACAGGCCGTTGTTATCTTCAAGCTGTTAACCACAACATCTAGCGGTAGAGGAGGTTAATTTGAAGAATGTGACCAAGCAGGACCTGGTTGCCGAAGCGGCGAAATCAAGCGGTCATCCTCAGCTGGAAATCAAGGAAGTCGCCGAGCAGTTCATGCGGCTCGTAGGCGAGTACCTGGCCCAGGAAAAGACCATCGAGATCCGAGGATTCGGCACCTTCTATACGAAGGTCCGGAAGCCCCGCCCCGCCCGTAACCCGCGCACGGGGGAAATCTGCCCCCTGGGTCGTCGCAAAGTGGCCCTGTTCCGGTTCTCGGCGGACATGAAGACCCAGATCCGGGATGTCCCGGAACTGACTGAAGTCCTGTCCCTGACCCAGGCGAAAGCGGACGCGCAGTCCGTCGACGCCGCGCTCTTCAACGGCCGCTAAGCCTTATCAGGCTTGACCCGGTAGCCTGGTCATCGACCGGCGCCGGGCGCGGACGCCGGGCCCTCGGGGGTCCCGGATCCACTCGCTCCGCTCCGAAGCAGGCATTCCTCGGGAAGGCGTGGAGCTATGCCTTGCCCCCAAATCTTCGCTTCAATTTTCACTTCAGTTTTCACCTCAGTTTCCGCTTCGGATTTCCGTCGATATCCTCGCTAAACTCCCGTCGCAATTGGAATTAGCCCACCCGTGAATGCTACACTCGGAGCGTGGCAACCCGTCCCCGTACCGTCGCCTTTCCGGCCCAGACCCGTCTATTCCTCCCCGGCCTGGCCTCATTCTTCCTCTTAATTCAAGGAATCTGGGCGCAACCCCTGCTCCTCATCGGCAAGGCCGACGCAGAACTCAGCGGCGCCTTCTCTTACGAATTCCTGCGTTCTCCCCTTTCCCACTCCTTCACCGAAGGGAGCGCCCTTGTAAGCCTGAATCTCCCTTTCAATGCTTCGGCCCAGGCGCAACGCCTGCTGGGCGAGGTCGCCGACTCCTCCGTCATCATTCCCGAACTCTTCGCCCGGGTTTCCCAGCATCTCAACGCCCATGTCGACGTCTCCGCGCCCCTGTTCGGCGGTGTCGCCTTCTTCGCCGCGCGCGAGAACGCCAGCCTCACGGTCTCCGGATCGCTGGGCAACGCGCGTTTCAACCTGGATACGACCCTGGACGGATCCGGCTCCGTGCTCATGAAAGGCAGCATCCACATGCCCTTGTTGTTCGATATGCATTGGCGCTCCCTGAGCTTCGGTTACGCTTTCAAGCCAACGCGTTGGGTGGAATTGGGCTTCCAGGTGCACAAGCACCAGTTCACGGCGCGCACCTCGGGCGATCTGCGCCCGGATCTTTCCGGCCGCATCGGCGTGGGCGGGGATGCGGGGAACACCTCTTTCCTGGTGGAGTATCCGGGAGACAAGGTGTACGGCACCGCGGACGGATGGTACGAAGGCAAAGCCTGGAGCCCGGAAATGGCGGTCGGGGTGGGCCCGCTCCGCCTGGTGTCGCGCATGGGTGCGCGCATGTCGGCCAAGGGCCATCTGGATGTCGCGTATTCGGTCCCGTATTTCATTGACCCCGCCACTTTCGAACCGCGTTTCACCGAGCCGGACTCGTTCCTGGCCGCGGACAACCTGCGCCGCCTGCTGGACGGAGAAACCGGCAAGCGCAACATCCACATCCACGACCGCCTGATCCTGCTGCTGCCCCAGTCGCATACGCTTTCCGCCGACATCCTTCCGGGGCGGCTTTCGATCAGCTACACCAAGGTTTTCGGGCGCGTGTCCATCCACATGGAAACGCCCAACGCCGCTCCGGGCGGAAACCGCGCCGCCGCGAACGCCAGCAGCGACGACAGCGGCTCCGTGGACACGGAAGGCTTCGTCGATCTCGATCTCTTCCCCGACCAGGTGCTCTGCCTTTCGGGCAAGCTCGGCTGGTTCCACGGGAATCTGGGCCTGCACAGCCTGAACATGAGCTATCGGGATTCTGATCATATGCTGTCGGGATTGTCGCCGCTCGAATGGGACGGCGACCCGCTGGTACCGATCCTGGATTTCGGCTTCACCTGGGGGCATCCGCTGGTGTTCACGACGGACTTCTACGTCTCGCCGCTGCCGGCGGTCAGAAGCGGAGTGAGCTATGCGTTCTGATGGGTAGAAGTCAAATTTCAAAGTTCAAAGTGCAAAGTTCAAAATGACGGAAAAGAGAAAAGTCGCACCAGTCCGCCGCAGCTTCCTGCGCGTCTTCCACTTTGCACTTTGCACTTTGAACTTTGCCCTTTGCACTCTCTCTTACGGTCAACCCAACCTCATTTTCACCACAGCCCCCCAAAGCGAAGTCTTCCCGGACTCCCTGGTGCGCATTACCGTCGTGTCCAACCCTCCGGGCAAGGCGCCGGACTCCTGTGGGCTGTTCCGAAGCCCTTCGGCCAAGGGCAACGTGCTGGCCGGGCACGATACGCGCGTCCTCGCCGCGCGCTCATTGAACAAGGATTCCACCGGAGTCGTGTTCGCGTTCAAAGCCGCGGACAAAGACACCGGCAAGACTTCGCCGCAGGGGCCTCAAATGGGTCTGGGATTCCATTATCTGATCGCCTCCTGCCGCGACGGCAAATCACTATCGCCGGAACTTCCCTTCTGGGTGGTCACGCGCCAGGCCGCCACCCTCACGGCTCCCAAGGCGCAGGAGACCTCGTCCAATCCCAACATCGCCTGGACGCCGGTGCCGGGCGTTCCGGCCTACCATCTGCTGCTTTCGGATCAGGCCCTGGAAATCAACACCGAGAAGGGAACGGTGTCGGGAGCCAGCATCATCTGGCAGGCCATCACCACCACATCCAGCATCCTCTACGGCACGCCGGATCCCTCCGGAACCTTCTCGAAAGTGCCTGCGCCGCCGCTTTCACCGAGCGTTCCCTACAACCTGGTCATCCTCAACAATTACGACGGCCGCAGCAGCCTGTCGACCTCCACCAAAGCGCAGGGACTCAAACTCTTCACCATCCAGTCCTCGGGCGCGGCGCTGGCGCTCAATGCGCCCAGGAACCTGGCGCCCACTCCCGACCTGCAATTGACAACGCCCAAGGACAGCAGCCTGACCTTTCGCTGGACGCGCTCCCAGACGTCCGCCGGAACGGCCGCCAATACCTACCGGATCTTCATCTATTCCCTGGAGACCAAGGAAGGCCTCGACGTCCTGTTCCCGATTTGGAATACCGAGGTCACCGACACCGCCGTGACGATGGATGCGAAACGCATCCTGCTCACCAAGCGCTACATCTGGAAGGTTTTCGCCCTGAGCGGATCCGGTGCGAGCGTGGTCGGAGACACCACATCCTTCCGTTACCGCAACGAGGTGCAGACGCTTTCCCTGACGGTGAAATCGGACGGCGTCGATCCCCTGCCGGTCGGCGACGTGCGCATAGAGGTGACGCCCGTCGATGGGGGCGCGGATCCTTTGCCCCTCTTCACGGCCAACACGGGCGCGGCCGAAAAGGTGCTGGCCATCGGCTCATACAATCTGACCTTCGCCAAGGATGGTTACCTGACGCAGACGCGCACGGTGACCCTGGATGTGAAATTCCCCTTGAGCGTGGCGCAAATCCTCCCGTTGGCCGCGGCCCGCCTATCCGGGAAGGTGGTGGATCAAACCGGCGCGGATCTCGTGAACGCCTCGGTCACTGCTTCCGGAGGAGGCAAGTCGGTGACGGGCGTTTCGGATGCCCAGGGAATCTTCCTGCTCGGCCTGGCGGCCGGGACGCATGCCATCTCGTTAGCCAAACCCGATTATCAGTCCGGCGCCGACACCACGG
>JBDSIO010000319.1:0-6535 GCA_039917895.1 Fibrobacteria bacterium | reverse complement strand
GATCCTATCCCATGGCGGATGAACCCGCAATGATCCGCGAGACGGGTTTTGGACCCTAAGAATCCTTCAAGGTTGCCAAACGGCTCCGCGTAACCATACAATGGAGCGGGTATTCAATGAAATTGGGATTTTTGAGATCGTCGCTGATTCCGGCCCTTCTGGCCGGAGCCCTCGCCATGTCCCGGGGCCAGGGCGTGGACATGGGCGCGTTGTCCCTGAAACGGATTATGGATCTTGACGTGACCTCGGTTTCCAAGCATGCGCAGAAGATGCGCGACGTCCCGACTTCCATTTACGTCATCAGCGAGGACGAAATCCGCCGCTCCGGTGCGACGCGCCTGCAGGACGTGCTAAAACTCGCGCCGGGAGCGTTCTTCAGCGACGTCTCCTACTCAATCACCGAACAGGGCGTGCGGGAAGGCATGGGCGTTTTCAATAACACAGTGGCCTGGATCCTGGACGGCGTGCCCATCACCAGCCCGATCATCGGCTGCCTGTTATTCAACGCACTGGACTTCCCGCTCGAAGACATCGAACGTATCGAAGTCATCAAAGGGCCGGGCGGAGTCATCTACGGCGCCAACTCCGCCAGCGGCATCATCAGTATTTTCACCAAGCGCGGAGAAGTCGCGGAGGGTCTGCGGGTGTCCCTCGCCGGCGGCACCCAGAACTACTTCGCTCCCTACGTCCGGTACGGGGTGGAAGCCAAGGACGATCTGTTCCTCACGTTATGGGGCCGCTTCAAGACCCACGACGGCTACGACCGCAACCCCCTGTTCGCCGGCGAAACCGTGGATGCCCCGATCAACGGCGGCACCTCCGTGCCGGTGGCCAACCATTTCCGCGGCGAGGACGACTACCAACGGGCCCTCTCCGGAGGCATGAAATGGGAATACCAGCCGAAGGACGAATGGAAATGGTCCGGACAGGTGCTGGAAAGCTCCGTCGCCAACGGCCAATATTCCATCCAGTCGACCCCTTGGCCCACGTCCAAACCTCCGGCCGGCCAGCCCGATAAAATGCCGGACAGCATCTATGCCAATCGGGAGGTGGAGGACCAGACCCTCGTGCAGGCACGCCTGGATGTGATCCGAAGCCGCGACGACTCCTGGTTTGCGAACGCCTACCATTGGCGCAACCGTTATGAGATGGCCATGGGGAGCGGCCTCCAGGCCGGCTTTGACATTTCCGAATTGGAAGCGCAGCGGAATACGGCCCTGCGTAACCATAGTCTGAGCGCAGGCGCCAATGTCCGCCGGGTACAGTTCGAATTCGCCGACATGCGCGAAAACGGATCGCTTTTCGTAAGCGATCCCCACCACCTCTCCTACTTGTTGGGCGCCTTCCTCCAGGACGAAATCGGCCTGGGCAACCGTTGGCGGCTGACCCTGGGCGCCAAGGCCGAGATTTGGACCTTGATTAGCAATGTTCCGGAAATCTCCCCAAGCCTCCGACTCGCTTGGAAGCCCGCCGAAGATTTGACGTTCTGGGGCGCCGCCTCGCGCAGCATCACCACGCCCAGCTATTCGCAAACCGATTTCGAAGTGAGGCAGGCCCAGATCCCGCCGTATTGGTATTTCCAGAATCATAAGGACGTACTGGGAGACGTTCCGCAGTCGCCGGCCATGGGCCGTTTCGTCGCGCTGGTTCCCGGAACCGAAGTCTCCCCCGTGGAATACTTAACCCTGGAGTCCGGCCACCGGGGTTCCCTTGCCGGAAACCTCCAATGGGACCTCAGCGCATTTTACAGCTGGGTCCATGGCATGAGCGGCGCCACGCCCTTCGACTCCAGCCTGCAGACTGTAATCCCGTCAAAGGCCCACGCGCCAGACACCATCGTGCCTGTCTACGCAACCAACCTAGCGGACTACCAGAGCTTCGGCGGGGAAGCCATCCTCCGTTACGTGCCCGCGGAATACCTGCGCATGGAACTTTCCTACTCCCTCTTCTACATCCGTGATTTCGTAGGCCTCGCGATTCCCAGGGACAGCGCGGGTCGCACCTACGTGGCTCCCACGGACTGGTTGCGCCGCACGCCAAATCATGTGGGCCGCGCCAAAATCTTCTGCGACCTTCCCTTCGGAATCAACCTGTTCGTAACCGGTACCCTGTCTTCGCCTTTTTCCCGCGGGGAAGCCTTCAATTATTATGAACAATTGCCCATGTCCCAAACGCGCATTCACGATCAGTCGTTGGTGGCGGATCCCGCCCGGGTCCAATTCCAGCTGGATTTCTCGATCCAGAAACGCCTTTTCGAGGACCGCTTGTCCCTGACAGTCTGGGGCCGGAACGTGCTCGCTGAACCCTTCGTCGAGAATTACAATCAATTCGGATGGATCAGCTTCCCCCATCAGACCCACCGCACCTTCGGGGCCGGGCTAGTCTACCAATTTTAGACAGTATGCGGAAAATGACCGGGGAATCACGGCGATTAGGCAAGAGGGCTTGCACAATCCGATGCGCCCCCCCTATGATAAAGGGGCAATGGAATATCGGTTCCCCCCATCGGATTTTGATCGCAATGTCGGCCGCTGATCCCCTCCAAGGGACCCTGGCCAGCCTGTCCCCGGTCTTCGAAAGCTGCGTGATCTGGGCCGTGCGCGCTATCCTGGAATCGGATGTCAAAGTGAAGGCTCCGTTCGAGTCGGTGCATTCCATTCCTGAAGGTTCCTCGCTATATTGCATCCTTCCCACCGCCAACACACGGTACCATGCGCAGCTCGTGATGGGCCTGGAGGAATCGGAAATTGAAACCATGTTCCCGCAAGAGATGGATGCGCGGTTTCGTAAGGATGCCATCGGCGAAATGGCCAACGTGATATCCGGACTTTTCGTAGCCGACGATCTTTTCATAGCGAGATTCGGGTACCTCCGACCCTCCACCCCGTTCTTCAGCGAGGGAGCGTTCACAGCCCGCAAGGATTGGGGACTCATGGGCAAGATTGAGGCGAAGGGCAAGGAGATGCTGCTCCACTTTTCCATCCGCGAGCTGAAGGAACCCCCTACGGCGGCCCAGAACGAATTCGGCGGCGGCGCCTTGAAACGCGAAGGGAGCCCGGACTAATCCCCGGCGCCAAGCAAATGTCTAAACGGATAGTCATCGTCGACGACTCGAATTTCCTCATCAACCAACTTGCCGCATTCATGGAGGAGGCCATGGATTATACCGTGGTGGGAAAAGGCTCGGACGGTAATCAGGCGATCGCGCTTTACCGCGAGCACAAGCCCGACCTCATCACTCTCGACATCACCATGCCCAATAAGGACGGAATGGAAGCCCTGGAGGAAATCCTCAAGGAATTCCCGGAGGCCAACGTCATGATGATCTCGGCCATCCGCGGCCCGGAGATGGCCAAGTGCATCAAGATGGGAGCCAAAGCCTATATGGAGAAGCCGCTGCTCTTCAACGAAGATCAGTTCCTGCAGGACTTCAAAGCCTCCCTCGCCGAAGTCTTCGACGGCTGATCAACCGCCCTGCCCGTTCCCGATTCCATCCGAGGTCCAATCCCTCCCGAGCGGGACGGGTTCATCCGCATCTGCGAAGGTTGCCGGAACAATCAGGCCGATCTGCGTGCCGCGGCCAGGCTCGGAAGCCACGGAAATCCTTCCCCCAACGTTCCTGGCCCAGGCCGCGACCGCGTCCATTCCGACTCCCATGCCGGATAACTCCGTCGATTGGTCCCGCGAGGAAAGGCCCGGAAGCAATATCAGTTCCCGCTTCGCGGCGGCGTCCATTTCCCCGATCGCTGCCAGGGGCAGCAGTCCCCGGGCCACGGCTTTGGCGGCCAGAATCTCCACGTCAATGCCCTGCCCGTCGTCCGAAACCGTGATCTCCCAGCCGTTCTCCGTGGCCTGGAGCTTCAGTTCGATTCGGCCGGCGCCGGATTTCCCTTGGAGAAGGCGGGCGGCCTCCATCTCGATGCCGTGATCGGCCGCGTTACGCAAGAGATGCACGAGGGGCTCGTCCAAGGCCGCGAACAGCGAGGGTGATACTTCCAGGTCCTCCGGGAGCGCGCAGAACTCCAGGCGCTTGCCCAGGCGTTCGCCTACGCGCAGGATCATCGCGCCGTACTTGTCCGCCAGTTTCGCGATCTTCATCGCATCGATACCGCGGCAGGCGAGCAGCAACCGGCTTAACTGGACGGAGGCCTCCCCGCCGGCTGCAGCGGCGGCTTGGGCCAAGGGACCCTTCCGCAGGGAGGAACCCAATGTGCGCAATTCGCGTATGCGCGGTTCCGGTACTGCCACCGTGGCTTCCCCTTCGGTACCCGAAAGGGTTTTGACTAGCTCGCGGATTTCCTTCAGACTTTCCTTCATGCGCTCCAGAAAGCGGGCTTGCGCGGTCCATTGGTCCGGATTCGGGGGATGGTCGCGCCGACGCAGGTCTTCCAGCGCCTGCTCGGCTTCGCGCGCCTGGCGCGAAAGGGATTCGAATCCGTAGGTCGCGGCCGTACCCTTCAAGGTGTGCAGATCCCGCGACATGGCCGCGATGGTTTCCTCCAGCGCCACGGGCGCGGCGGATGGAGCGCTCCGTACCCCGGCCTCGAGGTTGCGCAGGCGGGTTTCCACGTCGGCGAGAAAGTCGGGGATAAAGGCCGAGTAACGCACGATTCCGAGGATGGCCTTGACCTCGTCGTCATGCCGCTCCTTCTCTTCTTTGATCATCCGTTCCACGCGGCGCGCGTCGGTGACGTCCTGCACCAGTATCATCAGCTTGTTCAGCCTTTTCCCACCGTCGAACATCTTCTGGTAACCGACCAGGATGATGCGTTCCCCGGCCGCGCCGTCCTCCAGGCGCAGTTCCCGGACCGGGCACAGGCGCACGAGCTTTTCCCAGCGCAGGGTCGTATGCCGCTGCTTCACCATGTCCAGCCAGTCCATCCAATCAGCCGTCCGGCCCTGGTCGAGGCGGAACAGCTGCGCAAGCGTGCGCTTGGATGCGTCCTCCACGTCCAGGATCTTGTTGGTCGAGAGCGCGTAGTCGGGATTGATCCTTCCGCTCGGAGAATCGACATCCAGCGAAAACGTGAAAAGGCCTTGTTCGATGTTATCCAGGATAGCCTTGATCTCTTGGATCTTCTCGGCGACCATGTCTTGCAAACGCTCGGTGTATTCCTTCACCGTGCGGCGCATGGACTCGAAGTCCCTCGCCAGCAGCGCTATCTCGTCGTCTCCGGTCACGGTGACCGGCTGATTGTAATCCCCGCACGCGATGGCGTTTGCCGCCGACTGGAGTTCTTCGATGGGACGGGTGATCAGGATGGCCTGACGCCTGGCTGCGAAATAGGCGAAAGCGGCGGCCAGGCCGCCCATGAAAACGAGGGCCGCCACGGTGCGGGCCAGCGCCTGCTTGGCGGAACGCGAGGCCGCTGAGAGCATGGCCTCCATGCGCCCCGTCGTCAGGCCATACCGGATCACGCCCAAGGTTTTGCCCTCCACCATCACGGGAGCCGCGAATTCGATGACCCCGTCCCCGCCTGACGCGAATCGCCTATGCATGGGCGCGACCACTCGGGAGGCCCACAGGCTCGCGCTGTCTTCCAAGGCGCCGGGAGCGGCGATGGCGCCATCGGGATGCGCGGAATCGGCGCTGACCCAGGGTTGGCGCTTGTCGTCCATGAAGACGCCGTAAACCACGTCTTCATCGTCGCGCACCGTGGAAGCCACCAGGCCCGCTACGGAAAGGAAGGCATTGTCCGCCACCATCCCCAGGATCGCCTGACTGTTGTTGGCGACCAGGATGTTGCCCTTGGCGATCAGGGCGTTGCGGATGGATTCGAAGGCCGCGTCCTTTTGGCGGACCGCCAAGGTGGTATTGATCCAGATTACCGCGCCCAGGAATCCGGCCAGGGTGGTGGCGAGCAGGGCCACCGAGCCGAAAATGAGTTTCTGCTTGATGCCGCGCGAGGGACGAGCGCTACGAGGGCCACGGCCGATCACTTTATCACCTTGTCGACTTCCTTCAGTGCCGAATCGCGCACGGTCGCGTACTTGCGGGCCTGTTCCAGGTTCAGAATCTTGTAAACGGCCAGGGGCTGCTCCACCCGGAGGGTCTCATCCAGCTTCCATCCGTTTTCCTTAAGCCGCAGGATCAGGCCCGCCGTTTGCACGCCCAGAGCGTAATGGTCGGGAAGGATGGCGAAGGTGCCGAAATGCGATCGCTCCGAAACGAAATTCTCGACGCCCACCAGCACCGGCTTCTTGAAACGGGCCAGCGCCGGCAGCCAGCCCCCGCCGATGATCTCCGGGGTGAGGAAGAAATTGTCGTTCAGGATCCACAATGCGTCGACCTTTTCGCGGTCGCGAAGCCGGCGCACGCCCGTGCGCACCGCGCGGGCGACGTCCATGCGGTCCTCGGAAACCAAGTAAGGCACCAGTTCGATGTTCTCGTATGCGCACCATTTCGCGTTTTCACGCACGAAATCGGCCATGGAAGGCCGCGCGATCACGCCCACTTTGCGAACCGGACCTTTCACCAGGGATCGCAGGTTCACCAGGATGGTCACCCCGGGAACTTCATAGAAGATGCCCGTCG
>JBDSIO010000318.1:0-3953 GCA_039917895.1 Fibrobacteria bacterium | reverse complement strand
CTGATTTTCCGGCATATCATCGACAATTACGTCACCCGGTTCCGGGATTTGACCTATCCCCAATTCTTCCGCGGAGTGGGATTGCTGTTGGCGGGATCGATGGGCGTGGCCTTCGTATCTCGGGTGGCCAAGAATTTCCAGGACTATTACCTGAACGTCATCATCCAGAAGGTAGGGGCCCGCATCTATGCCGACGGCTTGGCCCATTCCCTGGAACTGCCGTATTCCGTATTCGAGGATCAGCGGAGCGGCGAGACTCTGGGCAAGCTGCAGAAAGTGCGTACGGATATCGAGAAGCTGCTGACGGTGATGGTGAACGTGGTATTCACGGCCATTATCGGGGTAATCTTCGTGGCGGTGTATTCCATCAACGTGCATTGGGCGGTGGCGCCGGCCTACTTCGCCACCGTGCCCATCCTGGGCTTCCTGAGTTCCGCGCTGGGCAAGCGCATCAAGGGCATTCAGAAGGTGATCGTCAAGGAGACCGCCGCGCTGGCCGGGTCGACCACGGAATCCCTGCGCAACATCGAGCTGGTCAAGAGCCTGGGCCTGGCCAACCAGGAGATCGAACGGCTGAACGCGACCACCAAGAAGATCCTGGGCCTGGAATTGAAGAAAGTGAAGTATATCCGCAGCCTGAGCTTCATCCAGGGCACCTGCGTGAACGCGCTGCGGACCGGCATCATGTTCCTGATGCTGTACCTTATTTTCTCCGGACGCATCACCGTGGGCCAATTCTTCTCGCTGTGGATCTACTCTTTCTTCATCTTCGGCCCCCTGCAGGAGATGGGCAACGTCATCAACGTGTACCGCGAGTCCGAGGCTTCCCTGAAGAACTTCTCCGACATCATGGCCACGCCCAAGGAAAAGCGCCCTGACAATCCCGTGAAGGCGGGGGAGATCCGTACCTTGGCGTTCGAACAGGTTTCCTTCCGGCACCAATCGGCTTCCACCAACGCTTTGAACGACATCGCCTTCCGTGCCGAGAAGGGGGAGACCCTGGCCTTCGTGGGGCCGTCGGGTTCGGGCAAAACCACCTTGGTCAAATTGCTGGTGGGCCTGTACCCGCCGCAGACCGGCCGCATTCTGTACAACGGCCATGAAGGCGCTACCGTGGATCTGGAATCCTTGCGGGAGCGGATCGGCTTCGTGACCCAGGATACGCAACTTTTCTCCGGAACCATCCGTGAGAACCTGCTGTTCGTGAATCCCAAGGCAACGGACCAGGCTTGCCTGGACGTGCTGGCCAAAGCCGCGTGCCAAGGCCTGTTGGCGCGGGCGGACAAGGGACTGGACACCCTGATAGGAGAGGGAGGGGTGAAGGTTTCCGGCGGGGAGCGGCAGCGCTTGTCCATTGCCCGGGCCTTGCTGCGCCATCCCAGCCTGTTGGTTTTCGACGAGGCGACTTCGTCCCTCGATTCCTTGACGGAAGAGGAAATCACCGGCACCATCCGCGACGTATCCGAAAGCCGGGACCTGATCACCATCCTGATCGCCCATCGCCTGTCCACGGTGATGCATGCGGATCGCATCCACGTGCTGGAGCGCGGGCGCATCATCGAATGCGGCCGGCATGACGAACTGTTGGAATTGAAGGGTCTGTACTACGCGATGTGGCGCCAGCAGATTGGGGAACGCGGCGTGGATGCGCCGCGTCAACGGACCGCGGCGGCCTGAATCCCATGACGGCCCAAACCCTGCGTTACGCCGCCAAGGCCCTGATCCTTGAGAACGGTCGGATTTTGTGCCTGCGCAAGGAAGGGGAAATCGGGAAGTATTATGTGCTGCCCGGCGGCGGCCAGGATCCCGGGGAAATGCTGACGGAAACCATGCGGCGGGAATGCCTGGAAGAACTGGGCGCCAAAGTGGAGGTCGGCCGCCTGCGTTTCGTGCAGGAATACGTGGGCGCCAATCATCTGTTCAAGGATGTTCACGGCAAGATGCATTTCGTGAATCTGTATTTCGAATGCCGGTTGCTGGAACCGGTCCTGACCCATCCCTTATCGCCCGACTCGGGACAGGTGGGGCTGGAATGGCTTGACATCGACGGTTTGGACGAGGCGGCGTTCTTTCCGCGCGTGCTGGCGGGACGCCTGGGTCTCTCGGAAGCCGGCGAAACCGTATACCTGGGGGATTCGGTATGATCGACAAGCGGATCGTGGATTTGGCGCGGCGAATGAAGGCCTGCAATTCGAAATCGCCTAGAACTTTCAACGGGAGGCAACCATGCTGACAAAGAGAATCAAACGTGTAAATGCCAAGCCCTTCACCTTCCTCTATGGGGAGAAGGAAACGGATATGCCCGGCATCCCCAAAAACGGCGGCAAAATCATGGATACGCTCATGCCCTACATGAAGAAGCACAAGATTGGGGTTGCCGGACCCTGCGTGTGGGCTTATATGCACTTGGGCAAGGGCAAGGTTCGCTTGCGCGCGGGCTTTCCGGTACTGAAAGAAAGCCTGGCGAAAGGGGTGCCGGGCAAGGCTTTTTGCGTCTCGGAGGAGCCCTCCTGGAAGTGTTATGCAGCAGAATACGCCGGAGCCATGGATCGTATTAAGGAAGCCTGGGACGAGTTCCACGGCAAGTTGAAGATAAAGGGACTTAAGCCCACGAATCACTTCCGGGAAGTCTACCTCAAGTGGATCGACTTCGCTTCTCCCGAAAACATCACGGAATTGCAGGTACAGGTCAAATGATGAAATACGGACTACGGATTTTGGCCATGGCGGCTCTGCTTGCGGCGGGCGCTCAGGATGCGGATGCGCAGGATGGCTCTCAGGATCGTGCGAACCAAGCGGGTGGCGAGCGCATGAACGCCATGGTGGGCCTGTGGTACGGGCCCTACAACAGCTTTTCCTTCGAATACGATTTGATCGCCCAGTTTTTCAAGAGCAAGGGGTGGATGGGAAATATCACCGGGCCTTACATTTCGGACGAGATCGGAATCCGGTCCAACCGATTCGGCATCGGGTTTGCGACCGGCATGCGCGGCAAGGAACGCGGTACATTCGCGGCCGCCATGACCCTTTTCGAACAGAACAGGTGGGACGAATTCTTAAAGACGGAAATCGGGGCCGAGGCCCGACTGAGCCTGTTCCTGGTCGGAATGAAGTTGGGTCTCATCGAGGATTGGAAGAAGTTGTACTGGCAAGTGGGCTTCAGTTATTAGGCTCGTCGCTATAGAGTTTGCGAAGCAAACTCCCCGCTCCTCGCATTTAAGGGCTGCCGGCTCGTCGCTATAGAGTTTGCGAAGCAAACTCCCCGCTCCTCGCTTTTACAGTCTGCCGGCTCGTTGCTAGGGGAGTTTTTGTTGGCCGATATGCGGTAATTCGATGGCGAAGCGGGTGCCTTCGCCGGGCCGCGAGAACACGTATAGGTTGCCCCCGCGGTCGGATACGCAGCGGGCCGCCAGGGCGAGTCCCAGCCCGCGTCCCGAGATCATGCCGGCCTCGTCGCGGGTGGTGAAACGTTCCATGAAGATCAGTCCGAGTTTCCCCACCTCGTCCAAGAGGTCGGCTTCGGCGCGTGTGAGGAGACCAAGCGCTACGCCGCGGTCGGCGATGACGTCCGGGTCCATGCCGCGTCCGTCATCACGGAGGCGCAGGAATACCCTATCTTCTTCGGCCGCGAACTCGAAAACGATTTCCGCCTCGCCCTTGCCTTGCGTCTGGCGTTCCGCCTGTGTTTCGATACCGTGGTCCACCATGTTGCGCAGGATGTGCACCAATGCCTCGTCCACGCGGGAAAATGACTCCGGGTGAATGTCGCCGGTATTGCTCGTGACGCGGAAGTTGACCTGCTTGCCGAGGTTCCCGGCCACGCGTTCGACCAGGTTTCGGTATTTGCGGACCAGATACGAGGGGCTGAGGAACGGCAGTTTGCGGGTGGCTTCCAGAATGGTCCGCAAGGCCGGTTCCAACTTTTCCAGGTTGATGCCGCCCGTCGAAGCCAC
>JBDSIO010000317.1:0-15971 GCA_039917895.1 Fibrobacteria bacterium | reverse complement strand
CCCATCCGTACTTCTGAAGGATGATTTCATAAATGACATGGGCCGAGCCGCTCCCCCGGGGATCCACGCTGGCCACCCATTGGTCGGCTCGGGGATCGGCAAGGTCGGCCCACGATTGCGGAAGCGGAAGGCCTTTCGCGGCGAGCAGGGGAACGTTATACAGAATGCCGAAGCTGGACAACGCCACGCCGTACCAGCCATCGGCGTCGGAAAAAACCCGCGTGCCCGCAATGGTTTCCGGTACCTGGGCCAGCAGGGCGGGATCCAGGGCGTGTCCCTGGAGGAGGCCATCCCGGGCCAGAGTCCTGAAGGGCGGGGTGCCTCCTCCGAAGAACAGGTCGATGCCGATCGATCCCGGGGTCTTGGCATAGCGGGATTTGACATATCGTAAGTCCTCGGAGGTCCCCCCTTGGTCCATCCAATTGATCTCGGGACTATCGCCGAACCGGATTTCGGACCAGGACTTGAAAGCCGCTCCAATCTCCTGACGGATATTGTCGCCATGCGGGGTAAGGATGGACAGGGCTTGGGATGCTGCTCCGGCGTCGGTGAGGAAATGCAGGCCCCCCAGCCCGCATGCAAGTCCCAGGCAGGCCAGGAACAAGAGCAAGGACCGGTTTCTCTTCAACGGCAGTCTCCCCTGGGTGGGCGCGTCTGACCGCGGGACCGAGGCGGCCAACCCCTTGCCGACCTTTAGCTAATCCAGCGTACGGGAAATTTATTGAAATTTGAAGCGAGTTGAAGCGAGTAAAGGCTGATTTTATATCTTTTCCCGCTTCGTCGGGGGGCTGTCGTGGGGTCAAAAGCTACGATTTTGACCCGTCGGAGCGACTTGTCGATTGACACGAGGGGGAATAGACCTATCTTTGATAAGGTAGTTCTTGTCCGGAAAGGTCGATTGTGCGCATTGGTTTTCCCGTTTACCTGCTGATTGCGTGGTCCTGCATGCTTCCGGTCCAGGCCCAATACGAGGACCTGGTCGATTTCCCTGACGCCCCGACCCGGACGAAGGAGGAAGCAGGCATCATCTGCACCATCGAAGGCGTGCAGTTTACCAAGAAAGCCGGCCCCTCCGAAGGTTCCAAAGAGCTCAGTATCGTTTTCTTGCTTACGGAAAAGCCATCGGCTTACTTCAATTATTACGACCCCGTCAAAAAAGCGGTCGTCTTCGACTTCTACGATACCCACATCGGCGAAAGTATCATGGAACCCATCCATGAACATCCCATTTCCAACAGTACCGTCGAACTGTTCAAGCTGGATTTGAACAAGGACGTCGCGGGCCTGCGCCCCGATATCCGCGATGTCGTTCGTGTCAGCCTTTTTTCCGCCTACGATCTGGAATATGAAATCCAGGAGGACTATGGCGTCATTACCATGAATTTGAAGTGGAGCAAGGGCATGGAAAACAAGTTCAAACGCACCAAGCGCGCCATCTACTGGCAGTTCCCCCTGGCGTTGGCCGTTCTGGGCGGAGGCGGCTATTACGCCTGGTCCGAATGGGGACCGAAACAACCAGATAAGCCCGTGGATTTCTTGCCCTGCTGCCCTCCCGATCATCCCTGATCGCCGCTTTTTCCCAGATCGACATCACTTGATACTCGGGGGGCCTGTTCGGCTCCGCCTTCCTCGCGAATTCCTACCTTTATTGCCAACCCCGACGGCCAACCCGGAGAAGGATGCACGATGCCTTTCAAGATCAAGACTCTCAATAACATTTCCCAGCAGGGCCTTAAGCTATTCGGCGACAACTACGACGTGGGGGCGGATTCTTCCTCGCCCGACGCGGTCCTGGTGCGGAGCGCCATCGTCGACACGGATGAAATTCCGAGTATGCTCGCCATTGCGCGGGCCGGCGCCGGCGTGAATAACATCTCCATCGACAAGGCCACGGACAAGGGCGTCTGCGTATTCAACACCCCCGGGGCCAATGCCAATGCGGTCGCGGAGCTGGTGTTCATCATGCTCGGAATCGCCGCGCGCAAAATACACAAGAGCCTGGAGTTCTCACAGACCATGTCCGTCGAGGCTGACGACAAAATCATCAATGAGAAGGTCGAGAAGGGCAAAGCCAACTTCTCCGGTTTCGAACTCCAGGGCAAGACCCTCGGCGTGATCGGCCTCGGAAAGATCGGCGTGCTGGTTTCGAACGCGGGCCTGCAACACGGCATGAACGTCGTCGGTTACGATCCGTTCCCGACGGTGGCTAACGTGCATCTGCTCAACCCCCGCGTCGAGATCACCCCCAAACTGGAGGAGATCATCGCTAAGTCGGACATCATCACCGTGCACGTCCCCCTTTCCGACAAGACCCGTGGACTTATCGGCGAAGCCCAATTGAAGAAGGCCAAGCAGGGCGTGATCCTGATGAATTACGCGCGCAAGGGCATCTATGACGATGCCGCCGTGATCGCCGCGCTCGACAGCGGCAAAGTCTCCCATTACATCAACGATTTCCCTTCCAAAGCCCTGCTCGGCCGGCCCAACGTCATCTGCACGCCGCATCTCGGCGCCAGCACCGCCGAGTCGGAAGAGAATTGCGCCGTAATGGCGGTGAACCAGCTCCGGAACTACCTGGAGTACGGCATCGTCGCCAATTCCGTGAACTTCCCGATCATCGAGGCCTATCCCGAAGAGCACACCCGAACCCGCGTGGTGGTGATCAACAGGGACGTGCCGAACATGATCGCCCAGATCACCCAGGTGATCGGGAATGCCGGGCTCAACATCGTTTCCTTCACCAATGCCAGCAACGGCAAGGTGGGCTATAACATCATCGACCTCGACAAGGAACTGCCCGAACCCCTGGTGGCGACCATCAAAGGTATCGGCAACGTGGTCCGGGTGCGGGTGCTGAGGTTTCCCCTTAAATAAGGGGTCGCCGGCTGTTGTGCGAACGCGCGGCGGCTTTCGCTCGCGCTTGGGGCTTACGGGTATCCTTTGGAGGTAAGGGCACCGCGAAAGCTCTGAGGGAACTGCGCAAGGGCTAAGGGAACCGCGCAAGTTCTAAGGGAACCGCGCAAGCGCTAGGGGTCACCGGCTTTGCTTTCCCACCATGCAAATGCTTATAATGAGTCCGGTTCCGGAATTAGACTGGAATCCGGTTTCGGTAGTCCGGAACCGTCATTTTCCGATTTCGCCAATAACCGAATGACAAGCGACTTCACAGCCTTTTTTTCCAGAGTCCTGCTGTTCGCGGCCTTGTGTTTCGCCGCGGCCGGGGCGCGCTCCCGTGAAACCGATCTTAGGCTTGAGGTTTCCCGCCAATGGGCCGAAAAAGGCGATTACGACAAGGCAGTCCAGGAATTGCGACTTTACCTGAGCGAGCATCCGGACTCGCCGGAAATCTACGCCCGCATCGGTTCCTACCGGATGAAACAGGGCAATTTCAAATTGGCGGGAGAGAATTACAAGATCGCCATCACCAAGAATCCCGATTCCAGGGAGGCGCGCGAAGGCCTGGCGCTGGCCTATGAAAAGTCCGGCGATAAGATCCATGCGGATGAAGAGCGGAAAAAGCTAGCGGCCCTGAAAACCCATTCCGTACAGGCAAGCAAACCTCCCGAACCGGCCAGGCCCGTTCCCCGCCATACGGCCACCCCACCCGCCGCTCCCGAGATCCCGGACGGTCAGCATCCCGGGGGAAACGGCGAAGACCTCGCTCGCGGCGTCCAACCCGCCATCGACCCATCCTTCTCGCCCGCCCTCGACTCCGGAACCTCCAAAGGACCGGAAGGAGTCTATACCGAGAAGGACTTCCTCGACGCCCTGTCGCTTTACCGCGAGGGCAAGGCCGAAGCCATGGCCGCCCCCTTGCGCCGCTGTCTGACCAAATCGCCTGGACATCCTGGCGCCTATTATCTCGGCGGCGTCATGCGCTTTGAGAAGGGCGAATTGGGCAAGGCGCTATTCAACTTCAAGCGGAGCACCTCATACCCGGACCGGGGGTTCAATTCCTGGTTTTATATGGGCCGCATCTACCAAAGTCAGGAACGGGTTCCCGAGGCCATCGCCGCCTTCGAGAAATATCTCAGTCTGTCCAAATCCGAAACCGGCCGCAGGCAGGCGGAAGCCTATCTGGCACAGCTGCGCGGCGCGGACCCGGATGAAAAGGCCGTGGCCGGGAAAGCTCCAGCAGCCAAAGGTATGGATAAAGATGCGGCCGGTAAATGGGAAGCGCATGGCGATGAATCCAGCGACGCCCATTCCGCGACTGCGCCGAAAAGGCCGGCCGAAGTGGCGAAAGAGGCTAATGAAGCCAAAGCCTTGGTTCTGGGCCGTGACGGTTCCTTCTTCTTCCTGATTCCGGACGCGGCGTCGCCCTCCGGCAAACGGCTGTCCGAAGCCTATGAATTGTGCAAGAAGGACAAGTTCGAGAAGGCCGTGAACCTGCTAAAGGAGACCTTGCTCGGTTACGGAGGTTCCGACAACGCCGATGCCGCGAACCTGGACATAGCGTCGGCCTACCTGCGTTTGGGCCTTTGGGACCTCGCGCGCGATCGTCTTGCGGACTACCTCGGAGAGGGCTCCCGCGACTCCGTTCGGTACTACGATGCGGCCCAATATCTGATGGCCTTGGCCCAATTGGGTCTCAAGGACGGGGAAAAGGCGGAGCGGGCCCTTTTGGGCATCAGACCCAGTCCCGCCGGGGACGTCCGCAGCGCGACTCCCGGCCCCACCCAGGAGGAAATCGATTTCCGCCTCACCCAGGCGGCAGAGCTGCAGAAGGACGGAAAGAAACTTTCGGCTTACCTGGAAAAGTCCTACGGAAGCTCGAGGGACCCGGTGCGCAAAGCCACCCTTGCGATGCGTCAGGGATTGCTTTATTCTCGCTATGGCAAGACCGACAAGGCCATGGACAGCTTTCGTCGCTCCATGGCTGATTGCAAGGATCCGGCCGCCGGGCAAATCTGCGGGGAGTCTCAACTACGCCTGGCGGACATGGCTTTCCGCAAAAAGGATTGGAAAGGCGCCATGGACCTGTACCGCAAATTCGCTTCGAAATACCCGAGCCACCGCGAGTCGGACTGGGTTCATTACCAGATGGCCAACATCTACAAGTTGACGAACAACTTCGAGTCGGCCTTGAATGAGTACAAGAGGGTAATTGATAATTATCCCGATAGCTATTGGGCTTCCCAAGCCAAGTGGAAGCGTGAAGACACCATTTGGCAGAAGGAATACGAGGAGGTGTTGGATTAGCGATCAATTAAGCGCACCATTCCCCCTGGAAACCTTTACCACCCTGCTCGCCAGGCACTTGGAAACTTTCCGGGAACTTGAGCGATTGCAGACTGCCGCCCTTGAAGGCGTGAAGAAGCAGGGGCTCGAAGGCCTGGCCTCGATGCTTTCGCGGCAGCAGGAGATCCTGGCTTCCATCGCCAAGGAGAAGGGGGAATTGCGGCCCTTTCTGGACCAATGGGAAGGCCTGCCCGCCGTCGAACGCGGCAAGCTGCGCGCGGGACGTCCGGGCATGATCCTGGAATCCCTGGAATCCGTCGCCCAGACCATCCAAGCCCGCCATCAGGAAATGTTCGGCAGCGATGCCTCCACGGCCATCCCGTCCGATCCGGGCGCGGGGACGTCGGGTCCCGGATCCCTTCCACCCCGCGGGCAGGGTGGGCAGGGCGGGGGAAACGCGCCGACCGCCGGGAATGAAGCCGACCTCTCCCAGAGGATCAATATTTACCGCGGCCTGCAATAAGCCATGGTCCGTGCCGCCGCGATGCAGAACCCCCAAAATGATTTGCCCCCGGGCAGCGAACTTCCCGCCGAGAACAAGGCCCAGCTCGAACAGGTCTTCGAGTGGTTCAACGCCAACGTCGCCAAGCTGGAAGGCGCCTACAAGGATTTGGGCGTCAAGTTCGACAAGATCAGCCGGGAGCTCGAGGAAAAGAACCAGAAGCTCGCCTCGGCCCTGGGCGAAACCGAGCGCGTCGAGAACCAACTTCGCAGCGTGCTGGAAAGCCTGGATTCGAGCGTGGTCATGATCGACACGGAAGAGCGCATCACCCTCTTCAACGCTTCGGCGGAACGCATTTACGCGGTAAAGACCGAGGCCGCCCTGGGGCGCGGATATGCCGAGACCTTCCGGGCCCAGGCCGATTCGCATTTCCCCCTCATCGAGACCCTGCGGCATAACCGCAACCAGCTCGGCCATGAGAAATACTGGAAGATCGACGGGTCCGGCAAGCCCTTCGGCTACACCACCAGCGTGGTCAAGAACCGCGACGGCAAGGTGCTGGGCGCGGTGGAGATATCCGCCGATCTCACCGGCATCAAGCAGATGCAGAACCAGATGCAGCACGCCAAGACCCTGGCCGCCCTCGGAGAAATGGCCGCTACCGTGGCCCACGAGATCCGCAATCCCCTGGCCGGCATCGGCGGCTTCGCCGGCCTGTTGGAGCGCGATTTGGAAGGCGACGATCCGCGCCGCGCCCTGGTTAAGAAGATCGTGCAAGGCGTCTCCAGCCTCAACAAGATAGTCTCCAACCTGCTGGTCTATACCCGGCGTATGGAAATGAACCTCCAGCGGGTCGATTTCATCGCATGGATGGAGGAGATCCTGAATTACGCCGAGATCGAAATCGCCAAAGAGAACAAGGACATCGCCATCGTCAGGGATTACCAGTTCGAGAGCATGGACGCGCGCATCGATCCGGAGAAATTCCAGCAGGTGTTCCTCAACCTGATCTTCAACGCCATCCAGTCCATCGAGGGCAAGGGCCGAATCACCATCCGCGCCGACCTGGACGATAAGGATTTCCTCCGCATCGCCATCATCGACGACGGCAAAGGCATACCCAAGGACATCATGGATAAGATTTTCAATCCCTTCTTCACCACCAAGGAGCAGGGGACCGGTCTGGGCCTGGCCATCGTACAGCGCATCGTGGGTCTGCACGGAGGCACCATCGCCGTGGCCAGCGATCCGGGCAAAACCACCCAATTCGAAATACGCATCGATACGCGGGGCAGTTTGCATGGCTGAAATCCTTGTAGTCGACGATGAATCCCTGATCCGGGATCTGATAACGACCAGCCTCGGAAGGTTGGGACACAAGCTTAAGGCCTGCAAGAGCGGCCCGGAGGCGCTGGAGGCCTACGAGGCCGGGCGCTTCGACCTGGTCATCTCCGACTTCAAAATGCCCGGCATGACCGGCCTGGAGATGGCGGAAAAGCTGCTGGTCCAGGATCCTACCGCCCTGATCATCCTTATGACGGCCTTCGGCACCATCGAAACCGCGGTCAAGGCGATGAAGGTGGGCGTGCTGGATTTCATCGAGAAGGACGTGGACAAGGGTTTCCGAGTGGAGATGCTGGAACATACCGTATCCCAGGTACTGCAGATAGGCAGCCTCAAGAGCGAGAACCGCCGCCTGAAAGAGACCCTGGGCGAACGCTACAAGTTCGTAGGCGCGAGTTCCGTGGTCGACGGACTGATGAAAACCATCGAGGAGGTGGCGAGCTCCAATTCCACCGTGATGATCTCGGGGGAGTCGGGCACCGGCAAAGAGCTCCTGGCGCAAGCCATCCACACCAAAAGCCGGCGCAGCAGCTTCCCTTTCGTGAAGATCAACTGCGCGGCCATTCCGGAAAGCCTGATCGAAAGCGAGTTGTTCGGCCACGAAAAAGGCGCCTACACCGGCGCCATCAAGACCCGGGTGGGCAAGTTCGAGCTGGCCAACGGAGGCACCCTGCTGCTGGACGAAATCGGCGAGATGCCTTTGTACGCCCAGTCCAAGCTGTTGCGCGTGTTGCAGGAAAGGGAGATCACCAAGATCGGCGGCAGCGACGAGATCGCCATCGACGTACGCATCGTCTGCAGCACCAACCGCAATCTCCAGGAAGAGGTCAAGAACGGCCGCTTCCGCGAGGACCTTTATTACCGCCTGAACGTGATTCCCCTGGAGGTGCCGCCGCTCCGCGACCGTATGGCCGATATCGAGCCGTTGGCCCATCACTTCATCGCCAAATACAACAAGGAGAACGGATTCACGGTATCCGGGATGAAACCGGAGACGTTGACGCGCCTGCGTTCCCATGCCTGGCCGGGAAACGTGCGCGAATTGGAAAACGTGATCCAGCGCGCGGTCGTTTTCGCCAAAGCGGGGGAAATCGCCATCGAACACCTGCGTCTGGACGGGGCACAGAAGGCCGCCGCCTCTGAGGCGTCGTCCGGACTCACCCCCGGGATGAGCGTGGCGGAGGCGGAGCGCATCCTCATCATTCGGACGCTGGAAGCTTGCGGCGACAACCGCACCAAGGCCGCTGAAATGCTGAATATCAGCATACGGACCCTGCGGAATAAGCTGCATGAATATAAATTACAGGATCCGTAGCATGCCTCGTCGCGTTGGAGTTTTGCCCGCGCTAAGCGTCCGCGCTTCTCGGAAACAAGGGGCTGGGAGGATTCTTTGAGCAACGGCACGGTTGAGCCCCCCAAACTCCTTATCGTCACCGAGGATCCGGCCTGGGAAGCGAAGTACCGCAAGACGCTGGACGCCTTTCCTTTCGCGGATAAGGAGATCGTACCCGGGGGGGATTCCAGCCAGGTCTGCCTGGTCGACTCGCGCATAGCCCGCAAGTTCCCGGCCATGCTCGACAGGGACGCCGATGCCCTGTACGTGCTAGCCAATTCCGTAGCCGTCTCGCCCGAGATCATGTCCATCGAAGAAAAGGTGTCCCTCTTCGAAATGGGCTATTCCCTGGTTTCGGAAGGCCCGGATTCCCTACCGTCGCTGCGGGTGCGACTACAGGCCTTGCTCGCGCTCAAGTCCAAGCTGCTGGCGCAGCAGATCGTAAACAAGCGATTGCGCGCGCGTATCGAGTCCCAGGGCAACAACATCAAGCATCAGTCCGATTTCCTCCATATGGCCGTGCACGATCTCCGCTCCCCGCTGGCGGCAATGATCTGTTATGCGGAACTGCTGATGGAAGGCGTGCTGGGCAACCTCCAGGCCAGCCAGTTGGAACCTATCCGCACCATCCACCGCAATTGCCAGTTCCTGATCGACATGGTTACCGATCTGCTCGACTCGGCTAAAATCGGCGTAGGCAAGCTCCAACTGAAACTGGAGAAGGTCGATTTCAACAAGGAAGTGGACTTGGCCGTGCAATCCCTCAAAGGGCTGGCCAACGCGAAAAACATCCAGATCGAACTCACTCTGGAACCGGTGCAGGAAATGTACCTGGACGTCCAGAAGGTGAGCCGCGTGCTTTCCAACATCCTCGGCAACGCCATCAAGTTCACCCGCGCCAATGGCCGCATCGTGGTGCGGTCCAAACAGCAGGACAATGTGCTTGCGCTTTCCATCCAGGATACCGGCCCCGGCATCGCGCCCGCCGATCTGGAAGCCATTTTCGAGAAATTCCACACCGGCGAGGACAGCAACCTTGCCGGCAAAGGGCACGGCCTCGGCCTCACCATCAGCAAGTCGTTCGTGGAGCTCCATGGCGGCCGCCTCTTCGTTGAATCCACCCGCCACAAGGGCTCCGTCTTCATCGTCCATTTGCCGGTGGAAAAGCGCAAATCCTCGGCCATGAGGCAGACCAAACGCCGCCTGTTGATCCTCGATCTTGGACGGGATCTTCCCGGGCTGAAAGAGGCCGCCGCCGAGGTGGAGCTCGGGAATTTCCAGGTGGACTACGTCTCCGCGCCCCTGCGCGATTGGAACAAGACCCCTCTACCTCGCTTCGATTTCCTGCTTATCAACGAAGCGCCGGGACTTGAAGAGTTCAGCCGCGACTATTATCTGCTCGCCCTCTCCGGCCTGAGCGCCGATGCGCGTTGCGCTTTGCTCATCAATTCCGCCATGGCTGACGAGGACAAGGAAGTGCGCCGATACCTCGGTTTCCAGCTGCTAGAAAAGCCTTGCACCCCAAAGGACTTATTCGATAGACTTCAGGGAATAGTCGGATTCGATCGGCGGCAAAGGAACAACTGAGGTCAAAGTGCTGGGAATCCGGAGAAATTCGCTGTCCTACAAGACGGCGATCCTGTACATCGTCCTGACAGTGCTCATCACCTCCATCTTCAATTTCATCATCTGGGAGAACCAGAGTGATCTGATCACGCGCAATCAGCAGTTGATCTCCGAGAACCAATCCGTCAAGCTCAAGCAACTTTTCGTCAAGCAGCGGGAATTGATCGTCGACAAGGCCAATCCCGAACCGTACAAGAAGATCGCCGAGGCCGCCGCCCAGGACGGCTTCAGGGAACTGACCGTCTATTCTGAAAAAGGCGAGATCCTCTACCATCGCGGGGAGGCGAAAGCGGTGCCGGTCGACGCGGAGCGCAAAATCGTTATCAACCGCGCCATCGCCAAGTCGGAGCTCGAGGACAAGGAGTTCTACCACGACATCCACATCAAAGAACGGCTGATCAACCTGTATCTGCCGCTCCCGCTCAAGTCGGGAGAAGTCATCGTGGGCATGTTCCCAATCAAGGTGAAGAGCCTGGAAGAGGAGAAGAACGTCCTGCTGCGTCTGTGCCTGCTAGTCACCGTCATCGTCATTTTCCTGCAATTCATCTTCGCCTTGTTCCTGCGCAAGATCGTTATCGTCCCGATTTCCAAACTGGAAAAGGCGACCCACGAGGTCTCCAAAGGCGATTTCAACCAGTCCATCGACATCAAGCAGGACGACGAAATCGGACTGCTCGCTAATGCCTTCAAGGAGATGATGCTGAGTCTGGTCCGCATCCGCGAAGAGGCGAAGGGCGCCAACCCGCTTTCGGGCCTGCCCGGAAACAATGTGATCGTGAGGAAGATCGAGGACATGATCCAAGCCAAGCGGGAGTTCGCGGTCATCTACGGGGACTTGGACAATTTCAAGGCCTATAATGACAAGTACGGATTCTCGAAAGGTGACGACGCCATCCTGTATTGCCGCGACGCCTTCCTGGACGCGGCCAAGAAATTCGGCGACGCGGCGACCTTCGTCGGCCATGAAGGAGGCGACGATTTCGTGGTCGTGACCGGCTACGAGAACTGGGAAGCGGTCTGCAAGGGCATAGTCGCGGCCTTCGACAGCGACATCAAGCAGTTCTACAACGAAGCCGACGCCAAGTCCGGTTTCATCGAATCCCTGGACCGCCAGGGACGGCGCATGCGTTTCCCGCTGATGTCGATCTCGCTAGCCGTGGCCAGCAACCATTATCGTCCGGTCGAGGATCACCGCATGATCGTGTCCATTGCCGCGGAAATGAAGAAGTACGTCAAGAAGATGGAAGGCAGTTGCTATGCCATCGATAAGCGGGTCAATTGACCCCCTTCGGGGGTAGACTTCAAATTTCAAAGTAAAAAGTGCAAAGTTCAAATTTTAAATACGAAGAAACGGGCGCACGTGGCTTGAACGGTGCGGGGGATGGAGCTTTGCGCCTCCTCTCCTCACTTTTCACTTTTCACTTTTCACTTTGCACTTTGCACTCTCTCCCGGCTGCTCAGTGAGCTCCGAATCCTCCCTTTCCCAATTCTCCGCCCTCTCCAACCTATGGCATTCCTACCGGCCTGCGATCCTGATCGTGGTGTTGATCCTTTTTTCCCTGTACACGAACGACGCCATCATCCAGTACCGCATGGATGAGTACAACCGGGCGATGGAAACGCTCTCACAATCGTCCAATTCCAGCCATGCCCTGAACATGCTGGCCCGCTTCGAGCTGATCAGGCAGCGCCAGAGCCAGCCGGAAGAAGATGAGACGGCGCTGGAGCTCAAGATGCAGACCCTGGCCTCGGGCAAGCTCCTGTTGGTCGAGGACAGGCAAGCCGGCCTGAAGTCCAGGATCATCGGCGCCGCCATCGGAGCGGTCGGTTTCATACTCGGCAAAAAGAAGGCCAAGCTAGCCATGCCCAACCTGGTGCAGCGGGATCTGGAAGCCGCCTACTATTTTGAGCGCTCGCGCAAATATGACAAGGCCATCGAGATCTATACCAAGGGCCTGGCCGGATCCAAGCTGTCGCCGGAAATCAGGGCGACCTTGTTGCTGCATCGCGGCTTCTGCGCCAGCCTGACGGGTGAATACGCCAAGGCCAAGGCCGATTTTTCCAGGACCGAAGCCCTGGTTCCCGAAACCGAGGAAGCCCGCGTGGCGGTCAAGCTCCGCGCGCTCACCCAAGGCCTTGAGGACCAGGTCAGGCTGGCGCGCGACAGCAAACAGGCTCCGTTCCAGACGGGCCGGCAACTTTTCCTTTTGGCCAATTACGCGGAAGCCGCAAAGAGCCTGCAAAAGGTCATCGCGGGCGCCACTTCCGACTCTGGGGAGCGGATCCAGAGCCGGTATCTTTACGCCCGCTCCCAGGAGGAACTGGGCCAGGACAGCGACGCGGTCCTGACCTACCGGTCCGTGATCCAGTCCGCGCCCAATTCCGAGGAAGCCAAAAAGTCGAACCGCCGACTTTACGTGCTCGGCAAGTACTACAGTAACGACGAGGATTTGGCGAAGTCGGCCTTGAAAAAGATCGAGACGTACCAGGACTTCAAGTTCATCAACAGCCTTAAATCACTCGAGGTGCCTAAGCCCAAGGCGCCGAGGGCCTCTGTCGTAGTCCCGACGGAGGATCTCAACGCGGCAAACGCCGCCCTCGAAAAGCTGGACAAGCTGGAGGTCGGAGATCTCAACGGCGCGGAGAAGGATAAGGAAGCCAAGGAAGCGAAAGCAAAAAAAGAAAAAGCCGAAAGGGAAGCTGAGAGGCTGGCCGCCACCTTGAAGAAAGACGTGGTGGCAAAGCGGACGGCCGTGAAGATCAATGCGGACCCTTTGAGACAGGAAGCCATTTTCGGCGCTATCGAGAGCAATCAGGGTGAGCTGGAGTTCCTCTACCAGAAGTTCATGCGGAAGGGAATCGTGTTTGATGGCGATTTGACCATCCGGATCCTCATCGACCCGAAGGGCGCGGTCAAGGACGCCCGGATCATAGGCGAGAAGAGCACCATCGATAATCCCGCCTTCAGCATGGAAATACTGCAAAACGTCAGGAAATGGAGATTCCGCGAGGATCCTGGCGCCAACGGCGACATTCCCGTATCCTTTCCCATGCGGTTCGTGAACAAACAATGAGCCGCTGGAGACGGATTGCGGTTGTTTGCGACTCTGGGTTTTTTTTAACTTACCTCAAATCCCATAGGCAGGCTCCCAAACCCGCGGAGAAAGAAAGGCGGACCCGCGTCCGATAAATAGCTTGACAATCCAGGATCCCAAGATATATTTGCAAAAATTGTGATAAAATATTAGGAGGCCAGTATGATACTGGAGAATGCCGACAAATGGGATTGTGGCAGACGTCCGAAACATGACGACTTCGACGATTTGGAACCCTTCGAGAACGAAGAGGACGAAGTCGACGAGGACGACGAGGAGGAAGACGAAAACGAAGAAGTCGATTTCGACAATCCCAAGTTCAAAAAGACAGACATGTGGAATGATTACGCCGAGGATTTGGATTTCGAGGAATAACAGGGCCCCTTCCCTAGGGGTCCTTACGCCTGGTTCGCCAGGTTCCCGCCGTCACCCGTCTACGTCGCCGTCCCCAGACATCCTGTCGCCCACCCGGTCATGCGCAACCGCCGATTCGGATCGGCCGTTTCGAGCGGCCGGGATAGTGAGGCGTAAGTGAGAAAATCCCTACGATTGCTTCCCCTGATGGCCTGCCTTTGGGCGTGCTCCGGGACGAAGCCTAAACCCGCAAGCCACGCTGTCGCTCCGGCCGATTCCGCCGCGGCCGTCAAAGCGCCCTCGATGGTACCGGAAGAGCAGATGCTCTTTTCCGAAGTCAGCGAATTCGTAAAACTCGGCCAGGAAGGAGTCGCGGATTCGCTCTGGTTCCAGGCCGGCGCGAATTTCGACAGCGCCCTGGTGCGCTTGTCCGCCCTCGAGGCCACCGATTCGCTCAGCCCCCAGGTCTATGCGCATGCGCGCTCCTACCGGGACAGCGTGCAGAAGCTGCTGATCTTCACCGTGGCGATGTCCAGCCAGATGTCCCAGCCGGTGCCATGGACGGTCCAGTTCAACGAAGAGATGGAGGAGGTGCCTGACTCCTCCGTCAAGGCGATGGATTCCATCACCCACCATATCGATCCCAGGAACTACAGCCTTCCCCTGATGACCCCTCTTGACAACCGGGTGTTGCAGGCCATCGCCGTCTTCGCGGGCCCGGGACGCGGGTATTTCACCAAATGGCTGTCGCGCAAGTCCAGGTACGAGGCGCTCGTCACCGCCAAGCTCGAAGCGCGGGGCATGCCCAAGGATCTGCTATACCTGGCCATGGTGGAAAGCGGCTTCAATCCCAAGGCATGGTCGAAGGCCTCGGCCAGCGGCATGTGGCAGTTCATCAGCGGCACGGGCCGTCGCTACGGACTGGCTGACGATTGGTGGTACGATCCCCGCCGCGATCCCAATCTCGCAACCGATGCGGCTTTGGAATACCTGGCGGATCTGCATGACGAATTCCAGGATTGGCATCAGGCCATGGCGGCCTACAATTGCGGCGAAGGCCGAGTCCGCCGGATGCTGAACCAGGATTCCAACCGCGGGTTTTGGGACATGCCTTTACCCAAGGAAACGCGTTTCTATGTCCCGAAAATCCTCGCGGCCATGATCATCGGCCACAATCCCGAGCGATACGGCTTCAAGATCGATGAGCCCGAAGCGCCCATCGCCTTCGATACGATTACAGTCAGCCATTGCCTCACCATCGCCACCATCGCCAAGTCGGCAGGGGTGAGCGAAGATACCATCCTATCCCTGAATCCTTCCCTGCGCCGGTGGTGCACCCCGCCCAACCGGGTGGCGCATACTCTGTACCTCCCCGACGGCACGCGTGACGCCTTCGCTTCGGCCTACGATAGGCTCGACAAGACCCAGTTGGTCAACTGGCGCCACCACATCGTGGCCAAGGGCGAGAACATATCCGGCATCGCCGCCAAATACAGGGTTTCCGTGGCAGCCATCAAGGCCACCAACAAGATCAAGGGGAACCGCCTGGGCCGGGGCCAAAGCCTGCTCATCCCGTTGGCGCCGCAAGACGCGGGCAAATACCTGGAGCAGGACGTTGCCGAAGTCGCCACCCGGGAGACGAAATTCAAGGGCGGAACCTACAAGGTGCGTCCGGGCGACAACCTGTTCGATATCGCGCGCCGGTTCGGCACCACGGTTTCGGCTCTGCTGGCCGCCAACAATATGAAACGCGGGTCGCTGATCCGCCCTGGACTCAAGCTGCGCCTCACCGGCAAAGCGCAGGCGGGATCCGCCGGCGACGAGGCGGAGAGCCACAGCGAGCCTGCCGTGGCGCTGGTGGCGCGCGACAAACGTGGGGTCAAGGCTGCTGACGAGGACAAGCCGGTCAAGACCGAGGACATCGAAGCTCCCGAACCCAAAAGACCCCAGGCAGCCGGCGACGGCGCGCGCACGGTCGCGGAACCGGCAGCGGGCAAATTCGGCGTGCATACCATCGAGGCGGGGGAGAGCATTTACTCCATCTCCCGCGCGCTGGGTGTCGGCGAAGACGATCTCCGCCACTGGAACGGCCTCAACGGCAACCGCATCCGGACCGGCCAGAAACTCAAGTACCTGGCTTCCAAGACCGCGAACGAACCGGAACGCCTGGCTCTGGATACACGCGCTGAAGCTGACGTCGAAAAGGACGCCGAAGAAGGCTCGGGCGCACCCATGTCCAAGGGCGTCCCGACTCCCAGGGTCCAGTTTGCGGCCGCCGGATTCATCTCCCCTTCGGAACCCGGGCTGAAAGACGAAAAGCAGTACTACGTGGTCAAGGACGGCGACAACCTATGGGACATCTCCGTCAGATACCGCAGCACCGTGCAAAAGCTCAAGGACCTCAACGGCCGCATGCCCTCTATTCTCAGGGCCGGCACCCGCATCCGCGTCAAATAGCGCATTATCATTCCCGTCATTAGCAACTTCTCCGGAGATTCCCCATGAGCCGATTCGCGAAAATCATGGCCGCCCTATC
>JBDSIO010000316.1:0-3478 GCA_039917895.1 Fibrobacteria bacterium | reverse complement strand
GGGACGCGTAGCGGGCGGCTCCGGAACGGAGCAAAGCCGCGGTAGCGCGCATCCGGGACGCTCGCTCCGCGAACGTGGTGCGGCGCCAGGCCAGGAAAGCCGCATGGCTTTGATCCAAAGCGGCGCGGAGGGCGGTATCGTCCAGTTCGGGATGTTCGGCGAGAATGCGATCGTCGGCGGGATTGACGGAAACCAGGGCCATGTGGGCCAAGATATGTCTTTAGGGAAGGGTAATCAAGCGAACGGGCGCATGGACCCATTGTTTCAAGCGGAAACCGCAAGCGGATCATTCCACCGGGGTTAGGCGTCCAGCAGCTTAAGCGTCCAATGGCTTAGCGGTCTTGCAATAGGCGCACTTGGTCTTTCGATCGAAATCCCGGATCCAGGTATGCCCGTTGGCGCAACGCGCTTCCTGCGCCTGCTTGGGCCCGCTGCCGAACAGGTTGTCGAGGTTCTTCTTCACTTCCTGGCGGTTTACGGGTTTGCCGTCGAAGCTTTGCTGGAACAGCTTATCGCGCTCGTCGTAATTGCCTTTGCCCTTGTAGCCCATGGAAATCCCCTTCGATGTAACGCCTGGAGTACTTGATATTCTAGCAATTCGCCCCCGGAAATGGTACGGGTGAATCATTCCGAAATTCCAGGACCCGGACCGCTAGGCCGCTAGGGAGGGCTTTCCGACCCTTTTAGGTGATTTCCGGTGCGGCCATTGGCTATCTTTGCCGGCATGACTACAACGCCAGAAACACCGGTCGGTCCTGATGGCCATGGGAACCGCGCGCTTCCCACGGCCCCCGTCACCCCCGTCACCCCCGCCGACCCGACTGCCATTATATCCCGCGCCGAAGCCTTTGTGCGCGCCCGCCTGGAAGCCAACGCCTGCGGCCACGATTTCCACCATATCCATCGCGTGCGCGTTCTTGCGCTGCGCATCGCCCCGGAAGCCGGCGCCGATCCTTACCTGGTCGAACTCGGGGCCTTGCTCCACGATGTGGCCGATCCCAAATTGAACGATACTCCCGAGTCCGGGCTGCGCGCACTGACGGAATTCCTGGACGGGTGCGGCTTGCCGCGGGACTTCCGCGCGCGCCTCGAAGACGTGCTGGAACGCGTATCCTTCGGAAAAGAACTCGATGGCCAAGCCGGTCCCAAATCCCCGGAACTGCAGGCCGTGCAGGACGCCGATCGGCTCGACGCCCTGGGTGCGATAGGCATCGCGCGCACTTTCGCCTACGGGGGCAGCCAGGGCCATCCCATGCACGATCCCGCTCTGCTTCCCCGAGTAGGCCTGGATCAGAAAGCTTATCGCGGAGGCAAGTCCACCAGCGCGAACCATTTCCACGAAAAGCTTTTCCTGCTCAAGGACCGCATGAACACGTCCATGGGCCGCGCCATCGCGGAGGAGCGGCACCGTTTCATGCGGGAGTTCCTCGATCGCTTCATGGAGGAGTGGGACGGCCGGATTTGATTTCCGGTTCGCATCCGGTGCGCGCCGTTGGCTTGCCGCCCCGATGCCGACCGCGTCGCTGGCCTAGAGACCAGGCGCAAGCCATTGGACCGAAACCATGCTCAACCACGGGATGCGACGACCGCTCAGCGTATAATGGGTCCGATCCTTATTCCCGTTCAGCCCCAGTCCCGCAAGGCCAAGGCGCGGGACGATTCCCGAGCCCGGTGTCAAGGGACTTCCTTTGTCATCCAGGCTCTGCACCGCCTCGAAATCGCCGCCTTTCACCTGCTTCAGTCCGTTAATCTCGTTGTCGGGCATGCGATCGTCGGGCGCGCCGGAGATATACCAGTTGCTTCCGTTGTCCGCCAGGATCATGCCGTACTTTTTGAGCGCGACCAGCACGACCTTGGCGGCGCGGGAATAGCCGGCGGTATCGAAGGAGGCCTTGAGGCGATAACGTTGGCCCATGGGAGGCGCGTTCATGCTGGTGGTGGATCCTGCCTGGTGCCGCGCCGGCCAGATGTAACTCTTCCGCGTCACCTCCACGGTGAGGCGGATGGCGTGGTCGATTACGCCGCGGGCGATCTCGTCGTAGCGCACCAACCCCGGTAGGATGGGCAGGCCTGCCGCGTCCGCCGAGGTCCATCCGTCATGCCGCAATTCATTGGAAGTGAGATCGAATTTCGCTCCGCATCCGGCATTCCACGAAGCGCTTTGCGGCTGCGCCACATAGAGTTCGTAAAGCAGCTTGGCGTCCTTGTCCACGGCCAACACATGACGATCGCCCGCGTTGGGATTGCCGCCTTCGATGGGCGCATTCAAGGGAATGGGATAAGGTCCCGGATCGCTTTCGTCATCGTACAAGGTGAAGTTGACGGGGACCTTGGGCTGGTTCTTGTCGACCAGGATGTACGGGATGCCGAAGGGGATGCCATCGAGCTTTGATCCGAAATCCGGATGCAGGGATGTTCCGTTCCCGGCCGAAGCCACCAGATTGGCGGAGTTGGGGTGCACGGGAAATTTCGAAATGTCCCAATGCCAATAGTTGTCGGCGGGGAAGATCGGGATGCCTGAGAGATCGGCTGATTCCAGACCGAAAACCGTGGCAGCCATTCCCGCGAGCACGGCAAAGCTTCTGCACGCGAATGGGTATCCATACATGGCAACCTCCCTGGCGCCTTCATTATCCCACCGGGATTGCGGCGGCGCTATAATTGCCGGCATTTCGCGTCGGCGCCGATGGATCTCCTCCGGGCCCGCTGGTTATTGGCCTCGGAGGCAGGCTACTCTTTTTACGGAAGCCTAAAATTAAAGTGACGAAAGACCGGGCGTCCGCCAGGCGGCCATGATATATTGTGGAGGAGCGGAACGTTTCGTACCGGTTTCCAAGGGGGTAACTCCCAGGATTCCGTGACTGCGCCACCGCGACAGTGCCATCCCACAATTCGCCATTTGGTCTTTAAACCACCTTTACCCCCGGAGGACCTCGCATGTCTGGTGAGAACATATTGGCATTTTTCAAAAAGCCGAAGTTGAGCCCGATGGAAGAACGGCTGGACATAGAAAGCGATAAGCGTTTGTTCGGCAGCCTGGGGTCGGGCTCCGTGTTCGGAATCGCTTTTTTCGCGCTCGCCCTGACCTTGGAACCGGGATTAATCCCTCCCATTTTGTACGTGGATACACCCCGCGATCCGAAGCACGATCCCGTCCGCGTCAGCGTTAGGGGCCTCATTCCCGATGAAGCCTATCACAGCAAAATCAGCGACTTCAAAAAGAAAATCGCTAAGCATCCGCCCAAGCCCGGCACTCCCGGGCAGCAGGCCTCCAAGCCCAAGTCGCGTCACCCCTCGGAAACAACGGGTTCCATCAAGGTAGCCGTGATCACTGCGCCGAGAAACCTCACGGGCCTTACGGCCTACAATCTGCTTCCGCCTTCCATGCGCCATAATGACATGCTCAAGACCGATGAGCTTCCCACGCTGACGCGGACCGGAGAAACCCGCCTCGGAGGACGGCGTGGAAAGATGACGA
>JBDSIO010000315.1:0-2496 GCA_039917895.1 Fibrobacteria bacterium | reverse complement strand
ATTCCATGCCCTCGGTGATGTTGCCGGGATCGCCGATGATTCGCCAGACGGCCCCTTTGGCGGTGGCGGAGTTGTAGGCGATGATGACGAGCCGATCATGCTCGAAGGTGCGCATCAGTGACTGCGTAAGGACGTCGATGACTTCTTCGACCTTGAGCGATTCGGAAAGCTTCTTGGCGATTTCATATTGCAGATCAGCCTGGATGGCAACCTTGTTCATCTGGTAGGTGAGTTTGGCGGAGGTGATCATGGCCGAAGCGATTTGCGTGAACCGGTACATCAGTTCCTTATGCTCATCGGTGAAGGCGCGCATGTTTTCGGAGTCGACAACCAATAGTCCCTGGATGCGCTTGCTCTGGTTGTCCATCACCCGCATGATCATCATGGAGTTGATGTTTTCCTGCTCCGTGTAATACTCCAGCTCCCCGGTATATGACCGCAAGTTGCCGGTGATGAACCCGGCGGGCTTGTTCACCGCCGAGCCGATTACGCCTTGGCCGAACTCGATGACGCATTCGTAATTCAGGTTACGGCTCTTGGTCACCACCGCGTTCAGCGTGAGCTTGTCGCCCAGTTCCGAAACCAGGAACCCTAGCGAAGTGTAGGCCTTGAAGTTGCGGCTCATGAAGTAGACGACCGTGTTGAGGATGTCCTTCATGTCCTTCAAGGCCTGATCACCCTGGTTCGCGAGATAGACCCGGTTGAAATATTGGGTGGCGTGGCTCTCTTTGGACGCTTGGCTCGGATCCACAATCTCCCCGTCCATGGTCATGATCACCGATCCGGTGGGCGTCGGACGCTCGTCCTTCGGCGAGGGTTTTGCGGCTTCGTGAAGAGGTGCGGGCTGCGCTTTTACCGGTCTACCGCGTTTGAAGCCCAGCAGCACGATCTGGAACAGCAATACGCTGAGCACGGGGAAAAAGATGGAAAACACGAATTCCGGAATATTCTGCACCGTGGAGGGACGGGTTCCCGGCAGGAAGCCGAAAAGCCGGTTGGCCACCACCGCCCCCGCGCCGCCGATGGTAAGGAGGATGATATAAACGGAATGCACGGGATGGGATTGGGTGCCGATCAACGCCGCGGTCGCAAAGGCGATTGCCAGGTTAAGGCGGTACTGCACCCCGCCCAAGAGATTGATGGCCGTCCAGGAGAAGGCGAACAACCACAATGCCTGGGCGAAGCTGGCCATCCGGTATTGGGTGTCGGTCGCCCGGGTCAGGAAAAGGAACAATACCGCCTCGCACACAAGCACGCTTATCAGGACCGCTTCGTAGTGCCCGGAGGCCATAACCGGGAGCATAGGCCCCCCCACCAGGATCAGCAGCAAAGCGGGAACGATTTGCAGGACGTTAAGGAATGCGATCATGCGCGGGTGCCGGACCTTATATTGGGGCTAGCGTAGCTGATATTCAATCCTTCTGGAATTATCTTTCCTAGTATAAGACATATGCCTCGCATAAATCTAGGCCGCGCCCCCGGAATCGGGATACGCTGGCCATATAAGGCCCTCAATTACCTGCCCCCCAGGCACCTGTGGAAATACCTCACATTGAAGTCGGGCGGGCAGCGCTTTGATGCGCCTTTTCAACTGGGAAAATCCCTTTCCAACCTTCGCCGGGTACTGATCGCCCTTCCGGAAGATTTTCAGGAAATCCTGATCGCCTTTCCGGTAGTGCAATCCCTGGTCCAGGCCCTTCCCAAAACCGAGTTCATGTTCCTGGTGCCCCAGGATTCGGCCGGTTTCATCTCATCCTTGTACGGTCCCGATCGCGCCTTGGCCGTGCGTCCGATGGAATTCCATTGGGGGGAACCGCATTTCCAGGTACTGGTCAAGACCGCCGCCGGCTTTCAAGCCGATATTTCCCTCAATCTCCGCAGCGAAACACCACCTTTGATGCAGTTCCTGCTGCGATCGGCTTCGGCCCCCATCCGGGTCCAGGTTTCCGGGGATGCGCCCCCGCACTTCGCCAACCTTAGCCTGAATGCCTCAGATCCGCCCAATCACCTTCGCCGGGTTTTGCAGGTCCTGCGGCTTTGGGATGCTACCGATCAGCCTATCGTCCCGAAATGGAGCCGACTCACGGCGAATCCGGAAAATTTGCGGGAAGCCGGCGCACGCTTGTCGTCCAAAGGCGTAACCCCGGAAAAGACCAGGCTTTTCCTATGGCAGAATCTTGACCCGGTGCGGCAAAGGGAATTGTTCCGGGCCGCTGTTTCGGAAAGAGCCAGCCAAGGCGCCGCGCAACCGCTGGTAGTTGTTAACGGGGCCGGCCCCCTTTACGCCAGCGATCCCCCGCCTCAGGATCTGATCCTGGCCACGCCCGTCCTGGAAATCGATTCGACAGGCCTGTTATTGGGACTGTTCGCCCAAACGGCATGCAGCATCGGCCTCAACGGGCCGTTGCTGCAACTTGCCGGTATCGCGGATACGGATGTGGAAGCGAAATTCACGGAAGCAGACGCGCCGTGGGATACGAGCTTTTTGAACCCGAG
>JBDSIO010000314.1:0-12862 GCA_039917895.1 Fibrobacteria bacterium | reverse complement strand
CACCACAATTTCGATCCTATCTCCTCCAAGGGCGAAGGCCAGAACGCGGACGGGTTCGGGCTCCATTATCAGAAGTCCGGCCCCAGTACGGTCTACCGGGGTTGCCGAGCTTGGTGGAATTCCGATGACGGCTTCGATTGCATTTCCCAAGGCGTGGCCGTGGTCCTGGATAATTGCTGGATGGCCCTGAGTGGATACAAGCCCGGCACCTTCGTCGCGGCCGCTTCCGGAAACGGCAACGGCTTCAAGGTGGGCGGATGGGGGAATCCTCCCGACGGCCAGCCCAACCCCATGCCCGTACATACGGTCCAAAATTGCATGGGGTTTCTGAACAAGGCCGCGGGATTCTACCACAACCATCAGCCCGGCAACGGCTTCTACTACAACAATACCTCCTTCAACAACCGGTCCGCCAATTACAACATGCTCGGTTACAAAAGCGGGGACGTGGGCATGGGCACCTGGCGCAACAACGTATCCTTCGGGGGAACGGCAACCTCGAACGCCAACGGCGCCGATGCCGTCAATAATTCCTGGAACATCTCCGGCCTGACTTTAACGGCCGCGGATTTCCTGAGCGTCGACACCGCGGGCATGTTCGGCCCCGGAGGCATCCTGGGACCGCGTAAGGCCGACGGCAGCCTTCCCGACATCAAGCTCATGCGCCCGTCCCCCAACAGCAAGCTGATCGACAAAGGCGTGGACGTCAAGCTCGCGTTCAAGGGCTCGGCCCCGGATCTGGGCGCCTTCGAATTCGAAGGTACCACGGCCATCCGCATCTCCCCCGCCTCGGCCGTTTCCAAGTCCGCCATCGCCATGCCGGAGGCGCTGATCTTCGATTTGGCCGGACGACGCCTGGGTCAGGGCTCGGCCGACGGCCTCTTCAGGCAGGTCGTGACCAAAGCCATCCCTATACCCAGCAGGTAACACGCAGACGCATTAGGCCCATCGAGCGGGGGCGCGGACACGGAAACCCTCCCAGTAGGGTGGCAAGCTTTTCCTTGGGCCATCGGCGGAAAGGGGGTCGGCCCCCAAGCTCAGGACCGTCCCGGAAACCACTGGAGTGACCCGCATGATCCCAAGCAGAAAATCCATCTCCGCCTTGTCTCCCCGCCGGAGTCTCATCCTGGCTTGTGCTATGCTCGGAGTTGCGCTGACCGCGTCCTCTTCCCAAGGGAGGTGCGGACCGGGTTTTCACGTGAGGCCATTTTGACCTAAGAATTGGGCTTTGGGCCATATAGCCGTAAGCATAGAGCCCTAGTTGGCGTTAACTTAATTATGGTCTATCAAGACCAAGGATGAAGGGTTATATGAAATCAAAATCAGACATCAAGATGTACAGTGGAAATCCGCGGAATATAAAATCGTTAAGGAAATCCATTTTAATCCTTAGCACGATATCGATTTTCGCCACCATGACTTGGGCCGCAATCCAAGCCGCATCAGTGCGCATCGTGATCATAGGCGATTCGACGGCCTATACCTATACGGAATCGGATCCTTTAAAAGGGTGGGGCCAGAAACTCGAAATGTATTTCAAGCCTGGCGCGGCAACGGTCATCAACAAATCCATTGGTGGACGTAGTTCACGCAGTTTTATCGAAGATGGACACTGGACTTCGGTGAAGGCTCTTTTGCAAAAGGGCGACTTTTTGATTATTTCGTTCGGCACCAACGATGCTGGTTCCGTAGCGGAACGCCATACTGACACGGCTGGATTCAGGAAATATCTTTCTCAATATGTTACGGAAGGTCGAGCTAAAGGCGTTATTCCGATTCTTGCATCCACCGTCTGTCAAAACGATTGGAAAGGTTCGGAATTAAATGAACGCTTCACCATCGGGGTGAACGATTACCGTGGAGCCATGCTCCGGGTGGTAAACGCACTTGATGTGCCTTTTATCGACCTCGAAAAAAAATCGGCAGCATTGTATAAAAGCCTTGGACAGAAATTTCTTCAGGATAATTACTTCAGCGGCGGCAATACTCATTTCAATTCAAAGGGCGCGACCGAGATCGCCAAGTTGGTAGCCACAGGAATTGCCGAATTGTCAAGTAACGCCGAGGTTGCTCCATTGGCCGCAGCCCTCGGACCCCAGTTTGAAGTGACTCCCGTCTCGCTACCCGTGGATAGGGCGCATCGGGATCCGACTATGAACCTTTCTGCCCAGGGAATGCTCGCGATAGTTGCCGATGAAAATATCGCTTCGGTGCGGATTGCCGATATCAACGGAAAAACAGTTTTGTCCCGCGAACCCAATCGGGACATGATCAGACTCGATATCGGTTTCTTGACCCACGGAACCTATTTCGTATCCATGCGAACGGCGGGTCAGGTAATCATGACTGAGACCATCCAAAGGTGATTTGCTCATAGGAGCCTTACCCCGTTTCCCACGACGACCGCCTGGTTTCGGTTTCGGTTCCGGTTTCGTTTCCGCAGCGCGGGCTAGACTGGGACCGGCATTGCAGGCAGGCCGCCCACCTCGGCATTTTCCAGCAGCGGACTTTCCGTCACCACGGCCACCACCGCCTTCGGGATGATCAGCCTGCGCCCCGGGCTGTTCGATGCCCCCCACCCCCCCCCGCATAGACCGTCACATGCCGACGGGGCGGCGGCACTAGGGCGGCCATGCGCGAGATGAGGGCCTGGGGCGCAAGATGTACTGGCACAGCATTTCCTTCCCCTGCTTGTCGTTGGGCAAGACTCGGCGGGCGGCGTGCAGGTTGAACGCCCCGACCTGGGCGCACAGGTAACCCTTGGACTCAGGGCTGGCATCGGCCTCGAACGGCATGCGCGGGGTTCCGGCTATGAAAAATGCGTTTGATTTACCTATGCTCACTGCGCGCCTTCCCGGCCGGAATTAGGTTACGCCTGGGTGATTGGGCGGGGAGCGGCAAATATGGATTCGGTACGGATGATCAAAGGTAGGTTTACGGCCTTGGTTCTCATGGCGGCCTTACCCGCCATGGCGGCTTCCTATTTTGTCGATAGCCAAAACGGTTCGGATCTAGCCACGGGCCAGACGGCGGATCTGGCCTGGAAATCCTTGGCGCAAGCCAATAAGGCCGCTCTCAAGCCCGGGGATTCCCTGCAATTCAAATGCGGCGGCGCCTGGACCGGTCAGCTCAATTTGAAGATCGCCGGTGCCGAGAACAATCCCATCGTCGTCACCGATTACGGAACAGGCGCCCGGCCAGTATTCGAGAATCCCGCGGCCGGCACCGCCAACGCCATCAATCTTTCCGCGGGTTGGATCCGGGTCGAAAACCTGCTCGTCCGCAATGTCTTCCAGGTCGGCATCAACATATCCTCCGGCGCGGACCATATCGGCCTAAGCAATCTGGAGATCACGGACTGCGGGATCGGGGTGAATATGACGGGCCGGTACGGTCTGGTGACCAAAAGCCATTTCCACGATCTGCATATCGTCGTGAATACGCCGAAAAGCCTCAACGACAATGACGATTACGGCGCCGTGGGCGTGGTCTTGTCAAATTCGGACAACGAAGTCGCCTTCTGCCGCTTCATCCGCTGCGTGGCCCCCAGCGCGGATTACGGGGTGGACGGCGGGGCGGTGGAGATCTGGGCCGACAAGGACATCCGCAACATCTACATCCACCATAATTCCGCCTACCGTTGTTCCGGTTTTTTCGAAATCGGCGGCAAGGGCTTCGCCGTGGAGGCGGTGCGGGTGGCCTACAATGAATTGGCGGATTGCTTCGGCCTGTCCTTCCTGTTCGTGAACAACAGCGGGGATTATACGGTCAAGCTTACGGATTACCGGTTCGAGAACAATACCCTGGTCGTCCACGATTGTCCCGGCGAGAAGATCTGGACCTGCATCGCCTGGCAGGCGGCATCGCCTCCGGGCGTATTCACCATGCGCAACAACCTGTTCTATGTGCATAACGCGGATCGGATCCTTTGGAACGTCACAGCGCCCGTCGAGGACCATAACCTGGTTTTCCACCTCGGCACGGCCTTCTTCGACAAGAATTTCACGGCCTCCGCGCAGGACATCATCGGCAAGGATCCGCTGTTGACCTCGCCCGGCACTTGCGCCGAGAATGGCGACTACCGGATCAAGGCCGGCAGCCCGGCCATCGATGCCGGCGCGGCACTGGGGTATGCCGCAGATCTGGCGGGCATCTCCGTTCCGAACGGAAGTTCGCCGGATATCGGGGCGTACGAGTTTTCCGGGGGCCTGACGGGACTACGGTCGGGCCGTTCATTTACGGAGGAAACCGGTTGGTCGAGGATCGGGCCGGGCAACGGAAGCCGCCAGGGAATATTCTGGCGGAACGGATCGGAATCCACGGACGGATCGGATGCTTCCGGGCGCCGGATCCACTAGCGGTAACGGGTTCCTTGTCAGTAATGGCATCCATATAAGTACACGCCATGGCTGCCGGACACGATGGGCGCATAGGTAAATCGAACCCCCTTTTCCGTCAATAGCCAGGGCCCCCACCCTCGAGCTCCCCCATCCCGAACCCCTCCATTCCAGTCCCACTCCCCCCTTTCCCAAGCCTTTACCCCGTTTCCCACCCCCAAAATTGGCGCCCCATTCACGCCAGGGTACACTTCACCCTTCCGCCCTGTATTGTCTCCTCCTTCTTCACCAGCGCAATCAGTCGAAGCTTACCGCCACAATCCGGGCACACCACCTCCTCGCTAAACCCCTTGGGTCAGGTCCGCCTCAACAACTCATACCATGGGATGTAACGGCGACCGCCTGGTTTCGTTTCCGCAGCGCCGACTGGACCGGGAACCGGCATTGCAGGCAGGCCGCCCACCTCGGCATTTTCCAGCAGTGGACTTTCCGTCGCCACGGCCGCCGCTCTCTGATATGCTCGTATTTCCAACTCCGGGCATGCCTTTCCCTATCCCCCGCAGGGTCTCCCCATTTCAATCCACCTAATCGGCCTCCCCCACCTCCCCGCTCCAATCCAAACGCTCTTCCTCGGGAGGGTGCTCGGTCGCAACATCTTTCGGCGGACCTGTCGACAGGGTCGAAGGCAAATGCAACGCCGCCAAGAGCAACCGAATGATGGCCTCCGTTTTCACCAAGGCCACCAATCGAAGCCTTCCCCCGCAGTCCGGGCACACCCCTTCGCTGCCGAAGGTTCGCCTGAGTAATTCGTTCCACGGGATGTACCGACTCCCTATAGTCGTTTTTCCCGTTCGGTTTTCCTTCCTGGCCAAGGATGGCTGGACGGGCTCCACAGGCTGAAGGTGCGGAGTCGGATCTTCTGGGCTCGCCTCCTCCTTATACCCCGGCACCACAAGGCTGCGCCACGAGCTACCTGAAGACAAAACCCCGCTGTACACCGTCACATGCCGACGCGGGGGCGGCACGATGGCCGAAAGCCGCGAGAGCGCGGATTGGGCCTGGCCCAATCCGAGGCCTTGGGCTCCAAGGCAACGCTCCGGGTGCCATCCTTCCAAAGACGCTTGAAGTCCAAGGCGCGTTTCGCGCCCGGTCACGGTCCCATTCTCCATCAGATGAAGGCGATCGTTGGCGAAGGGAGGGCGAAGGATGTACCGGCACAGCATTTCCCGACCCTGACTATCGTTGGGAGCGACCCGACGTGCGGCATGCAGGTTGAACGCGGCATCCTGGGGTATTTGGTCGAACGATTAGGCTTGGTTGGGCGTTTTACAAATACCCGTTAGTCCATCGTTTTCCTTGGAACGACGAGGATTCAGAGAAAGTAGCTTTGACTGACATCGTTATGGATGGTGGGTCCATCGCGAACGCGTTCCGTTGCTGTCGGACGCCCTTTCGATAGAATCAGGCGATGGCCCAAACCTACTGGTGGGAATCGATAAAAATATCCGATTGTGAAATGGGATGTCAGGGCGTATGTTTCAAGCGCGGTCTTTACCAAAGCTCGCCCTTGTTTACGGTGCAGCGCCGGCTGTGGAAACCTGAGCCCGAATTAAAGGGAGACATGTCGATTCAGTTTTTTGGAATTTCGATTCTCATAGTTATTGGGATGGCCCAGAATCCGGTTCGGGCGGAATGGCTCAAGCAAAGCCCATTTCCCATCGAATACGGTCTCACCGCGGTCGCAATACCGGATTCCAACGTAGGATATGCCGTAGGTGAACTAGGTACCGTCGTGGCGAGCAAGGACGGAGGGGCCAGTTGGACGGTCCAACCTACCGGCACCACCGCTAAATTCACGGCGTTGCAATTCCTGGACGCACGGATGGGGTGGGCCGTCGGCTATAGCGGTTCATTGTTCAAAACCGAAGATGGTGGGTCACTCTGGAAAAACACCGCTGGTACTGATTTTACCGGCGTGATGTTCAATGCCGTAAGTTTCCCGAGCCGCGATACCGGCTGGGTCGTGGGTACGTCGGTGGATAGCCTAGGTCGATGCATCATTCGAACCACAGATGGCGGCAAAACTTGGGAGGCCCAAGGTCCGAAGGCCGGCCCGGATGATATCTACAGAGAGTTGAACGGCGTCCATTTCATCGATTCTCATAGAGGGTGGGTGGCTGGCGAAAAGGGATTCTATTCGACCATCGACGCCGGGAACACTTGGACCCCGATAAACCCCTCGATTCCATCGAGATTTTCATGGAATGTGGTCAGTGCCATCCAGTTCGTTACGCCGTTGATCGGGTGGATGGCCATAAGTACGCCGACAGGTCCGGTAAGCTGGGGATTACTGCAAACCCGGGATGGAGGGCTAAGCTGGCAAGAGATTCTTGCCAACGACTCGAGCCGCATCATCAGTTTCCGGTTCTTGGATGCGAACACCGGATTCGCAACCATCGGCGACAGCCTCCTTAAGACCACTAACGCAGGCGTCAAATGGAGCATGGTTGGGAAAATGCCTATTTCCGGAACAATCCAGTTCCGTGATGCCCGTTACGGCTGGCTGGCCAATGGTCAGCGGATCTATGCTACGCGAGATGGCGGCGCGACCTGGCATTCCCTTAACCAAGGCGTGATCGATGATTTGATAGCGATATCTTTCGTGGGGGACTCCATGGGTTGGGTAGCCGGTAGGCATCTCATCGGCCATACCCGGGATGGCATGCATTGGGAAACCCAGTGGGAAAATCCGGGGATTTGGATTAAGGGGCTCACATTCCCAAACAGTCGTACGGGGTACGTCGTGGGACAAACCTTTTCGGAGGATCCGATTGCTGTTGTCCTGAATACCCTTGACGGAGGCGAGTCTTGGACCTCCAAGTCGTTCCCCGGTATGAACTTTTCGTCGGCCTATTTTCTGGATGCGGAAATCGGTTGGGTGAGCGGCTTCCCGGGTGTTCTGCTCATGACCCGGGACAGGGGAGCAAATTGGAGCAAAAAGCCCGGACTCGGGGAGCGTGAGGGATTCCGCCAGATGCAATTCCAAGATTCCTTGCTAGGCATGGCGTTGGGCGGAAACTCCATTTGGAAGACAAGCGATGGAGGAACCAGCTGGACAGAGCAAGCCGTGATCGCACCGGTCGACGATGGAAATCTGACTTCTTTCCAGTTCATCGGTCCGGATACCGGTTTCGCGTCATACCTTACCCGTTCCATATTATGTAACCATCCCGGATGCCCGACTGTAACCACCGGTTACCTCGCTTCGACCAGCGACGGTGGCGCCCACTGGACCGCGCGGAAATTGCCTGTAAGCGCCCCCATCGTCCGTTTCGCTAATTCCAGAATCGGCTGGATTGCGGGGGATGCTGGCGCTATCTACAAGACCTCTGATGGCGGGGTAACCTGGGTGCTTCATTCCTATCCCTCCCTTGCCAACATACAAGCCATTCACGCGCCAATGCCGGAGATGGCGTGGTTCGTGGGCCAGAACGGTCTAATCCTGAACACCATGGATGGCGGTCAGCAGTCAAATCCGATCAAGCGGTTATCCAACTCCCGGCCCCGGTCCCTGTTCCAGTTCGCGCGGGGGGAAATCATTTTCGACCTCGCGTCTCCTAAGCGCGTCCGGGTGGCATTGTACGGCTTGGACGGCAAGACAGCCTCAGTCCTTTCGGACCGGAGCATGGACGAGGGGAGACATTTGCTAAATGCGACGGGCTCACGTGTTAAGGCGGGAGTCTATGTCTTGGACTTTTGGGCCGGAAATTCCCACGAGAAAAGAATAATAGTCTTGCCTTGATTCGATGCACATTCGAACGCGAAGGATGCGGGCACGGCTTCCTTCGGAAGGTGGGGGTAAGACCTGAGAAGATCCTACTAGCCATCTCAAAATTAGTTCCTCATCAAAATCACTATTGCGGCAAGCTTAGCGAAGCCAAGGAAATTCACGGACTTATACTCCCATCTATTGCATAGTCGGCGGAAGTTTTTCATCCAGGCAAAGACGCGCTCGATTTTCCATCTGCGCTTGTACCTTCGAAGCTCGCGACCATCTTGGGTATTCGGTTTCACGCGTCCTTTTCGGTGGGGGGTAATCATGCGAACGCGCCTTCTCCTGCACCGCGCATCTAATCCATCGCTATCGTATGCCTTGCATTGGACGCCACCGAGGCACGGCCGCCGGCCCGTCATATAACCCGAGTCACGGCAGACTTGAGATCCCCATCGCGTTTTCCTCCAGATCTGTGAATAGAGGGGGGGGTCGGGGTGTTGCAGGGGCGGGAGCCCCCGCATGAAGGGGTAGCGGAGGCCACCGCAGGGGCGGGCGCGTAGCGCTCGTTCCCGAGGAGGCTGGAGCGAGGGGAAGGCTTTCCCCCCTTAAATCAGTATCCGAAATTCGTCTCGGCCTCGCTGATCGTAATCAGCAGATGGCATAGTAGGCTCTCAACAGGCTGAAGGCCCGAATGTGAAAGTATGGAGGAGGACTTGAGTTCCGATGGGAACAAGGATGCAGGAGTGGAGGGCTGGGAGCCCCACCCGCTTTTGGGGAGGATGTTGACGAAATCCACAAGGGTCTCAAATAGGCGCGTCCAAAACCCCCCGGCAAGGAGAGAATCCCTATCCTGATGAAGGGTGTATGGATGCTGCGGTTGAGCATGGGTACATTCCCATGGAAACTGCGGTCAGAGGCCCCGAGGGGGGGGAAAGAGTGTCCGGCCAGCGGCCTAATCAGCGAAGCCTCGGAGCCCGCCCATCCAAGCCGAACACGCGGCCCATGTAGTCTACCCACCCGCTCCGCAGGCCGCGCGCACCGCTGCCGGGAGCCTCCGCGCGCGCTGAGCGCCTTAATGCGATCGGCTTCTCCACCTCTAGAAACGCCGCCCAGTAACCGCCCGCGGCCCTGGGCGCATACAGCAAAGGACCGACGGAATTGAGATGACCTACTTCCTGCGGAATGTCCGCGGCGAGGGTCCAGGTGCGCCCCGCGTCCTTGCTGCCCATAAGCTTTCTGTCAGCTTGGGCGAACATGATGCTGCCCTGCAAGGAGACGATTTCGCCTTCGGGCGCCGCGATTCCGAAGTCGACCTCCTTCCAGGTCGCTCCCTGGTCATCGGACACGTAGGGATGCGGTACGTTCCTACCGTTAAAGAAGACGTTGGCCTCCGCGAAGATGCGGCCGTCCGAGATGCGAAAGCGGCTCAACCTCCATTCATTGCCGGTTGGGAGCGTGATGGATTTCCATGTCAGTCCGAAATCGGCGGAAACCACCGCGCTACCGCCCCGGGATTCCAGGATGAGCAGGTCTCCGTCCATCGCGTAGATGCGCGTCCCAAATAGTTGAGCGCCCCAAGGCTTGATCTCCGTCCAGGTTTTACGATGGTCGCGGGACAGCATGACGCGGCCATAGTTGTTCGTGGCGAGCCAGCGTGCGCTGTCCCCTTCGAAGGAAGTCAACCCGGTCGGCAACTCAGAGTAGATGGATTTCCATACCTTGGTGCCCCGATCGTATTGATCCCAATAGTAGAAGAGCTCGCCTCCGGTGAACTGCAGGCCCCCGCCGCTGTGCCCGGTCTTGATCAAACGGGATTCACGCCAGGTCGTCCCCTTGTCCGAGGAAACGGAAATCTGCTCCTCGTCGACCCAGAACAATTCCGACCCCAGCCTGCCCATGGACCATAGCCAGCGCGAGCTGAGTCCCGTCAACGGGATCGCGTCCCAGGTGTTTTTCCCCCGGTCGCAGGCGTATAACCCCCCTTTGGCCAAGACCAGGAACCGATTCCCCGTTGATGCGATGGAGTAGACCCATGGCGGCGTACCCACCGGCAGTTCGTCCCAGGTCTTTCCCTTGTCCGCGGACGCATAAACCACGTAATTGGTCGCGATGTAGACCTTGTCCTCCTCTCCAAAGAGGATGGCCCGCTCGGGCAAGGGCATGAAGTGATCCGCCTTGACGCCTGCGGCCGAGGACAAGGATATACGCGACAACGTGTCATCGTCGACGAAGTAGAGGTTGCCGCCTTCGATGGCAAGGTACCATACCCCGATGTAATACTCGTCGTGCTTCCGCCGCTCCGCATTGTCGAAAAACACCTTCCAGGGCTTCCCCAAATCGGTGCTCTCGAAGATGCGCCCGTCAGTGAAGCCGGCATAGATTTTCGTCCCCGAAACGGCCATGGAGGTGAACTCCGGAGCATCTAACTTGTTGATGTCGAAGGGCGCCGTGGCCTTCTGCCAACTTTCGCCAAGGTCGTCACTATAGGTGATCCCATCGGGATACCCGAACCCGATCAGCCGCTTTCCCATGACACTGATTCGGATGAAGCCTCGCTTGCCCGGCAAAGTGTCCCAGCTTTTTCCGCCATCCTTGGAGGCGAGCAGCCCTGCCGGCGAACTCGACGCGAACAACCGGTTCTCCACTTTGACGAACTCGGTTGTATTTTCCCATCCGGCAGGAATCTGCGCGACCGCCCAGGTCTTGCCTCCATCCCACGAGTAATAGGGTCCCGCCACGCCCGCATTGACTTGGGGCGCTACGACCAGGGTATCGCCGAAAACCCCCATGGCGCTCAGCGGGCCGCCCTCTGGCCCCACTAGCTTTTCAAACGTTACACGCTGCGCCCAGGCACAGGAAGCGGCGGCAACCAGCATGGCGACAATAGTTCGATACATGACTCTTCCCCTCGATAAAACTCTCACACTTTAGCAATTGACCGCAATTTCTCAGTTTACCGACCTTGCTTGGGTGACTCGGCGCGATGGGCAAGGCGCTTAAAGCAAAGATATGTCCGGTTCTGACGCGCCAGGCAAGAGATTTGTGCGATAATTTGTGTTTGATCGTATCCGAGGCCCTTTTCATCCCTATTTCACCAGGTAAGTAAAGTCTGGATGGTTTCCTCCTTCATAAGCAGCGCAACCAGCCGAAGGCGTCTACGATTCAACGTGAATGCGCACCGGGGTCGATACCACGGAATTCCGGAAGAGGACCATCGAGGGAATCCCCACGATCGTAAACTACTCCATTGGGCGGAATGACGACGGCAGCTCAGGTTGGGGAGAAATTCTCCTGAGGGATTGGCTCCACAGGCTGAAGGTGCGGAGTCGGGCCTTCTTGGCTCGCCTCCTCCTTATACCCCGGCACCACAAGGCTGCGCCACGAGCTACCTGAAGACAAAACCCCGCTGTACACCGTCACATGCCGACGCGGGGGCGGCAGGATGGCCGAAAGCCGCGCGAGCAACGCCTTGGGCTCCAAGGCAACGCTCCGGGTGCCATCCTTCCAAGGATGCTTGAAGTCCAGTGTTACGGTCCCATTCTCCAAAAGATGAAGGCGATCGTTGGCGAAGGGAGGGCGAAGGATGTACCGGCACAGCATCTCCCGACCCTGACTATCGTTGGGAGCGACCCGACGGGCGGCATGCAGGTTGAACACGGCATCCTGGGCGCAGAGATAGCCCTTGGGCTCGGGACCGCCCTCGGTGCTTGGCGACAGCCATATCGGAGCGCGGCGCAGGGCGGGGCCCGCGGGCGCCGCGCCCACCGTAGCCGCAGCCATCAAGGTGGCCAACGCCGGTGAAGATTCCCCCAGGGTGACATCGACCTGCGCGTTAACCTCGCCGTCCCCAGGCGCGGCGGCGAAGGTGACCAGGCCCTGTTTTTACAGGTACCGAAGAATCCGTTTGCGGGCTCGTTGGACCACGGCCTCGATGTCTGCCTGGATGGGTCTGGGCGCCGGCTCGAAGACCGGGTGTTCCCCTTCGCTGCCGGGTCGATACGCTCCGTCCAGAAACAGGGTGTGGAAGTGTGGATTCAGCCGCAGGTCGGAGGACGCGCGTTGGATGACGGTGACCGATCCGGTCTTGCTGCCGGGAAAGCCACGGGTGTACCAAGCAGAGACAGTAGTCGTGAATAGCCGCAACACCTTGCCCAAGTGGCACGCCTCGAAGGCCAGAGGGTAGCGCAGGGGATACGGCAATGTGAGCACCCATTGCCGCAGTGGCACCCCCTCGGGCAGCGCATGGTCCACCAGGTTGGCCGCGCCCTCGTTCATGCGGCGACCCATGCAACTAGGGCAGAAGCCCCGGCCCTTGCAACTGAAGGCGACGAGGTGGCGCTTGCGGCAACTCTCACAATGCATCTGCGCGAAGCCGTAGGCGAGGATGCCGCAGCGCAGGAAGCCTTGCAATCCCCCGGTCACGAACTTCGGGAGGCACCCGCCGGATTCGGTGTCCGTCCACATCCGTTCAAAGGCGGGCAGATGCCGCTGGAAGACCTGGTAGAGCGGCGTCTTTTCAGGTTGGCGGCGGGCATACCCGTGGCCCGGATAGGGATTTAGCTCAGCGCATCCGGCCAGGGCTTGCATAAGCAGCCTTGGACGCCGCCGAGGCACAGTCGCCGGCCTGTCGTATAACCCGCGTCACGGAGGTCTTGTGATCACCATCGCGCAGGCTTCCGGATTTGTACAGAAGTAGGAGGCTGGGGGTGTTGCGGGGGCGGGGCCCCCGCAGAAGGGGTAGCGGAGGCCA
>JBDSIO010000313.1:0-5740 GCA_039917895.1 Fibrobacteria bacterium | reverse complement strand
CTTACGCCAACCTGGTCGGCCAGGAAGTCACCCTTCCCGCCGGTTCCATCGGCGACGAAGGCTGGTTCGCCGTGGCCGCGATACGCATCGCCTGGAAAAGCGCCGGGCCCGAAACGGGAGACGGACTGCGCAATTACGTTGAGGCCGGACCGGGCCTCGGCTCTCCCGATGCCAAGGGAAACAAGGAAACCCTGCTCGACCGGGTCCCCAACCTCACTCCCCTGCGCGCCACGGGCCTGGCCCGCCTGGAAGGCCGCTCAGTCTGCGCGATCGTGTTGGACGGCGAGGTGAAGATGGGCTATGATCCCCTTTCCGGCGATATCCGAGGGCCTAATCTCGGCAAACTCGCTTTCCAGGTGCTCTCGGTGCAACCCCAATCGCGGACCTACAATTCCCTCCCCTCGGTGACCGTGCGCATCCTGGACGCCGAAGCCGTATGCAGCGACCCCCTCAGTCCCTTCGTCGACGCGCCCTTCCCCATCTCGGCCTCGGAGCCGCGCGATACTGAACGCCCCGCCTGCGCCATCCAGCAGAACATCATCACCGAGCCCTGGAACGCCTTCGACTCCTCGCTATGGCGAGGGGATGATCAAAAGGTGATCGAAGGCGGCCTGTTCTTCGCAAAGGATGGCGCCTTTTCCGCCGCCGCCGATTTCATCAGCCCCTGCCCGATCCCGGTGGACAGTTCCACCTCGCTGCTCTTTTCCAACCGCCTCGGCCTAAACAGTCCCAAGCAGAACGAGTTCGCGGAAAGCGGGGCGCTATTCTTCGTCAACGCAGGCCCCGACGGCAATTACGACAATTACGTATTCGTCAACGTCGGGTACACCATGTCCCCGAGCAAGGTCTTCATCGAACTATTCGGCTCCGACGGCGGCGTCGACTTCGACCAATACGAAGAAACCAACATCCCGTTCACGACCAGCCAGCTTTTCAACGTCGATCTTTGGATCAATCCCAACTCCTACCAAATCGCCCTGGGGCAGGAGATGATCGACACCGTGAAATTGGCTTCACGGCTCACCTCGATCGGGCTATTCGAAACCGGCGTGCAGCAGAACGGCGGCGGATTGCGCGGCCTCATCGACATGACCACCATCTCCAGGATTTGCATCGCGGAAAACCAGGCTCAGCGCTGCAAGCGCCACAGCGTGCATCGCGGGGAGAAGCGGAAGCGCCTGGGTTCGAAATGCCGCACCCGCAACGAATATGTCAAAATGGCCAAGGAACGGATCAAGCATTGCGCCCATCCCTCGCGCAGCATGCAGATACTAAGCAAAATGAAGGATCGGCCGGACTTCGATTGAAGGCTTAATAGTCGCGGATAGTATATTCCTATCCGCATGTTCGGTTGGCCTCCTAAATCCCGCACCGCGCTTTCCGCCTGCAAACCACTCTGCGCCGGCTTGGCCGTGCTTCTCTTCTGTGGCTGCCTGTTCGAAACCGAAACCGAAACGGGAATTCCCCCCGCAACCGGGGAATCTCCCGGAATCCGGCCGGACTTATCCATCGGCAACCAATGGATGTATCGCTTTCTCCGCTACACGGCTTACGAGAATGGTACGCAGGACGATTCCACCAGGCATTTCATCCATTACCGCATCACCGGCGACTCGCTCATAGCAGGCGCAGCCTACCGCATCCTGGTCGAGGAGGACTTGGCCCTGTTCAATACCGATTTGGGCCTGGTCAGGAACCGTTCCGTCTACGCGGTGCTGTCCGGCCCCTCCGGACTGGCGGTGAAGGCCCTTAAGGAAGGCGATCCCGCCACGGGAAGGTTCCCGTTCAAGCGCACGGCGGACGCGGAAACGGATGCAGGAACGGAGTCGGGAACCGAGTCGGGATCGAACGCGGGAACGGATAGGAGGTCGGGTCGGGGAATGGACTTCGACAGTGTCCATTTCCGCGATGAGGTCTTGGCGATGAAGGCGACTTTACTTCGAGGCCTCGGGTGGGATTACCGCGCACCGGGTAACCCCTCCGGCCTCGCGCATATGACCAAAACCTATCTGGGAGAGGACACCCTCGCGAGATCGACCGGCCGGATAGCGGCCCGGAAATTCCGGGTATGGACGGGAAAGATCGGGGACGCGCCGACCTATGAATGGTATGCGGGGGGCGTGAAGATATTTTCCCGTTCCAGCGCCTCGACCACTTTCGAAGGCCTGGACTCGACGCGCGCGGAAGAGGAATACCTCGGCCATCGCGGTTTCACCCCTGACGACACCCTGGCGGTGCTCAAAGGTTCGGTTTTTGATCCGGACGCGGAGTGACGGGCTAAATCCAGCGATACTTCAAGGCGCCGCGGGCGAGAGTCGCCGGCAGACGGAAAGTATCGCCTTTCTTAAGGCCGCGCTTGGACCAGATCTGCTTGCCCGTAATCTCATACAATTCGATTCCGCTCATGCCTTCCGGCACCTTCACCAGGCTTCCGGCTCCCAGGTTGATCAGGAATCCGGAACGGCGTGGGAGCATGTCGAGGCGGGATTCGTTCAGCCCGACGGGGATCTCCAGCTTCAGGTCGGAGGGACGGCAGGATCCCGTATATGAAATCTTCATTATGCTTGTGTTGTTGCCCGTGGCGAAGTTCGTGAAGCCGTAGTTCACGATGTAAAGCGCGCCGTCTGGGCCTTGGCGGAACTCCACCGGACCGTTGAAAATCTTGCCGCTCAGGAAGGGCTGGAAGGAGGTGACCTGGGTGCCCTCGGCATCGACGTCGAACACGTACAGGAGGCCGGCCGTATAATCGGTCACGAACCACTTGCGGTTGAAATGAGGCGGAAACTTGACCGTAGAGGCCAAATCGCCGTCGTACAGGTAATAAGGACCGGCGATGGGCGATGTGCGCATCTTGGAGCTCCGGAACGCGTCCGGCACGACGGTGGTGGCGCGGGCGGGCGGAAGCGTGGTCAGGCCGGTGTTCCATTTGGAATTGTTGACCGGGGCGGCGGGGTTGTGATCCCCGGCGTACTTCACGTTGTCGCCGACGAAGTAGGGCCATCCCTCGAAGCCGGGAGTCTTGCGGAGATTGTATTCCTCCCGCTGCTTCGCGGTCATCTCATCCGGCCCCACGTCGCCCCAGAAGACCCAACGGCGGACCGGGTCCAGGGACATGCTGTAGTTGTTGCGGGTGCCTTTGATGTAAATCTCGGGAAGCACCTTGCTGGTGTCCAGATAATTCGCATCCTTGGACTGCTTGTAGAAATACTCGCCGAAATTGTTCGCCGGGATGCTGTATCCCTTGGCCGAGTTGTCCGGATGGATACGCAGGAAGCTCCCGCGCATGCCGTGGGTGCTGGCGGTTCCCCACTCCTCGCTCTTGAACTTCTCGGTCTCGCTTATGCCGATGATCGGGGCGGTGGTTCCCATCTTGCCCGTCACGTTGCCGCCATTGGCGCCCTGCGCGATCCACAGGTCCCCATAGGCGTCGAACATCATGGCGCCGCCGGTATGGCAGCACAAGTCGCGCTGGGACTCGAATTGCAGGAGGATCTTCTCGGTGGCGAAGTTGATCTTATCGCCTTCCAGCGTAAAGCGGGAGACGCGGAAAACGTTGGCGCTGGCCGGCGACCAATGGACGTACATCCAGTGGTTGGTCTTGAAGTCGGGATCGAGGACGATCCCGGTGACCCCCTCCTCGACGTTCGAGCCCTTGTTGTTCTCCTTGTTGGCGTAAGGCCCGGTCCAGACGGGGAAGTGCCCGAGGGTGGTGACCGTCTTGGTCTTGGCGTTATAGCGTTTGATGTTGGCGGGACGGATTTCGGTGAAATACACATCCACGTTTCCCTGGTCGTCCATATCGAAGGCCATCTTATCGGGTTCGGAGAGGGCCGGATCCGGAGCGATGGAGCGTCGCATCAGGGTGTCGATCTTGAAGTCCGCGTCCGTGACGTCGGGGCAGTTTTGATAGGACCATTTGGCCTGCGCCTGGATTTGCAGGGTTGCCGCGCAGATAATTGCACAGGAAAGTCCCAATCGGGTTAAACCCTTCATATTCCGCTCACTTTGAAAAAAATCACCGATTTCGAACCTAGGATTTCAGACATTTATCTCCAACCCCCCGGTCCTTCAAAATAGTCCGAAACCCCGTAGATTGCATGTAAAATACGTGTTCTTCGATACGTCCCCCAGGGGCGGCCGGTAACGCTGGAAAGGGGGCATTTCGCAAACTATGCCCGGAAGGGCAAAGCCAGAACCGTGATGACTTGCTCCGAGCGGGGAATCCCTCCTTGATTCTCCAATCCCAACTTCGCCGGGACCATTCCGGGCCGATACAGGAAAGTCCCGAAAACCAGATCCCATACTGCCAGGGTATTGCCGAAATTCTTCGCTTCCTTCATGTCCGCGCTGTGGTGGAACCGATGGGATTCCGTCCCGATGAAGACATAATTCAGCAAACCCGCGCGGATATCCACGTTGAAATGCGAAACCAGGCTCTGCAAATCGATCATCAGCGTCGCTATCAAAACCGCCGCGGGCGGGACGCCCAGCAGCAACAAGGGAGCCTGGATGATTGCCGTGGAGATCAGGGCGTTGATGGGATGGAACACCGCATGCATCATTACGTAAACCTTGTCCGGCAGGTGGTGGGCCAAATGGGTCTTCCACAGAAACCGGCCGATAGGCCCCTTGGCCGAGTGGCTGAAGCGGTGGAAATGGTATTGCAGGAATTCGAAAACCAGCAGGAAGGCGATAGCGCCCACCGCCGTCGGCAGGCGCGCCAGTGGTCCGGTATGGGACCCGCTGTAGCGGATTAAAAGCCAGCCGAAGCCGGCTTTGGTGATGCCGATGGTAGGCCCGACTATTAGGATGTAGCGCAAATCCCTGAGGAAGCTACGCCCCGTCATGGACCAATCCCGGGACAGCGGCATCAGGCGCTCGAACGCCAGCAAAGTGGCGACCATGGCCAAGGTGACCTTCCAATAGACGGATTTGTAGTCCCAGCCTTGGACGATGGCTAGATGGGCCGTGCCCAGCACGCCAATCAGCATCAAGGGGTACAAGCCGTAGCGGACCGAATGCCTCAGAATCCATTTCATGGGTACCTCCTGCGCGGGATAACGGACCCGGTAACCGTAATGAACACTTTGATTCCTAATGGACACCGTGTTCGATATGGGATACATTATAGCCCGGCCGCCGCCCTTCCGCGAAAACGGATGCGGGCGGGATGTCCGTTACCGGACAATCGGGGCCGGAAAGTACGGAAACGCATGACCGCAATCGATCGCCGGATCCAGAAAACGAAAAAAATCCTGTCGGAAGCCCTTATCGCCCTCATCCTGGAAAAGGGCTACGAGAAGGTGACGATTAAGGACATCATCGACAAGGCGAACGTCGGCCGGTCCACCTTTTACAGCCATTATGAAAGCAAGGATCAGCTGTTGCTGGCGGGGCCGCAGAACCTGGGCGTACGGATTTTCGGCGATGGCGGGCCGAATCCCATGGGGGCCGGGAAAAACCAAGCTTTGGATTTCCTGCCCCTGTTCCGGCACGCGGCGGAAAACCTGGCCTTATCAAAGGCCATGATCGGCCGCAAAAGCGGGGAGATCTTCAACGGGCACTTGCAAAGCCATCTTTCCGGGGAAATCCGCGAACGCTTCCAGGGTCGGTTCGGCAAATCGCGGCAAGACAAGCTGTGGCTGCGTTATTTCTCCACGGCCGCGGCGGGGACCGTTATGGGCTTTCTGATCTCCTGGCTCGAAGACGATGTCGTAGTGCCGGCGGAAGAGATGGCGGG
>JBDSIO010000312.1:0-6651 GCA_039917895.1 Fibrobacteria bacterium | reverse complement strand
AATCCAGGTACGGGATTCCCGTCCAGACCGACCTGGCCTATATCCCGCAGGGGTTCTACTCGCCCTTTTCCTTCGCCGCCCCCCAGGACGCCTTTTTTCCCGTAGGATCCAATATGGTGGGCGCAGGGAAATTCATCACCCGCGGTGAAGGATCGCCCTATGCCCAAAACATGGCGGGCATCAATCTTTCGGTAGCCCCCAACGTCGGCTATGGCCATTTCCGCGTGACATACGGCCAGCATTTCCAGCCCAAGGCCGCCCGCGATCTGCTTTACTTCCCTTATCGCCTGAACGGCCAGGATTTAAACTCCGTATTCCAGTCTTCCTACAACCGTTGGGGAAACAATATGGTGGACAACTCCCTAGCCGCAAAATACGACCGGCGCCTGGGGGATGAAAGCTACGATACCAAGGAGGCCGGCCCGCCCGTCGGCCCGGAAGGGGGCGGACTTCGGAGCGATTACCTATCCATGTTCGAAGGATTCGTTCCGTATGAAAGCGCAGCCCAGGCGGACTCCAATAGGAACCATCCCAGCACCATCCTCACGCGATCACCCTGGATTCCCAAGCACCAGAAATACGCCTTCAACTTGGAGGTGGACGGCGCCTGGGACATCGGCCCCGCCATCGGATATTCCCACGACCTTTTCCTGAGCGGCTATTTCGCCCTGAACGGAGTTTCGTCCGAATTGAGACCCGCCGCCTTCAGCCCCAAGGACATGATGCTGTGGGGAACCTACCTGCGCCTGGAGCCGGCCATCGCCCTGACGGAGAAATTCTATTTGCTGGGTCTGGCCGGTTACGAGAATTGGCGATCGGACATGGCGTATATGGAAATACGCAATCCCGCGGACGGGTCCGTGAATGTAGAGCACAGGCCCATCGACTACAAAGACTACGCATTCGGCGCCGGCTTCGATTGGGACTTCGTCTCGCGCGTTGGCCTGCACGGCCGTTATAAGTGGATGAAACATACCGACGAATTCTTTTCCGCCAACGATTGGGCCACGCCCGTGGTCTCGGCGGAAATCAAGATGTGGTTTTAACAGGAGAGCCCATGTACCTTTTGCGGCCGAATTCGCCCTCTCATCATAAATCCGCCTTAATCCTGGCTTTGGCGGCCGTCTTGGCCTGTTATTTGCCCGCGGCTTCCGCCGAGGGAGCCGACTCAGCCAAAACCGCCGCCAGCACCGCAAGCATGCTGGAGAATATCCTTTCCAAGGAAGGAATCAGCTTTGGCGGCGCCTTCCGTTCCCAATACCTGCATTCGTCCATAGGAGGCCCCGGGACCGTGGAGTCCCTGCGTTCCGAGGAATCGGTCGAATACACGTCGGTGGACTTCGACATCCGCGCCCGGCCCAACACGGCCACCCAAGGCCGGTTGATAATCCGCATGCACCAGGACTGGCGCAATTTCTTCTCCGATATCGGGAACCCGATCAATACCCGTTGGCTCAGCATCGACGGCAAGGTCAAGGAAATGTTCCGCTACAATGCCGGCGATTTCCGCCAGCGGTATAGCCCGCTCACGCTGTATGCACCCGATTTCGTTGTTCTCCATGAGCCGGGCCTGTTCGCGGGCCAAAGGCAGGAGGCCATGGACGAGGCCTTCCTGGGGAACAACGATCGGTTGCTGCAGGGCGTGAACCTCAATTTCGACGCCGCCTTGGACCGTTCCGGAACCACTCTGCTCGAGGAGGTCCACCTCAATGTCCTGGGCGCGCGCCTCCGTAACGTCGAGACCAAATACCAGAACGGCGCCAAACCTACCAACATCATCGAGATGTCGCCGGTAGAGAAATTCCTGGCGGCGACCAACGCCGACCTGGTCATGCCCTTGGGCGCGTCGATCGGCGGCAGCTACCTGTACATCTTCGATAAGAAGGGGACCTACCAAGGCACTCAATACGCTGCGGATTCCGTGGCGCAGAAAACCGGCATCTTCGCCGGCCGTCTCGGATTCGATCTGGACCGGGTCATAAAAGCCGAGAATTGGAAAGCCGGGCTGTCGGTTGAGTATGCCAAGTCCGCCGATGATTCCACCCGCCACCGCGCCGACACCAGCCTCATCAGCCAGTCCATCGATGGTTCCGCATTGTTCGGCCGCTTGCATGGGGAGTTCAAGTCCGGAAACCTGTTTGGAATCCGCGTGGGGGTGGATTATATCCGCAACGAGGCGCTCTACCGAAATGAACTCGCGCAGACCCCCTCCTTCGTGGGTGAACGGATCATGAATATCGAGAATGACTCCACCTCAGCCACCCCAGCCGCTCCCAACCGGACCAACGACGTGCGCGCCCGCAATTACTCCACCTACGATGCCATGTACGGCCATGTTTTCAAATTCGCGCCGAGCGCGAATGCGACCAACCTGTGGCAGAAGGGTCCCTTCTCCAAGAACTCCTACACCCATCAGATCATGACCCAGGGCGAACTGGCCGCCTTCGCGGCCCAACGGGCGGATACGGCATTGCAGTTGGTGATGCCATTCGGGCCCGCCACCCCGAACCGGATCGGTTTGCGTTCCGATGCGACCGTTTCCTTTTGGATGGATCGCATCGAGATCCAAGCCGTATACGCAGCCCTGGAAAATGTGGAAGGCGTCCGCATCGATTCGGCCAGGACCTGGTCCAAAACCAAATTTTCTCAAGCCGGCGGAGGCCTTAAGCTCGAAGTCGGCTCCATGGTGGGACTGTCTCTTCCCCTGACGCTCTCGGGCAGCTTCATCCGTTCCGGTGCGGAGAACTCCGGCGCGAACGATACCGCTGCAGCCTTCGCGCCCATCGAGGTAATTAGCGACTTCATCAATGTAGGTGCGCAGTATTCCTTCTGGAAGCGCTTCGCCCTGTTGGCGGGCTACCAGCAGATTTCGACCACGACCACGACCTCCCGTCCTCAGCTCGAACGCAAGAAGATCCAGACCCATATGGCCGGAGGTTTGGACTACAAGGTAGCTGCGGGAGCCCACCTGCTCTTCTCGATAGGCCAAATCGATGTCGACAATCCTACGGGCACCAACCCGCTGGCCCTTGATACGGACTTCTCCCAATTGCAAACCGATCTTTTCCTGACCGTCCACTTCTGAAAAGCCAGGGAGTCGCCGTGCCCGTTGCGAAATCGATCCATCCAGCCTTGCGCCTAGCCCCTGTCGCCCTGTTCCTGGCGCTGGCCTTGGGTTGCGCCCTGCAGTTCAAACCGCTCCCCCCCAAGGTCAAGGCCCAGGAGGAGGAGATTAAGCACTCGGACCCGCGCACGGTATTCCGGTTCTTCGACGATGACTTCGTTTCGGGAGGCTACCAATACACCTATCCCGACGCCTCCAAGATTTTCATACCGGAGGAATCGGGCCATGAAAGCGAAGTGGCCCTGCAGTTCGACCTGGATGCCTCCGATTATTCCGGCGGTTCCGTCTGCCTTTACAACCTGATGTATGATCTCAATCCGTATTACTCGCGCGGGGCCCTGCAATTCTGGCTCAAAGGCGCGCGCGGGGGTGAAATCGGCTGGGTGGCCCTGGTCGACGACGAAAACCGCGATGGCAAGAAGACGGTCACCCGCCTGCCCCTGAACGATTTCGGCGGCATCACCAACGAATGGCGCCAGGTCAGCATTCCCCTCTCCAAATTCGGCAAGCGCGGAGTGTTCTGGGACGCCAAAAAACGCATCGAAGAGCCGCAGCCATTCGATTGGTCCACGGTTTCGGAATTCCGCATCGAGATCAAGAAGGCCGAAAACCCCGCTTTCCGCATCTGGGTGGATGATATCGCCATCCTGCAGGACGTGTTCGAACCGTCAGTGGACAAGCCATCCGAAGATTGGAACGATAAGGAAGAGGACATCGAACCTCCCTTGGCATTCAACGGCGGCGGCAAGGTGCTCAACACCTTATTCCAGGACGGCCTGCCCGCCGGCGCGTTCACCTACGTTTACGGCGGCAAAACCGCCGTCAAGGTCCAGCGCAGTGCCAAGCAGGATCGCAGCGTGTTGGCCGGCTACATGGACAACAACGAGTACTCGGGTGTTACCTTGGCCCTGGGAGCGGGTAAGAATATCGATCTGCAAAGGCTGCGTGAGGGCAAAGGCGGAATCTGCTTCTGGGGCAAAGCCGGGCCGGGAGTGAAGAGCATTTACCTAGGCCTGCTGGACAGCCGTCCCGACGGCATCAAGGCGCAGAGCAAGGTGATCCTCGCGGACTACGGGAAGATCGACACCAACTGGAATTATTTCCAGATTCCCCTGAAGAGTTTCGGAAGCACCGGACTTTATTGGGACGCCGCCAAGATGGGCGAAATCGCCACGCAGGTTCAATGGGACAAGTTCAACGAAATCCGCTTCTCCGAGAACAAGGACGAGAACAAGGTGGACGCCGGACAGCCCATCGCATTCTACGCCGCCGACATCGTGATCACGGAAAACATCCCCGGCTACGTGGATCCGGACGAATACTGGGCCTCCTTCAAATCCTCCGAACCCGACATCGTGCTTCATGACTTCGAAACAGGCGAAGGTTGGGTTACCGGAAAAGGGCCCAAATCCGAGGTTTCCTATTCCGTTGACCCGGTCAAGGGCCGCCCGGGCCAATCCCTCGGTATTACCTACCGTCTGGCGGACTGGTGCGATGTGGTTTTCGTTTACGCACTCAGTCCCGAGCGCAAGCGGAATTGGACCAAGCATTATGGACTACGCTTTTCGATGTATTCGACCAAACCCTATCAAAGCGTGACCATTCAGCTGATGGATTCCGGAAAGGAAGTGTTCGTAGCGAATACAGGCGCTGTTCGAGGATGGAACGACATTCTGGTTCCGTTCCGGAACTTCAGCAAATTCCAGTATTACCAACCTCCGGATGCCGTGCAAAACGGGAAGCTGGACTTGGAATCAATGTGGTCACTGGACTTCAAACCTGCTGGAGAAGGCACCAGTGGCTCCTTCCGGGTGGACGACGTGGTCCTGACGAATATGCGGGAGGTGCCGAAAAAGCAGATCGCCGCCAGCCGGGAATTCAAGGTCACGGGCGACCTTTCCAAGACCCTGGCGGCCAAGATCAACGAAGGCATCTTCGGGATCAATGCCGCGCTTTGGGATGGCGATTTGCTCGACGCCCGCACCAATGACCAAGTCAAGGGGGTGAACCACCATGTGGTCCGCTATCCCGGCGGCCTGCGCGCCGACGACGATCATTGGAAGCAGGTGCTGGACAAAAAAGACGGCCTGGTCGACACCGACGAGTTCCTGGAATGGTGCAAAAAGGCCGGGGTGGAACCCATGATCACGGTCAACTTCGGAAAGGGCACGCCCCAGGAAGCCGCCGATTGGGTCAAGTACGTCAACAAGGACAAACATGCCGGTGTCAAGCTCTGGGAAGTCGGCAATGAAATCTACGGCGATTGGCATCCCCAGCATACCACCGGCGTCGATTACGGCAAGCGCACAGCCGAATTCATCAAGGCCATGAAAGCCGTGGATCCGACCATCAAGGTGGCCGTGGTCTGGGTGTTGGACGGGGACTGGAACAAGGAGGTCATGGAAGCCACCAAGGATTTGGCCGACGCCGTCATCATCCATCATTATCCCCAGCATGCGGGCGAGGAAAACGATCAGGCCCTGCTGGCTGCACCCCAGAGCCTGGATGAAATCATCCCCTCGGTACGGAAAACCCTCAAGGAGACCGGCGCCGCGGGTAAGAAATACGAAATCTGGCTCACGGAATGGAACTCCGTGGACTTCAAGCCCGGGCCGCAGAGCCTGAGCCTGGTCAACGGTTTGTACGTGGCGGACTACCTGGGCATGCTGGCCAAGCACAACATCGAGCAGGCCGATTACTGGGACATCCACAACAACCTGACCGAGCAGGGCGGCGATTACGGCTACCTTTCCCGCCACGGCGCTCCCGATGGAGACAATGTCCCAAGGCCGTCATACCATGCCTTCAAGCTCGCCAGCGAAAGCGTGCGCGGCCGCTTGGCGGAATGCAAGATCAAGAGCACCGACGAGGAGGCCGAAAGCGACATCACATGCTATCTGAGCGAGAAGCCCGACGGAAAAAAGGCCGTCCTCTTCGTCAACAAGCATCCGAAAACCGAAGCCTCCGTGACGCTTTCCGTACCCGGCCTGAATGGCTCGGGCATTATCAAGAAATTGGACGAGGGTAATTCCAAGGACGGGCCCGGAAAGGGTGAGACCGTCAAATTCTCGGAAAACATGAAAATCAAACTTCCCCCCCGCTCGGTGGTCTCAGTCCAACAAAACTGATTCCGAAAAGCCGTCCGAATAGCGCTTGGAATCCGATCGGTGAATATCGGATCCGTGCGATCGACAGGTGACAATTCGGAACAGATCCGCATTTTCGGGATTTCCAGCCGTTCCTGGTTGGAATTTTCAGTAGGCGGAAAAAATCCCAATCGATTAATTTAATGACCGGCATCACCCACTTGGAGGTATCACGCATGGGCTACATCGCGGACAAGACCAGGCAACAGCGTCCACTCTGGGAAATGCTCATTCTGCTCGCTTTTTTCTTGGGCCTAGCCTTGCTCTGCCGGGTTCCCGCGGAACTCAGTAAGCATCGCGTCGCCGCCGGACTGGCGTCCCCGCAAAGCGAAACCGTCCACGCCCAACGTTCCGGCAACGAATAACTCCAGCCTCGTGCGC
>JBDSIO010000311.1:0-6750 GCA_039917895.1 Fibrobacteria bacterium | reverse complement strand
TGTTCAGCGACTTCGTGCCCGAAGAGGAAGTGCTCGCCCTGACCCAGGCCACCTGCCGCGTCTATGCCCGCCTCGGGGAGAAGAAGAAGCGCCACCGCGCCCGTATCAAGTTCCTGGTGGCCGACATGGGCATCGACAAGTTCCGCGAAGAGGTGCTGGCCGAACGCGCCAAGCTGCCGAACGACCCGCGCTGGACCGAGTTCCTGGCCACCCTGCCCAAGTTCGAAGAGAAGCCCCTGCGCGCGGCGGGTAAAGGCATTCCCAAGACCCCCGTCGTTTCGACGGGCGATGATGCCGCGTTCGACTTCTGGTGCCTGACCAACGTCTATCCGCAGAAGCAGGACGGGTTCCTCACCGTCACCGTCACCCTGCCCATGGGCGACATCACCTGCAACCAGGCGCGCGCCCTCTCCGACATCTCGCGCAAGTACATCAAAGACACCATGCGCACCACGGTGGAGCAGAACATCGTGCTCCGCTGGGTGAGCGAAGCCGACCTGTACGAGGTGTACAAGGAGCTGAAGGCCATCAACCTCGCCGAACCCGGCGCGGCCTCCATCGTCGACATCACCGCGTGCCCGGGCACCGACACCTGCAAGCTGGGCGTTTCGTCCTCGCGCGGGCTCGCCGCCGAGCTGCGCAACCGCCTGGCCGTCAAGTTCGTGGAGATGGACGAAGCCGTCCGCTCCCTGCGCATCAAGGTCTCGGGCTGCTTCAACTCCTGCGGCCAGCAGCATATCGCCGATATCGGCTTCTACGGCATCAGCCGCAACGTGGGCGGCTACATCGTCCCGCATTTCCAGATGGTGCTGGGCGGCCAGTTCATCAACAACGGCGGCAGCTACGGCCTGGGCGTGGGCGGCATCGCCTCCAAGGCCATCCCCGGCGTCGTCGACAAGCTGCTCGACATGTACCTGAAGGCAAAGCAGAAGGGCGAGGGATTCCGCGCCTGGGTGGAACGCACCGGCAAGGCCGCCATCATGCAGAGCCTGGCCGATGTGGCTGCCGTGCCCGCCTACGACAAGGACAAGTCCTACTACACGGACTGGGGCAGCGTGCGCGAATACAACGTGAAGGACAAGGGCATGGGCGAATGCGCGGGCGAAGTGGTTTCGCTCACCGAGTTCGGCCTAAAGGCCGCCGACCGCGAAGTGTTCGAGGCCCAGATCAAGTTCGATTCCGGCGATTGGAAGACCGCCGCCGGCCAGGCCTATCTGGCCATGCTGTACGCGGCCCAGGGCCTCATCAAGATCTACAACATCGACATCTCCGAGGATCCGGAGAAGGTGATGGCCGAGTTCAAGGAACGCTTCTACGACACCCAGCTGTTCTTCGATCCATTCGCCGGGCCCCGCTTCGCCCAGTTCTACTTCCATGCCCATGACGACCGCGGGGCCGCCAAGGACAAGGAGAAGACCAGCCGCCTGTTGCAGGAAGCCCAGCTCTTCATTGAGGCGGCGCACAGCTGCTATCTGCGCATGAGCATGGGCGCGAACAAGGGCAAGGAAGGCCTGCTCGCGAACCTGGACAAGAAGGCTTAAAGAAGGCTTAAAGGAAGACGATGAACCTGCAATACCTGAACTGGAAAATCTATCTCGACAATCCCGATGCAGCCGAGCCCGACGAGTGGTTCAAGGTGCTGAGCACGTGGATTCCCGACGCGCCCGAGATCTTCATCGACGTGGCCGACTATCAGCACGTGCAGGACGGCCCCGTAACCCTGCTGGTCGGGCATTATGTGAACTACTCCCTGGACGCCACCGGCCGCCGCCTGGGCCTGTTGTACGACTACAAGCATCCACTCGAAGGCGCCAACGAGGAGAAGGTCCGCTCCAGCCTCGCCGGCCTGCTGCGCGTGGCCAAGCGCCTGGAAGAGGACGCGGGCTTCTCCGCCCATGGCAAACCCCGCTTCAAGGCGAACGAACTCCGCTTCATCGTGAACAGCCGCGCCGCCGCGCCCAATACGCCGGCGACCTTCGCGGCCGTACAGCCTGACTTGGTCAAGGTACTGGCCCAGGCCTTCGGCGAAGGCGGTTTCGCCATTGAGCATCTCACGGATCCGCGCCAACGCTTTTCCGTGCAGGTGGCCGCCAAGGGCGCTCCGGTCCTGGCCGACGTGATCAAGCGCTTGATCTGATCCCAAAGCGGCGGGACCCCCCGGCGCGGGCGCTGCGGTCAGAAGACCTGACCGCTGTTTGATTTTTGCGAGGACACCAAATCGGTCATCCTATGGTTTCCCGACCTAGGGCCGCTTCCGTATCCGAATTAAACCCTCATGGCCGGTCCGGCCTTACTCGCGCCATGCACTTCCAAACCGGTCCCGAATTTGCTTATTCCTTTCCCATCGCTGTGCGGATCTGCCGATTGCCTCGAAAACGGAAACACAGGTTGGGGATGAAAAGGCAGATTGAACGGTAGCGCAGCAACTTTTGACCGGAACATCGGGGGGCACCATGGACACCAATGGCGGAAGAATCCGGGGAGGCGCGGTGTGCATCGCCCTTTCCCTTTTCGGATTGACGGAGCGGGCCGAGGCCCTCGACGTCAATGTTCGGTTCTCCGGCCCGAATGCGGCCGTCATCACGGTCACCCATGTGCCCGCTAAAGAGGCCTTGGGAGCCATCAGGTTGCGTCTGCGGCTCAAAGCGGCGGCGGGCGCTCAAGTAGTGGCCGCCGCGGCGCCGGAGCTGGGACCCTGGGCGCAGGTAATGCCCGAGGTGCGCCGCATCGGCGATAACGTGACGGTGTGGGCCCTGGCGCCCAACCTGGGGCGAAGCTTGGACGGCAACCAGCGCCTGATCGTCCATCTCGACCTGGGACTCTCGCCTTCCGGCGCTCTCGCGGTCGCCGAGGACCTCATCGATAGCGTGATCGTGGAAGAAGCGTTCGGACCCTCGGGCGCGAAAACCACGGTGGGCAGGAACTTGTCCACGGGATTGGCCCTGCCGCGCGGCGCCCTGTCCCAGGCTCCCGTCGAGAAGATCGACGGCATCACCCGCACCTTGAATTTCGCCCTAGCCAAGACCCAGCGCGTGCGCGTCTTCGTTTCCGATTTCCGCGGCCGCCGGGTCGCGGACGTGTTCGACCGCAAACTGCCTGCCGGCATGCATGAACTCACCTGGAACGGCAGGGCCGACGGGGGCGGTCTCCTGGCCGCGGGCACCTATTCCTTGCGGTTCGAGGCCGGAACCTATGTTTATGATCGGAAGCTGGAGGTGCAGCCATGAGCCACCTGCCGTTATCCGCCCTCCTAGGCATGGCCGTCCTGACCTTGTCCCTAACCTTCACGGTCCCGGCCCCCGTCTCCGCCCGGTCCGCGCATGCCTTCCGCGCCTCCGCCGCTCCAGCTCTGGACCTGACCGGGGACAAGGCCATCGACCTGCGCGATGCCCAGGCCTTCCTGCGTTGCCTCGCGGACGGAGCGCCGCCATCAGGCGTTTCCGATCTGGACGGGGACGGAAGCGTGGGCCTGTCCGATGCGCTCCTTTATGGACGTTGGATCAACGGCCTTTACGAAAAACCCGCCGCAGGCCTTGCCACCTTGTACTTCCGCAACCCCGCCGATACCGCCGCCTTCGCGGCCTATCAAGCCGATCTCAGGGCCAAATCCGCCTGGACCCTGGCTGACCTGAAGCAGGCCTACCCTTCGTCGGCCGCGGCGGGTGTTAACTACGCCGCCGGGCAGATCCAATTCGAGAGCGAGGTCGCCAATGCCTTCGCCAAGCGCACCCCCGGGTGGAACAAGGATCTTTTCCTGTCAAAGGTCCGTTCCCAGGGCGTCGCCGTCTCCGCGGCCACGTCCTTCCCCAATTTTTTCCAGGCGTTGGACTACATCCACACCTCGGATCTGCCGCTTATGTTCACCACCGATGCCATGCTGCACTCCATCTACTTGAGCTACGACAACATCCTTATGGAGCTGGAGACCAACCTCTTCTCCGCAACCTTGGAGAAGATCCTTTTCGCTTCCCTCAAATACGCGGAAGCCAACTATCGCGTTCAGGGGGATCAGAGCGGCGCGGACGTCAGGGACATGCTCTCCATCGGCCTGCTGCTGGTGGATCCTAAGCGATCCGACGTGGTCATGACGCCGCAGATGACCGCAGTGCTGGCTTCCATCAAGGCCGAGCAGCTGGGCCTCTTCACCATGTACGGTATGGACACCCTGGTGGACTGGACCCAGTTCAAGCCGCGCGGCCATTACACCAAGAGCCCGAAACTCTCCGCCTACTTCCAGGCCATGATGTGGCTGTCACGCGCGGATCTGGCCTTTGATCTGCGGGCCCAACCCAAGGGAACGGCCGAGCCTGCCTTCACCCGCATGAAAAAAGACGCGTTGATCCTATGGGACTGCGTGGTCAACTCCGGATCCTATCCCGGCTGGCTTGAGTTCAACGGTTACGTGGAATACCTGGTCGGCATGAGCGACGGTCTCAACATGAGGGGAATGGGTTCCCTGGCCCGGTCCCTCGGGATTGAGAGCGTGCCCGAATACCTGGCCGCTTTCCCCGAAGCGAAGTTCGATTCGGCAATGGCCAAAGGGCGTTACGGCGCCCAAGCCATCCTGTCCCAAGCCAAGCAGTATCCGCCGGGAGGCGCGGCCGACCTCGGCCTCTCCCCGAACTTCTCCTTCATGCCCCAGCGCTTCATCCTGGATTCCTATACCTTCTCCCAGGCGGTATTCCCCCTGACCGGCGCGATCATGCCCTCCTCGCTGCAGATCGCCTTCGCCCTGGGGGACAACTCAGCCCTGGATGATCTGGCGGCGGCCCAAAGCGGGGCCAAGGTTCCGGGTGTGCTCGGGGCCCAGCGCAGGCTTTACGACGCCATCAGCGAAGAAGGCTGGCAGTCCAACCTCTACACGTCATGGCTCGGCTTCCTGCGTAAGCTGAATCCCCCGATCGGCAATGTTTCCCCGGTCTTCAAAGGCGCGGCCTGGCAAAGCAAGATGCGCAATACGCGCCTGGCGTCCTGGGCGCAACTGCGCCACAACACCATCCTGTACGCCAAGCAATCCTTTACCGGCGGCATCATCTGCTCCTTCCCGCGCGCATACGTGGAACCGTATCCCGACTTCTTCGCCGCGGTCATGGCCTATGCCCGCATCGGTTCGGCCACCTTCAAGACCGGACGCCCGGCGGTGGCGGCCTACTTCACCGGGCTTGAAGCGATTGCCGGAAGGCTCCGCGACGTGGCCGGCCGCACGGCCCAGGGTCTTGCTCCCACGGACGAACAGGCGGCTTGGCTCAAGACGGCCTTGCAGTCGACGCCGCCCATGGTGTGCGGCGGCGCGCGCGTGTACGACGGCTGGTTCCTGTCGCTGATGTACGGGAGCCGTTTGGATTATGAAAAAGGCACGGACTATACCATCGCCGACGTACACACCCATATCGAGGATGAGCAGGGACCGAACCTGGTGCTGCACGTGGCCACGGGAGCCATAAACCTGGCCGCCGTCGCCGTGCAGGAGGATTCCTGCGTCAGCCTGTACGTGGCGCCCGTCGGTTCCTATTACGATGTGTTGCGCACGGGCACCTTGACCCGGTACAACGACGAGGAGTGGACCGTGGCCGTGGACAAGCACGAAGCCATCGTCACCCGTCCGCCCTGGACCGCGACCATGATCGGTCCCTGACCGCGGGACCTTGATATCCCTGATCCCGCCCCTGATCCAACCCGGATCCACCGAGGCCGTCTCCCGGCCGCCCTCCGGTATCCCCAAGTTACCGGCGACTCCGATCCCTAATAAGTCTCGTCACGAACCGCACCGAAACTAATCGTTCCGGACCGCTCGGGCCGGGAGCGAAAACGGGGTAACCCCTGGATGCAGGTCGAATCCGCTTCCGTGTCCGGCCGCGCAATGAAATCCCGGAACCGATGGGGCGGTCACGCATTACGACGAAACACCTGATTTCAGGCTCATTGGAACCGGACTAAGTCAAAAATCCCGGCCCCCGATTAATGGGCCCGCAGTATATTTAGCCTCAATCAGTTACTTGGCGTTCGGGTAGGCTTGGGTACCAGGCAGGTTGAAGCGCTTGATGCCGCGGTTTAACCGGGTGGCTGATGCGTTCTCAAAGAAGGAATCCCAGATGAACATTTATGTCAGCAACATACCTTACCAGACCACCGAGGATGAACTACGCGATGCGTTCGCCGGTTTCGGGAACGTGAGTTCCGCCCGCATCATCAAAGACAAGCTGACGGGAAAGTCGCGCGGGTTCGGTTTCGTGGAAATGGGCAACGACGACGAAGCCCGTTCCGCGTTGGAAGGCATGAACGGAGCCGAATTGACCGGCCGCAAAATCAACGCCCGCGAAGCCCGTCCCCGTGAAGAGGGACCCGGCGGCGGCGGTGGCGGATTCCGCCGTGATACCCCCCGTCCCAATACCCAGAGCACCAATCGGGGCACTTACTAAGCTTCCGACGCATCAGGTATCCCATGCACCGGGTCGTGGAACCTTGGTTCCTGGTCCGGCGACTTCCGCCTTCTCCTGACTGAGGTTTTCGAACCGCTTAAACTACCGTTATCTCCATGCTACCCCCTATTGGGCCAATCAGCCGTTATAGAGACTCCCAAGAAGCTCCCAAGAAACTAGTGCCAAACGCCCAAAAGGCAATCGGGGAACGGCCCATAAACCGCAATTTCCGCAGTTTTCCCTTAGGAATTCCCCGAATCAGGCAAAATGGGTTAGGCAAAGACCGCCCGTAATTTTTATGTTTGCCCCATGACGACCTCTGATCCCCTTT
>JBDSIO010000310.1:0-1863 GCA_039917895.1 Fibrobacteria bacterium | reverse complement strand
GGCGCTTCATGCCCAGCACGTGGCCTAGGAGCAACTGCGCGTCCAGGCGGTGATTCTCGATGCCGCGCCCTTTGAACCAGTCGGAAGTCTTGTTGAGGATGTCTAGGAGGGAATTTGGCGCGGTCATATCGTAGGATAGAGTTCAAATTTCAAAGTGAAAAGTGTAAAGTTAAAAGTGGTAAGACCAAGAAAGGGATTTCCGCATCGAAATCGACCGGAGAATCTTCATTTTGCACTTTTAAATTTTCACTTTTCACTTATCACTCTCTCTTACCATCTTCCTCACCCCTGCTTCTCAAGCTCCCGAAGCTTCTCAGCATTCGTCTCCATCACCAAGCCGTCGATCAGCTCCTGGATGTCCCCTTTCATGACCGCGTCCAGCTTGTACAGGGTGAGATTGATGCGGTGGTCCGTGCAGCGCCCTTGGGGGAAGTTGTAGGTGCGGATCTTGGCGGAGCGGTCGCCCGTGCCCACCTGGGATTTGCGCGCGGCGTATTCAGCGGCTTCGCGTTCGGATATCTGTTTGTCCAGCAACCTGGATTTGAGCACGTTCATGGCTTTCGCGCGGTTCTTATGCTGGGACCGCTCGTCTTGGCACGATACCACGATCCCGGTTGGCAAGTGGGTGAGGCGCACGGCCGAATCGGTCTTATTGATGTGCTGGCCGCCCGCGCCGCCGGCGCGGAACGTATCCACGCGCAAGTCCGCGTCCTTGATTTCGATTTCGTCCATTTCGTCGGCCAGGGGCATGACCACGACGCTGGCGGCGGAGGTGTGGACGCGGCCCTGGGCTTCCGTGGCGGGTACGCGCTGCACGCGGTGCACGCCGCTTTCGTACTTCAGGGTGCCGTAGACGCCCTCGCCCAGCACTTCCAGGAAGACTTCCTTGAATCCGCCCACGGTGCCCTCGCTCTCGCTGAGCAGCGTGGATTTCCAACCTCGGGAATCGATGTAATACTTGTACATGCGGTAGAGGTCGCCGGCGAAGATGCTGGCCTCGTCGCCGCCTGTGCCGGCGCGGATTTCCAGGATGGCGCTGCGCAAATCGTTCGGATCCTTGGGGATGAACAGGATGCGCAGCTCATTTTCGACCACGGGGATGCGCTCGCGCAGCCGGCCCACTTCCGTGAAGGCCAACTGCTGCATTTCCGGATCGGAAGTATCGACGGCGCCCCTTTCCCACTCGTCCGATTCCGCCAGGAGCGCGAGGTATTCCCGGGCCTTGACGACGGATTCGGCCAGGCCCTTATGGGTGCGGCTGAGTTCGGTCATGCGCTTCATGTCGGACAGGACGTCGGGCCGCTGGAGCTGGCTCTCGATCTCTTCGCTGCGTTCGATGACTTTTTGGGCTTGTTGCTGGTAATCCATTATGGTGGGGTCGATCGTTTAGAAGTCAAAGTTCAAAGTGTAAAGTTCAAAGTGCAAAATGTAGGAACAATGCGAAGCGGAGGGAATTCGCGCGGAGGCCCGCTTGGAAGCGGCAGCGAATGCTCCGCCGTTGAACCAGCGAACATCGCATAAAGCGATGTGAGCCACCCGGTCGACATCTACCAATGCCGCCCAATTCCCGCCAGGATGCCAAACCCATCACGGAGCGAAGACCCGAGGATCTTCAAATTTGAACTTTGCAATTTGAACTTTGAAATTTGCACTCTCCCCGTCGAGGAGAGTCTCAGCGAATCGGTAGGGGGTTCAGACCAATGCCGCGCGAATCGACGCGATTGCCACTTCGAGCTGCTTTTCGTCCGGCTCTTGGGTGGTGATCTTCTGCAGCCAGAGGCCGGGCAGGACGAATGGGCGGACCCAAAGGGAGTCCTGGAACCGGGCGGTGAGCTTGAGGACTTCGAAGGAGAGGCCGGCCAC
>JBDSIO010000309.1:0-12423 GCA_039917895.1 Fibrobacteria bacterium | reverse complement strand
AGGAAAGCATTTCTTGCGGACGGAGAGCCTTGCCGGAAAGCGGTCCCAGACCGGCCAGGAAATCCGCGTGCTTACGTCCCGAGCGGTATTCCGGTTCCTTTGAGGGGTGAGCCAGATACTTTTCGATAGCTGCGATATCCGGATCCACGAGAATGGACGCGAGGTAGAGAACATAGTCACGGGGCATATATAAGGCGCAACCGGCCACCTTGCGTTCGGCCATCCCATCTACCTGTGATTCCGATTCCGCGATACGATTTCCCAGTTCCGAGTTTCGGCTGGCCGGAATGCCGCAGGCCAGATCGGAGGTTCCTCGGAGGCGCAGATCCAGGCCGAGCTTGGCTTTTACGATTTCGCTGATCAAGGCCGATGCCTTGGCGAAATAGCCTTGGATGGTAATTTCCTTTAGCTTGGCAAAGCGCAGGGCCAGGCATAGGCAGCCTGGAGACAAAAGCACCGCGCCACCGCCGCTCATGCGTTTGTGGATTGGGATGTCGTCGCGCCGAACCGATTCCATGTTTACTTCCTTTTCAGCCTCCTGGGAATTGCCCAGTACGATGGACAGTCCATTCGGAATCCAGACGCGCCAAGGAGCCTGCGACCGGTCGAGCAATTGCTCACCAGTAGGATTGCGATCCGCCGGAACGTCGGTATGCCGCAGAGGTTGGATTGGGAGCATGGGGGTGTAAAGGGATTAGCCGGGGGTAAGGAAAAATTTAGATATGGACCGAAACTCCCTGGCTGTCCATGGCGGCTTCCATCACCGCTTCGGACAGGGTGGGGTGGGCATGCACCGTGTGCATGATTTCCTCGTAGGTCGATTCCAGCTTCATGGCCAATCCCAGTTCGGCCAGCATTTCGGTGGCTTCACTGCCGATGATGTGGGCGCCCAGGAGTTCGCCGAACTTGGCGCCGAAGATCAGTTTGACCATGCCTTCGGTCTTGCCGATGGCCCTGGCCTTGCCGCTCGCGGCGAAGGGAAAGCGGCCGATCTTAACGGAGATGTTCTTCTCCATGCAGGCCTTTTCCGTGAGGCCGATGGAGGCCACTTGGGGCTGGCAATAGGTCGCGCCGGGAATCTGACCGTAGTCGATGCCATGCTTGGCGGCGCCGAGTATGCGCGCGACCGCGACTTCGCCTTCGGCCGAGGCTTTGTGGGCGAGCAATTGCTTGCCGGCCACGTCCCCTATAGCATAGATGCCTTTGACCGAGGTCTCCTGGAAGCCGTCGACTTTGACGAAGCCGCGTTCGTCGAGTTTGACGCCGACTTGTTCCAGGCCCAGGTCCTTGGTGTTTGGGGACATACCCACGGCCACCAGTACGCGATCCACGGTCAGCTTGGTTTCCTTATTGGCGACATCGAGCAGCTTGGCTTCGATGATTCCCGGCTTCACGGCCTTGACCTCGCCGACCTTGGTGGAGACGTAGCAGTTGATGCCCTGCTTCTTGAATGATCCGAGCAGGGTCTTGGCGATTTCCTCGTCTTCGACGGGCAGGATTTGCGGCAACATCTCCACCAAATGGACTTCCGTGCCCAGGGTGTTGAAATAGTATGCGAACTCCACGCCGATGGCGCCGGCGCCGATGATGAGCAGCTTTTTGGGCTGGTCCTGAAGGCCCAAGGCATGCCGGTAGGTAATGAAATTGGTCCCGTCGATCGGGTACTGGGGGAAGGAGCGGGCGGATGCACCGGTGGCCAGGATGATATTGGCTGCCGTGACATTCTTGCGTGCGCCTGCGGCATCCATGACCTCGATGAGACCCTTGGCGACCAATTTGGCCGCACCTTGGATCACTTCGATCTTGTTCTTTTTCATCAGGTACACCACGCCGTTGCTGTTCTGCTTCGCCACGTCGCGGGACCGCGCGATGATCTTGGGATAGTCTACGGCCACGTCCTTGACGGAAAGCCCATATTCTTCCGCATGCTTCAGGTAGGATGCCACTTCCGCGCTTTTCAGCAGGGCCTTGGTCGGGATGCAACCCCAATTGAGGCATATGCCCCCGAGCTCCGCCTTTTCGATGAGCGCGACTTTTTTGCCGGCTTGCGCGGCCTTGATGGCGGCCACATAACCGCCGGGCCCGCTTCCGATTACCACGATGTCGTAAGTCGATTCCAAAGTATTCTCCTAAACCTTAGAGCATCAGCCAAACAGGGTTTTCCAGCAGGGACTTCAGCGCCGACAGGAATTGGGCTGCGAGCGCGCCGTCGATGACGCGGTGGTCCGAGGTCATGGTCACCTTCATCACGTCATGCTCTTTAGCGACGCCGTTGTCCAGGTAGACTTCCTTTTGCATGCCGCCCACGGCCAGGATGGCGGCCTGGGGCGGGTTGATGATGGCGGTGAACTCATCCACGCCGTACATGCCCAGGTTGGAAATCGTGAAGGTGCCGCCCTGGTATTCCGCCGGGGCCAGCTTGCCGGCCTTGGCCTTTGCGACCAAGGACTTGATCTCGGAGGAAATCTGTCCCAGGCCTTTCTGATCCACGTCGGTGACGATAGGGGTGATGAGGCCGCCTTCGATGGAAACGGCCACGCAGATGTCGATGTTCGCGTTCTGGCGGATGACATCGCCCAGAAAGGACGAGTTCACCGCCGGAAATTCCCGCAGGGCGAATGACGTAGCCTTTGTGACGATGTCGTTTACGCTGATCTTGTAGCCGGGTGCGCGGTTCAACTGGGCGCGCAGGGCGTTTACTGCGGCCATCTCCACCTTCATGGTGACATAGAAGTTCGGAATGCCCTGGGAAGATTCCAAGAGCCGCTTGCCGATGGTTTTGCGCATCATGTTGACCGGGATGTCCTGGGTCGGTGCGATGGGAGCCAGCGAGCCATAGAGCGGGCGTTGGACGGGACCGGCGGTTTGCTTGCCGGCAACGGGCGCGGGAACAGCCTTGCCGGCAGGAGCGGGTTTATGGTTTTCGATGTCGGTACGGACGATGCGTCCGTTGGGACCGCTGCCGGCGACTCCGGACAGGTCGATGCCGGCCGATTCCGCCATTTTGCGGGCAAGGGGAGAGGCCATGACACGGCCGCCTTCGCCCCGCGCGGCAGGCGCCGGTTCGGGAGCGGCGGCCAACGCGACGACGGGACGGGCAGGTGCATAATTGGCTGGTGATGGGCCTGCGCCATTGGAGGCCGCGGCGGGCGCCGGAGCAGGTTTGGCGCCGCCCTTGGCCATGGCATCCTGGCTCTTCTTCAGCGCCTTCTCGAGGTACTCGGTGATGTCCTCGTCCTTGGCGTCGGCCAGCACCGCAATCAACTGATTGACTTTGGCCGGCGAGCCTCCCGGCACCACGATTTTACGGAGGAAGCCTTCATCCAGGCTTTCATAATCCACCGTGGTCTTGTCGGTTTCGACGCTGCAAAGCATCATACCCGGCTTGATAAAATCGCCCTCCTTCACCAGCCATTTGGCCAGCACACCCTCTTCCATGGTCGGGCTCAAACTCGGCATCAACATGCTCGTCGGCATTTTTTTACTCCCTTAGAACGGTGTCGAGATCCAATTCATGGATCCCGCTGATGCATTTAATCTTATTTCTGAATCAAGTTCTGTAAGTGGCCTGTCGAGCTGCGTTTATGATCTTTTCGACCGAGGGCAGGGTGGCGGCTTCCAGGTTGGCTGCATAAGGCATGGGGTTTTCACTCTGGTACACGCGCGCGATGGGCGCATCCAGATAATCGAACAAATCGCTATAGATGCTTTCGGCCACTTGGGCGCCGAGGCTGCTGAAGTGATGGCCTTCTTCGACCACGACCACGTGATTCGTTTTCTTCACCGACTGCGCGATCAGGGGCATATCCAGAGGTTTCAGGGTGCGGGGATCCAGAAGTTCGACATTGATGCCCTCCTTGGCCAGTTCTTCCGCCGCCGTCTTCGCCAAGGACATCATGCGGGACCAGGCGATGATGGTGACGTCGGCGCCTTCGCGCTTGATGTCGCCCTTGCCGATCGGGATTAGGTAATCGCCGTCGGGAACCTCTTCCTTAAGGTTGTAAGCCAATTCGTTTTCCAGGAACACCACCGGATCGTTGCAGCGGATGGCCGCTTTGAGCATGCCCTTTGCATCGGCGGGGGTGGAGGGAGCCATCACCCGCAAGCCCGGAAAGTGCGCAAATACGGATTCCATGTTATGCGAGTGCTGGGACGAGACGCGCGGGCCGGCACCGTTGGGTCCGCGCATGACCATGGGGATGTTGTACAATCCGCCGGACATGTAATACATCTTGGCCGCGTTTGAGATGATCTGATCGATCGCCACCAGGGAGAAATTGAAACTCATGAACTCGACCACGGGCCGCAGGCCCATCATGGCGGCGCCCACGGCCAGGCCGGTGAAGCCGGATTCGGAAATCGGGGTGTCGATGACGCGCTTGGGGCCGAAATGGTCCAGCAGGCCCTTGGTCACCTTGTAGGCGCCGTTGTATTCGGCCACTTCTTCGCCCAGGATGAAGACTTTCTCGTCCCGGGTCATTTCTTCCTTGAGGGCCTGGTTCAGGGCCTCTCTCATTTCAATCATAGCCATCAGGCATTCCCCACATCATCCATGTATACGTGTTGCGTCAATTCTTCCAGGGGCGGTTCCGGGCTCTCTTCCGAGAAGTCCAGGGCCTCCTGGATGTTGGCCTTGATTTTTTTCTGAAGGGTTTTCAATTCATCTTCGGTGATTACTTTGTTTTCCACCATCTCGCGGCTAAGGGCGAGAATGGGATCCTTCGCTTTGTACAGGTCCACTTCTTCCTTGGTGCGGTACAGGCCGGCATCGGAAACCGAATGGCCGGTATAACGGTAGGTCCGCATGTGGACCAGGACAGGCCGACGGGTGGCGCGCACTTCTTTGACGATTTCTCCCATGCTGGAGTGGACTTCGTTCAGGTCCATGCCGTTGAGCGCGTAGCCCTTCATTCCGTAGGCCTCCGCCTTGGTCGATATTTCTGTGTTGGCGATGGCGCGGGCGTTGGCCGTGCCCATGCCGTACTGGTTGTCTTCGCAGATGAAAATGGCGGGGAGATCCCAGAGGGATGCCAGGTTCATAGTCTCGTGCAAGGTGCCCTGGACCGTGGCGCCGTCGCCGAAGAAGATGAAGCTGACCGCGTTATCTTCATCGTAGTTGGATTTGAAGGCGGCGCCGATGCCGATGCCGAACTGGCCGCCAACGATGCCGTGGCCCCCGAGAAAGTTGTGGGGCTTCGAGAAGAAGTGCATGGAGCCGCCCTTGCCGCGCGCACATCCCGTGACCTTGCCGAAGAGCTCGGCCATCCCCGCTTTGGGGTCGAGACCGAGCGCCAGGGAAAGACCATGGCAGCGATATGTGGTAACCACGGCGTCTTGGGGGAGTTTATGGGAGAGGGTTCCCACTCCGACGGCTTCCTGCCCGATGTACGTATGCAGGAATCCAGCTATCTTCTTCTGTTGGTAGGCTTTGATGCTCGCTTCCTCGAAGTAACGGATAATCAGCATTTTTTCGAGAATTTCGACCATTTTATCCTTAGACAAGGACTGTAGCTCTTTTTTTACGCTTGCCATGTTTCTCCGGCTTGACTGGGAAAACCTATGATATGGAAAGGCGGGTATCCATTCAAGGCGAACCAGGGACAAAGCGACCGGTCTGAAGCCTTTTTGAGGCCTAGGTTGGGCGCTTGGGGGTTTCTAAGAATGGACTGTCGACTTCAGGCGAAAAATTAGTAAAAAATTCCGATTTCTTGCCTGCTCCGGGTGCACCTCCGAGTGAAAATCGGGGTTAAGTCGGTGAAATCGTGTTTCGGCTGAAGGAGAAATGTCGATTTGCTTGCCTGAATTTGATTCTAGGTTGGTATTTTTTGTTTGCGCCATAAAAAGTGGAAATGCAAAACGCGGTTCCGGACAGCCGAATACGCCTGAATTCGCCAATGGGAAGGAATCCATGGAAGACGTTTCAACGCTTGCTGCGGCGGTGGGGAAAATCCCATCCGGTTTGTTCGTCGTCACGACGGTTCTGCACGGCCGCAAGGAGGGCTACCTGGGTTCATGGATTCAGCAAGCATCCTTTTCGCCTTTACTCATCAGCATCGCCATCCGTCCAGGCAGGCCATGCTACGATGCCATCAAAAACCACGGCCGTTTTTGCGTTAATGTTATCGGCGCAAAGAATGGGGGAGTGATGAAACCATTCTGGAATCCTGAATCGTCCCCAGATCCGTTTGCCGGCCTGGAGCAGGAAACCACCGCGCGCGGAAATGTGGTTCTTAAAAATGGCCTGGCCGCGTTTGAATGCGAGCTGCGTTCCTCCATAACCCCAGGCGACCATGAAATCATCTATGCCGAAGTGGTAGCGGGACACCTGATCCAGCTCGAGGATAAGCCCCTTACCCATGTCCGTAAATCCGGCTTGAGCTATTAAAGGACGAGCCTATCTGAACACGGGCGCCGTGAGTGCGAAACGCTTTTCCGCGGTGTGGGCTTCCGCGCGGAGATAGCCGGCGCCGGGCGGCAAGCCCACCGATTCCGAAAGCTCCATCGGCCCGTTGTCCTTCCAGGTCCATTCCTTTACGGTGGATTCGCGTGCGTCTCCGGATTTTCCCGCGAAGACCGTGACCCTGGAAAAGGCCCCATAATCAGGAATGCTTTTGCCATGCAATTGGGCGCCCCCGGAAGCGTATTCCAGGCGCAGAGCCGGACCATCGGTGCAGAAAAGGTTTCCGGACGCCAAGCCGGACTGCATGCCGGCGATGCTCCGTTCCTGCGCGTTAATCACGGTACGGACATGTCCGAAGACATGGTTCCGGTTTTGATACAGGGAGAAGAGCGGGGTTTTCACCCCGATATTCCGGTTCAAATCGCCATGGGCGTCGTTGGCGCCGATGGGGGAAATTCGTTTGCCCGTGAGCAATAGCGAGATCCAGAAAGCGCGTCCTTCGAAGAAATCGCGTCCACGATTGCCGTTCCAGAATTGCAAACCATTGATGCCAACGCCGGTTTCCGCCCCGGAAGCCGACACATCCTGGGGATGCCACATGCCTCTGCGGAAGATGAATCGTTCCAGGGTTCCGACGCGTGAGCGGGGATGGGCGGCGAAACAGGGCGTTCCCCTGAGACGTTCGATCACCTCCTCGACCCGCAGGTCCGGTTTGTTGCTCAACCATCGCCGTCCCCCGTCACCGAGCCCGGGTAGAAATTCCCCATGCCCGGCCACCAGCAGGTGGACGTTTTCACCGAGATGGTTGCCGCAGGATACTTCTTCGCCCGGAATCATCACCGTGCCGCCATTCGGGACATTCCGGTCATTCAAGGCCAGGGCTTCGTTCCGATACGCGGCGAAATTCGCGTCCGGATCGATGCGGTCCATGTACCGCTTCCGATCGTAATAGAAATCGTAAGAGTGGTCGGTGCAAACGACATAACCTAGGCCCAACGCCTTGCCGGCGGTTTGCAGTACAGATAGAGGCGCACCGTATTCCACGGGATCATTGGAATAGTCGGAATGGCAATGGAGTTCTCCGCCGTACCAGCCGGAGGGGTATGGAAGGGGGTGAGCAAGCATATGCAGTAAAAGCGGGGCAGGGGAGATGCCCGGGAAGTTGTCGTTAAGAAAGGTCCGGACCGTGCCTTTGGCGTTTTCGATGGTTATGCGGCCATTGAGCGTGAATTTTCCCACGAGTCCGGAGAAATCGATGTCGAGGGGGATGAATATCAGGTTGTCGGAAATCATCCGGTCCAGATCGCCAACCAGGTCAATTTGGGTTTTCTTGGAAATTCCTTCACCCTGGATTAGGAATTCGATGCCGCGTACACGGATGGGGAAGAGGTCGGCGTCTTTTACCGCGAGATAGAAGACCGGGTTGACCCCTGGGACGCAGAAGCTGGGCCCATCGACAAATACCTCGGGCCACCGCTTATGCAGAGGAGACCAAGGCAGTTGGAACTTGTAATGAGTTTCGGCGTAGGGGAGAAGCAGGGGGACGGGCTTATTCATCCAAATCGGACTTGGTCATCCATTGCAATGTATCACTATCGAGAACCTGGACATCGCCATTGGACGCGGCGCGTCGAGTATGACCCCTACGATCGGGAAAGGCGATAGCCGAATGGGCTTTACGTCGATCGTACTTACGCAGGTCCCAGGACCCACCCATGAAGTTCCGGCTCGAATCGTTTTCTCTGAACATTTGCATTTGCCCCGGCAGGTGAACAAAGGATAATTATTTCTCCAAGGCCAGGTAGCTGCTATTTTTTATCAAAATCCTGCACTTTTTTTTCCGTTTCTCTTACAATATCGCGCCAGTAGTTTTCCTTATACTCACGGCAAGCCCGGCGAATCAAATCTGAAACCCGGATATCGCGTCCCGACCGCTTCCGCTCATTGACGGCAATGGCCTCCAAATCCAAATATTCTTGACCCATATAAATGTTTCTGCGTTTTTTGATGTTTTCCATGGGCTAGTCCCCTTTTATAAGGATGTATACAACATACACAACATAACCCTTTTGGAACTGGAATTGACTTAATCGTTTGACCTCTGCCCATAAACCGGCAATCCCCAGAATTAAATCGGTCCAGGATCCATGGTTAAGCGGAAATAGGGGAAGATAATCCCCATTTGCCATCGTAGTCCATTTAGAATCAGTCGGTTATCTGGTGGGATTCAGCGGCTTTTTTATGCAGATGGTATAGTAAAGGCGACTTCATCTATCCACATTTTAAATGCAAAATCAAATTAAAGTTTACATAATATACATTATGCGTACATTATATATTCTCAATATTAACAAGGGATTATACCTTTCCACTAAGCCTAACTCCGATATGATTTGGAAATTGGAGTTATGGAGTGTTCGTAGATTCGAATAATCTGTGGATTAAATGTTGTTTCACGGGAAACAAAGCTGGCGACGGTTTCCAGGCAATAAAAAAGCCCCGCGGAAGCAGGGCCAAAAGGTTTGTGTTGAAAATTTCGAAAAGCGGTCGATCGCAATTCTCAGGCAGTCAGGCCGTTCCGGGGTGGAAACTCGGGCTTGGGCAGATGACGGAATTGATGGTCAATCAGACCCGCGCGACCCGGACCTACCGATTCAATGCGGTTCAACAATTTCAGCGCCACCGATTCGAAAACCGCGGAACGGGAAGCCCGAGGCGTTTCCAGCACCCGAGCCAATACATCCTTGTTTATTTCTTCACTCAAAAAAGCTTCCAAATGGATGTTCTGACCATGGTCCAAGCGGCTCAACAAGTCCGTGAACACGGTTTCGACCCTGTCCTGGAATGCATCCTCGTCCTTGGCTTTGAGGGACAACAGACTCCAAACGGCGTACAGGGAGTTGAAGATATAATGACGGCTGTCTCTGGGATGCAACGGAGAATAGAAATACTCCGAGATCACTTCCCCATCGGCGGTTTTGACCATGGATTTGTTGCATAGCGCTTTCCCGGGCTCGAACATCTTAAGCCGCGCCGCTTTTTCAATAACCCCCCCGGAGGGAGTATGATTAACGGCTGCCACGGGCGCAGGTGATGGCGTTGGGAGCGCCGGGACAGTTTGAAAGGGGGCTCCCCCACCCAAGACCTTGTCTCGGGTCCAAACGGATTCGGGCTGGGTTGCCAGGGATTTGCCGAACAGGTTTTCTTCCGCCGCCAGGGGATTGACGGCTTTACGGAAGAAGCCTTCGGTAAAAGTCCGGGGTGATTCCGGAACAGGTTCCTGCAGTATGGGCTCCGGTTTCGGCGGCGCGGGCTTTTCCTGGTTGGGATGGACCGGCTGATTCAGGGCGGCCGGAGCCGGAGCCGCGAACGGAGTACTGAATAGTGATGGCGAAGCTGCTACCGGGGACGGTCGGGTAGGCGGTTCTATAGGGATAGCGGCGACTTGGGGCTCCGTGCTATGGTCGGAAAGATCGGTCACGATCTCATATAGCCCGTTGATGATGTTCCGCTTGTTCTTGTCGAGTTCGGTACGGAGGTTGGTCTCGATGAACCGCAGTTCCTCCTCCTTTTTGATCAGCTTTTCAGTGGTCTTGGCCAGCTCGCGGAGCTTGCCTTGGGACTCCATCAGGTTCCGCTTCACGTCGGCCAGCTCCTGGGTCCGCTTCTTGTATTCCTCCATCATTTTCCGGGAGTCTTCGGAGAGATGGTTGATTTTCTCCTCCTTCTCCGTTGCCAGCGCCAGACGCTGATGATAATGGTCCATAACTAGCTTCAAGGTCCCGTCCGGATCGCTTTTGCCTCCGGCGAGCCGCTTGAGATCATTCAAGGCCATTTCGCACAGTTCCTTCTCGCGGCGCACAATATTCTCGGTGGCGCCGTAGATTTCCTGTTGCTGGTTATTCTCGTAAGCGCTGGTAAGCGCGTGGAAGATTTTATTGTCCTGTAATTTCGGCTTGACCAAGCCTTGCTCTTTGGAGATGAATCCCCAGTCTTGAACCGTTTTCATGCCCGGCTCTCCCTTTAATTTGGCTTCCCGCTTCAGAGTTTGCTTAAGCAAACTCCACGCGGCTCGCTCTTTTGTGATTTGTTTGGCTTCCCGCTTCGGAGTTTGCTTAAGCAAACTCCACGCGGCTCGCTCCTTGTGATTTTAGATTAACCCTGTCTGACCCGCGAGTTGGTTGAACTCCTTGAATTGTCTTATATAGGTGAGGTCTTCGTCAGCGTTAATCTTGTCGAGGTCGCGGAACCCTTTGGCTATCGCTTGTTTGAGGTAATGTAGGCTATCGTCGAAATTGCGGTTTCTCGCGTGGCAGCACGCGAGGTTATAAAGGCAATCAGGATCGTCCGGCGCTTGGACGAGGAGATTTTCCAGAATCTTGACGGCCTTCTCCCCCTCCCCACGCGACAATTGGATGCGCGCCAATTCGTAGGCTGCTCCTTGCGAGGCGGGATCCAGGGCCAGGGCTTTCTGGTACCGTGACTCTGCCAGCGCCGCAGCTCCGCTCTGGACAAGCATTCTTCCAAGCATGGTGAGTGTATCCGGGGTTTCGCCCTCGACGGCCAGCAAAGATTCCAATTCCTGGATAGCCTCCTTGATCCTGCCCTGCTTCCACAAGCCGAGCACCAGCAATTTCATGAGAGGGGCGGAAGCCTGACTGGGAGGCATTGCGCGATCACGTTGGATGAACAGCACGCATTGCGCATGCTCCCCCATCTCCATCAACAAGGTCAGGGTCGCGAGGCGTTCCTCCTCGCCCAGCCCTTGCCGGGCAAGCAGGTTCTTCAACACCTTGCCGGCGTCCTCGTGCTCCATTTCCTGGATATGGAGCTTGGCCAGCGCTAGCAATGTTGGAATATGATCTTTGTCACGTTTCAATGAATCTTTGAAGGCGTCGCGCGCGCCCCGAAATTCCTTGCCGGCCAGGCAGAGGCGTCCCATCACGTGGAGCGCTTCCACATGGTCGGGGTTCAGCTTCAGCAATTGCTTGATGGCGATCCTGCCTTCGGCCAAGCGCCCCTGTTCCAATCGCACGATGGCGATGTTGAGAATGGCGGCCTCGTAGTTTTCGTCCTTGCGCACGCACATCGCGAAATCCGCCAGCGCTTCTTCGAGGCGTCCGAGACGATAGGCGCTATTGGCGCGGTTGAAGAGGGAATCGGTGTATTCGGGCGCTTCCGCATAGGCCTTGTCGAAAAAGTCCCATGCCTGGTCGTGCTTACCCTCCAGGCAGGCGACATGGCCGAGACAGTTCAACAAAGGGGCCTTGGCGGCCTTCTGGGCCAGGCCGGCATTGCACAAATCCTTGACCTTTCCCAGTTCCATCAATTGCAGGTGGCAATTCGCGAGGTCTATCAATCCGTGAACGTCGCCCGGATGCTTTTCCAGGTAAGTGGCGAGCCTGCTCTTGGCGGCCCGGAAATCGCCGGAGTAGAATAAGGCGTTGCCGAGGTTGAGTTCGTATTCGGCGATGGGCTTTTCATCCATGGCCTGTTTGTAAAACCGGGCCGCGAGCGGGTAGATCCTCTCATGCATGGCGAGCTCGCCCATGGCATTGAACCAGCGGTGATCGGCGTGACCGGACTTCTCTATCTTGAAAAGCGTCTTGCGCATGGCCGCGGATAGGCCCTTAACCTTTTGGTTTTGATAGAGATCCCAAAGGGCCGTGCCCATTGTGTCCATGGTAGGATCTTACAACCTGGCCCTCTCTCTCTAAAAGGAAGGTTAATGGGCTACCGGCCGGTCATGCCTGGAAAATACCAGGAAAACGCCGACTTTCGGGAATATGGAATCCCGCAGTTGGAGTGGGTGTGAAAGGGATAACCGGGAAGGAAGGAAAAGGGGCTATTACCTTGCGGAATAGCCCCTTTTTACCGGTTGGTTTCGCCTTTTAAGGGTGTTACCGACCAGAAAGGTTGGTTGGGATGCAAGGATTCGAACCTCGATAACCAGATCCAGAATCTGGAGTCCTGCCATTGGACGACATCCCAACGTGCCCAAAAGAGTAAAAATCTTTATGGGA
>JBDSIO010000308.1:0-10680 GCA_039917895.1 Fibrobacteria bacterium | reverse complement strand
AGCCAACCGGCTCTCCGCACTCGGTGCAGGTCATTTATTTCTTAACGGGCCCTTACCACCGTGGGTAGGTTACTCTACAGTCTATAAAAGGGAAATGAACGCCGCCATGCGTCCGGAAGCCTGTCCGTCGCGGCGATACGAGAAGTAACGTTCCGGATCCGTTAGCGTATCGCCTCCCGCGTCACGGAGATTGCCGCCGGGTATACCGGAAGCCATCGCCTGTGAGCGGTTGGCGGCGGGCAGATCGTAGTAGTACCGCCCATCCCGCACCGAAACGAACTTCGCTTCCAGGCGATCGGCCAACTCCGCGCCCACTTCCAGCGATTCGCGGCGCAGGCAGGGACCGAATGCGACCAAGGTCTTTTCCGCGCGGATGTTCCGGCCGTTCGCGAGCGCAAGCAGGGTCTTTTCCAGGATATGGGCATGGGTGCCGCGCCATCCCGCGTGCACGGCCGCTACCGTACCGGAATAGGGATCGAAGATCAGCGCCGTGAGGCAATCCGCCATGGTCACGGCGAGAACGTGGCGGTTGCTTTGCGACCAAACCGCATCGGCATTTTCCGGTTCCAGCAGGCTTTTCTGGTCGCTCTGGCCGCTCAGGGCGCTCTGTTCGGGAAGCGCATCGGCATGCGCCAGACCGTCTCCGTGGGTCATGCGCGGCAGGATCAGCGGTTTGCCCGGAACCCCCACCGAGCTTAGTACCGTTTCCCAGTTGCGCGACACCGCGGCATGGCCATCACCCGAGCGGTAACCGAGATTCAAATCGGCATACGCTCCCGTGCTCGCGCCGCCGCCCCGGCGCTTGGTAAAGCCCGCGCGCACGCGCGCACGCCATTCGGGAAAGGCTTCAATCAAGAAAGGGGGGCAGGGAAAGAAGGGAGCGGAGGGAATCACAAGTCAAGGATAACAAGCGTGGCGTCGTCCGCCAATTCGCCCGTGGCCTGGGTCGAACCGCCCAGGAAATCCGCACGCAGGCGCATCAGCGCATCGATAACGGCGGCCGGGTGCTCCTGAACGGAGCTCGTCGCCAGACCGCGCAAGGGTTCCACGCCGAACATTTTGCCGTTCACGCCATGCGCTTCGGTGATGCCGTCGGTGAAAAGGAAGATGCGGGCTTCGGGAGCCAATTCGACTGTCGCGTCGCTTAGAAAGGTGTCGGCGAACATGCCGAGGACAAGGCCCTGGGACGGCATTTCCATCAGGCTGTCCGCACCGGCCTCCGAACCGGGGTTCTGGCGGAGCACTTGGGCCACGTGGCCGGCATTGCAATAGGTCAGCCGCCGGCTCCGCTTGTCGAAGATGGCGTAGAAGGCGGTTACGAACTGGGCCGCGCCCAATTGCTGGGTCATGAAGGTGGCGTTGATCTTGTTCAGAACCGAACACGGCGAAGGATCGAACACGGGCGCGGCGCCGGATTTGTCGGATGGGGCGCCATCCCCGGGGGCTTCGGTCACGGAGAAGGTCCGCAACAGCACCTTGAACATGGACATGACCAGGGCGGCTCCGATCCCGTGTCCGGAGACGTCGGCGACCACCAGGCCCAGATTGCCGGAGGGCAATTCGAAGCAGTCGTAGTAGTCGCCGCCCACCATGCCGGCCGGGATGTATTTGGAGGCGATGCGCTTGAGCAGGTGATCGGGAAAGGCGGTGGGAAGCAGGTTGTTCTGGATGACCCGGGCCCGATCGAGATCCTTTTCAATCGTCTTCTGGGCCCGGCTCAGCGCCGCATAGGCTTCGTTAAGCTTCACGTTCGCCTGCTTGAGCTCGGCGTTGGCCGAGGCCAGTTCCCGTTGCGCCCGCCAGGTTTCCATCATGAGGCCCGCTTGCTGGGCAAGGCTGGAAAGATGGGAGATGGTCTGGCCGGTTAATTCCGGTCCGGGAGGCGTGGTATCCAGCCATAAAGCGCCCAGGGGAAGGATGCAGGAGGGCGTCTCGGAAGTAATCTCCGCCATCCGGGTCGTGACCGGCAAGATGAGATAGCTTTCGGCGCCGGTGGCCGCGAATGGATCGTCCTTGGGTATGGGGTCCACGAACATATGGCGGTGGGACATCAGGCAGGCATGCACCGGACCGGATGCGGGGGAAACCTTGATCTTGTCCATGACTTCGGTGGGAAGTCCCATGCCATGGGTCGGGGTCAATTGCGCCTGGCCAGGCTTCAAACCCAAAAGGAGCATGTTCTGCACCCCGGTCAATTCCGTGATGCCCAGGAGGAAAGAGTGGAGCGCTTGGTCCAGCGTGGTTGCGGAATGCATGACGCGGGTGACTTCCCGGACCAGGGAGCTGAGCACCAGCTCCTTGGACAGGAGCTCCTGATTCTGGTTGTCTTCCGTTTCTTGCGGTTCTTCTTGGGGATGCAAAGGCATTTCGGCGGCTATCCCTCGGTTTAAGGCTTCAGGCCATCCGATTATAGCACAAGCCGACCAAGACATCCTGTGGGAAAGTAACCGACCGGAAGCGGAGCCCTTCACGGCGTTCCGGTTGACCGGGGAGGGGGGGTTAGCTAAGTTTTATTGCCCTTTTCAAGGGGTTGCCGCCCCTCCGGATGGGCGGTACTTTTGGTTTACTTCCCGAAGTTTCCATTTTAGTTCCTAGTTCCTTCCTAGTGCAATAAGATCAATAAGAGGCCTGGATGAATCTTCTCAATGAAAACCCCGAAGCCAAAGCCGCCGCCGCCCAGGATGCCAGCCTCGTCGATTGGTTTATCGGAGACTTCTGGCCTCGCTTCGGCAAGCAGGTCTCTTACGCCCTTCCGGCCATCATCGTAATCGTCGCCGGCGCGGTGTGGTTCAATAACGATCGCGTGAAGCAGGCCTCCCGGGAAAACAAATTGCTGGGACCCGCCTACGTCTATTACAGCGAAGACAAAAATGACTCCGCCCTGGCCTTCCTCACCAAATTCGTCGCCTCCAGCCATTCCCGCCTGGTGCAGGACAAAGCCAATCTCCTCCTCGGCCAGATTCAATACGGCAACGGCAAATACGACGAGGCCATCAAGGCTTTCAGCCAGGTGGACCTGGGCAATACCGATCATCCCTTGATTTCCTCCGGGGCCATGCACGGCCTGGCCTCCAGCTACATCCAGAACAAGAACTATCCGTTGGCTATGGAAACCCTGGAAAAATTCGTTTCCCGTTTCGGACGCCGCACCGGCAAACCTTCGGAAAAAGTGGCCGGAGGGGAAGTGGCGGATTTGAGCCCGTCCGTGCCCAATGCCCTGTGGAAGCTCGCCCTGAGCTACCGCGAAATGAAGAATACGGAAAAGGCCAAAGCCGCAGCCACAAAGCTGGTAAGCATTTATCCCGAATCCCGCGAAGCCTTCGACGCTACGAGACTGCTCGCGCAGTTGCAGTAAGGCGGTTCTTTGCCGGGGTCTCTACTCCGGCAGGGGTTATGGAAAAGGGGCTAAGGGATTGAATCCGGTCGCTCCATCACTGGTAAGTGGGCGCCTGCGTCCTTCAAGATCCCTGGAAGCGGCTGCGATTGCCCTGCCGTTTGCCTCAGCCGCCAAAATTCTTACGTATTCTCCTTAAATTTTCACTTTTCACTTTTCACTTTGACTTTTGCACTCTCCCCCGCAACGCGGGGGCCTACTGCCAATATCTGTCAGCCCCAATAAGTATATTCTCCCCATGTCCATCTTCAAGCTCGAATCGCCTTTCGTTCCCGCCGGCGACCAACCCGCGGCCATCGACCAACTCGTAGCGGGTTTCCGTTCCGGGGAGAAGTTCCAGACCCTGATGGGCGTGACCGGGTCAGGCAAGACCTTCACGATGGCGAACCTCATCAAGGAACTCTCCAAGCCGACCCTGATCATTTCCCATAACAAGACGCTGGCAGCCCAGTTGTACCAGGAGTTTCGGGCCTTCTTCCCCAGGAACGCGGTCGAGTATTTCGTCAGCTATTACGACTATTACCAGCCGGAAGCATACGTGCCTTCCAGCGATACCTATATCGAAAAGGACTCGAGTCAGAACGACGAAATCGACAAGCTTCGCCTGCGGACCACGGCGTCCTTGGTGTCGCGCAAGGACGTGGTGGTGGTCTCCTCCGTCTCCTGCATTTACGGTCTGGGCACGCCCACGGAATTCCGCAAGATGATGGTGGAGATCAGGGTCGGCGACTCCATCGAACGCAACGATTTGCTGCGGAAATTCATCGACATCTATTACAGCCGGAATGACTTCGATTTTCGCCGCGGCACCTTCCGCGTGCGCGGGGACGTGGTGGAAATCCATCCCGCCTACGACGACTTCGCCTACCGTTTCGAGTTCTTCGGGGACGAGGTGGAGAAGATCCGGCGCATCAACCTGCTGACGGGCGAGGAGGAAGCCCAATTGGAGACCGTGCTCATCTACCCCGCGCGCCACTACGTGACCAGTGAGCAAGGGATGGATCGGGTGCTCAAGGACATGCGGGCGGAACTGGATTCCTCGCTGCAACAGTTCACGGCCGAGAACAAGCTACTGGAGGCCCAACGCCTCAGCCAGCGCACCATGTACGATATGGAAATGCTCAAGGAGGTCGGGCATTGCCCCGGCGTGGAGAACTATTCCCGCATCATTGAAAACCGGGCGGTGGGAACTCCCCCCTCCACCCTGATGGATTTCTTCGGGGACGATTATCTGCTCATCCTGGACGAATCCCATGTGACCATCCCGCAAATCGGAGCCATGTACAACGGGGATCGTTCGCGCAAGGAGAACCTGGTCAACTACGGTTTCCGCCTGCCCTGCGCCTTGGATAACCGCCCCCTCAAGTTCAGCGAGTTCGAAGCCAAGATTCCCGCCACCTTGTTCGTGTCCGCTACTCCGGCGGATTATGAGCTCCGCAAATCCGGTGGCGTGGTGGTGGAGCAGATTATCCGGCCGACCGGCCTGCTCGATCCAGAAGTCGAGGTACGTCGCACCAAGGGCCAGATCGACGACATCCTCAATGAGATAGCCCTGCGCATCCCGAAGAATGAACGCGTGCTCATTACCACGCTTACCAAGCGCAGCGCCGAAGACCTTACGGAATACCTGCAGCAGGCCGGTCTCAAGGTGAGCTACATGCACTCGGACACCACCACCCTGGCCCGCAGCGAAATCATCAAGAATCTTCGCGAGGGGACCATCGATATCCTGGTAGGCATCAACCTCTTACGTGAAGGCCTGGATTTGCCGGAAGTTTCCTTGGTGGTGATCCTGGATGCGGACAAGGAAGGTTTCCTGCGGAGCAACCGGTCGCTGATCCAGACCATCGGCCGCGCGGCCCGCCATCTGAACGGACGCGTGATCCTATATGCGGATCAGATGACCGATAGCATGCGGTACGCCATCGACGAAACCGACAAACGCCGGGCGAAACAGGAGGAGTCCAATCGCAGGACGGGCATGGTTCCCCGTGGAGTACAGAGGGAAATCCACAAGCATCTGCAACTGGTACCCGACGTCGACTACAGCATCGATCTGAAAGCCCTGATGGTGGCCGAAGAGGATGCCATCTACCAGGCGGAAACGGCTGCGTCCGGAGCCAAGTCCCTGAATCCGGACGTGGAGGCGCTGCGCAAACAGATGCGCGAAGCCGCTGCCAATCTCGAATTCGAGAAGGCGGCATTCATCCGGGACCGCATCCGCAAACTCGAAGGCGGGTAAGACGCTCACCATGGGAAACAGAGATTCGCTCCATTAATGCATTGATGAATCGCGATTATTTCCATAGCCGCCTTACCTCCCTCACGGTAACTATGGAGAGTCGATTGGTCCATGCCCAAGGATTCGAATGTTCAAGTGAGGTTTTACCTTAAATCATCTTCATTACATGACAATGCGTGAGTCTTCATCCCCCCCGCATTTTTAACTCTTGCGCTTTGCCTTTTATTTTTATTTTTTGCATAATTATCCGGTTGATTTCAATCAACTGAAACCTTAAGGAGTTATTCATGAACGTTCTGGGCAATGTCAAAAAGTTCTCGCTCGGCGGTGCATTCGTCGGTGCCTTGGTTATCGCCGGCTCGCTTTCCCTTACCGGTTGCTTGACCGATGACAAAAAGGACGATCCCGCTCCTGCAACCAAAGAAATGGTGAAAACCATGAACGTCAATGTCGGCGCCCAAGGCAATAACACCCTTGGTTCTTTCATTGATCTCGACAGCTACGCCGTATTGAAGCAGGCCGCTGCGGAAGCCGCTTCCGGAACCGTGGATCTGGTTTTCGCATATTCCGGGACTGCCAATTCCTCCGCCGTTTATTCGCCGGATGCCGCCAAAGCCGGTATTGCCGGTGGTGCCGGTCTGGATATCGCTCAGGGACTGACCACCGCCAACAAGACTGCGCTGAAGACCGTTGACGCCGCCAAGTTCGACGCGCTCGAGACCGTTGCTGGTCTGGACTCCTTGTACAACGCCGGCACCGCAGCATCGCCCGAAGGCCGCCTCCTCATCTCCGTCGGCAACACCATCGCGGCTAAGACCACGGGCGGCAAGGTCGTTGCCATGAAGATCACCGCCGTAACAACTGCGGCTACCGGCGAAGCCACCATTCAGGGCAAGGCCAAATGGTAAGAATGGTAAGTTAAGTCCCCGAAGGACTTTTTTGCTTTCGAAAGCACTCCCTCCCGGGGGTGCTTTTTTTGGTACTGGAATCAACACTCCCCAAGACCGTGGTCGTTGCCTGTTTCCCCATGTCTCGAAAAAGCTAAGTTTACAGATTTCGATCCAGCCAAGGAGCGCTTTCCATGAAGGTCCTGAAACGCATCATTCTCGCAGGTATCCTGCTCGTGATCCTCCTCAGCCTGGGTGCCTATTTCGCCATCAAAATCGCCTTCCCTCCCGCCAAAATCAAAGAGCTGGTCCACAAGCACGGTTCGGAAGCCCTGAACCGGGATGTCAGCGTCCAGGATGTGTCCATCCGGGTCTTCCCGAACCTCAAGCTTTCCGTAACTGAAATCAATGTCGCGAATGCCACGGGTTTCTCCTCCGATCCTTGCGTCAAGCTGCGCGAGCTGGCCTTGTCCATAAACTTCATGTCCTTGCTCAGGTTCTCGCCCGTCGTGAACGAAATCAAGCTGGTGGAACCGGAAATTCTCTATGAGGTTTCCCGGGACGGTCATAACAACCTGGAAGGCCTCGGCGGCAAGCCGGACACGGCCGCCGTCGCCAAGGACACCTCCAAAGCCATGGAAAGCCCGGCCGCCGTGGCTCTCAAGTCCTTCGTCATCGAGAACGGCCGCGTCCGCTATCGCGATATGCAAACCGGCCGTGAGCTGATCCTGGGAAAAATCAACCAGAGCGTGTCCCTGGATGTGGACCAGCGCCTGGAGGACGTGAAGACCAGGGGCAAGCTGGAGATTTCCGAGATCAAGGTCTCGGACTCGGCATCGGGCCTCCGCACCGGTACCATCAAGGTTACGGTCCGCCACGACATCCAACTCAACCTGCCCGGCGAGCGACTGCAGGTACGCTCCCTGGAACTGGGGTTCCAGGACATCCGCGCCATCGTCAAAGGCGAGGCCACCAGGTTCATCACCAAGCCCCCGGTGCTGGATTTCACCTTGTCGGCGCCCGACATCAAGCTGGCATCGGTGCTCAAGGAAGTGCCCACCAGCTTGTCTCCGGATATCGCCAAGTTGACGGCCAAGGGCGTGGCTTCGCTCGAAGCGAGCATCAAAGGCGCCTTGGACTCCGGTTCCATCCCTGACGTCTCGGCGCAATTCTCCATCCGCGACGGAGGGGTGGGGCATAAGGATCTTCCCGCCGGCGTCGAGAACCTAAACTTGGAAATGGACTTGGCCGGCGATAGCCTCAACCTCGCGCGCTTCGCTTTCGATCTGGGCGGCAACCCCGTGAAGATGGACGCCATGATCACGTCCTTGCATCAACCCGTTCCCATGCTGCGGGAGTTCAACCTGAACGCCCTGCTCGACATCGGCAAGCTCGTCCCGCTCCTGCAGAAGCTGGCGTTGGCGGACAAGGCCCTCAAGGCCCAAGGCCTGGTGCAGGCCGACATCAAGGCCTCCGGTCCGCTGGATCCCAAGGCTCCCCAGAACCTGAAGGCGGCTGGCACGGTTGAACTGAAGAATGTCGCCGCCCAAGGCAAGCCCTTGCCTCAGCCCGTCAAACTGAACGGCCAGGTCAAGATCGACAACGACAAGATCGGCGAGAACCTGGCCGTGCGCGTCGGCCAGTCCGATTTCACCATCACCGGAACAGTGACGAATTATCTGGCGATGGTGATGCCCAAGGCCGCGACTGCGCCGAAAGGGGGCTTGGATCACACCGCCAAGGCCAAACTTTCAATCCAGTCCGGCTTCCTGAACCTGGATGAACTGATGCCCCAGGGAGAGAAGCAGGAAAAGCAAGCCGAAAGCGCCCCCATGACCGCCTGGCCTTCGCTTCCGAATCTGGACGCCGATGTTGAAGTTAAGTTGGCGAAGACCCAATTGATGAATCTGGCCATGACCGATTTTTCCTCTAAAACCACTTTGGCCAACGGCGTGATGAATACCGCCCTGAAGGGCTCCTTGTATTCCGGCGGCTTCAGCTCCGTCATCAAGGCCGACCTCAATGACACCAACGACGCCAAGGTCGCGCTCAAGCTCGACGTGAACAAGGTGGAGGCGAACGATTTCATTTCTCGCCTGAATGACAGATTGCCCGGCGAAAACCGCCTGATGAAGAGCCTATCCCGGGCGGACAGCACCATCTTCGGCAAATTCAATCTTAAAATGGACGTTAACACCCACGGAACCCCCAAGCAGGTGGCGGACAACCTGATCGGAAAAATCAACTTCGCCTTGGTGGACGGCAAGCTGAGAGAAACCGGTTTGGTCAAGGGTCTGTCCGATGCGCTGGGCAAGGTCAACAAATCGCTGGCCTTTCACGATTTCACCTTCTCCAATTTCAAGACGGAACTGGAGGCGGCCAACGGCAAACTGCTGGTGAAGGATTGCAGCATCACCGAATCGGTGGTGGGAGCCATCATGGCCGCGGGCTCCATCGGCTTCGACAATACGCTGGACCTTTCCCTGGAAAGCCATCTGCCCCCTGGCCTGAGCTCATCCCTCGCTGGGGCGAGCGGCGCCCTGGCATCGGAAGTCGCCAAGCTGAGCAAGATTCCGGCCCTAGGCAGCGCCAGCCTGGTGCCAATGGACAAGGCCGGTCGCGCCATCGTCTACTTCCTGGTCGGCGGCACCCTGGCCAAGCCCAGTTTCAGCCTGGACGCCAAGCGCATGGCGGGCGAGGCCACCTCGGGCGCCAAAGGCGCGCTCTCCGATGCGCTGAACAAGAAGAAGGATGAGTTGAAGGCCCAGGCCAATGCCGAGAAGGAAAAGCTGGAGGCCGCCGCCAAGGCGCGCGCCGATGAAGAGAGGAAAAAGTTGGAAGCCGCTGCGGAAGAGCAGAAGAAGAAGGCCGGAGACGCCGCCAAGGATAAGGGCAAGAAGGTTCTGAAGGGTCTAGGCTTCTAAGCGGGCATCCGCCCCGATGCTAGGGCTTTTCCAACGGGGCGAACGTTAATCCGTTGAACTGGCCCGCCAGTTTCACCGCCAAGGCCTCGGCCTCTCCGAGTCGCCCCTTGACCTCATCCAGGGACACGATTTCCGCTTCCTGATCGGTTTCATCCGGACGGTAGTTCAAGAGACCGGTGAACCGCGGAACCGGACCCTCCGCATCCCATCCCGAAAGCCCCATGGCCCCATGGGCCAGAACGTTGCGGAAGAACGATAATTGCCGCAAGGCCTCCAAGGCGTCCTGGATCCCGGCAACCGTGGGTGCGTCGGCGTCGCTGTGCTCGGCCAGGCCTTCAATGACGAATGTAAGCTTCTGGCTGAGGTATTTCTTTTTCAGTGATTTGAATTTGAAGCCGGCCGCCATCTGGGCGACGAATTCCATGGTGATGGTTTCCAGCAGGCCCATGGCCTGGAAAAAGCGTCCGACGGACGCAGCCCATTCCATGGCGGTCGCATCGTTTTCAGGCAGGCGTATCGTTCGTTTCCCTACTGTCGGCTTTCCATTTCCATTTCCATTTCCATTTCCATTTTCCATATATGCTTAGGCCCGGTGGTTATCCGGTCTCCAATCCTTGATGCTTTTCTTGATGGCTTCGCCTTTCAGTTTTTCCGAAAGCGCGCGTTCCGCCAATCCCGGCAGCTCCGAGTCGGACGCGAAGCGCAGGCTGACGATTTGCCTAAGGCTCAGGCCGGTGGGCAGCGGTTTTCCCGTCAGGATGCAATATCGGAAGTTTTCTTCTGCCCGGATGGCGCGGTCCTGGACCTTGGTGACCATCACAACCCACGTGGGTGCGTGGGCGCGTGAGGGTGGAATTTGAAGAAACAAGCCGCAAGCGGAGGCGCGGTCAGCTCCAGGGAATAGGGGAGGTTGTGCATGGGGATGGCATCCGTGCGCTTTCCACCCATATTGCCCAGATTGCCGCCGCCGTATACCTGGGAATCGCTGTTGAAAAGCTCGGCGTAGAAGCCGTCCAGCGGCGCTCCCAATCGATAGTTGTGGCGCGGGATGGGGCTGAAGTTGAACAGGCATAGCAGCACTTCCTGCGGTCCGCCGCTTTCGCGCGGCCGGCCTTTGCGGAGGAAGGAAACGATGTTGTTTTCCTGATCGTGGAAGTCGACCCATTGGAAGCCCGTATAAGAAGAGTCCAGTTCGTACAAGGCCGGCTCCTGTTGGTAGATGCCGTTGAGGTC
>JBDSIO010000307.1:0-11381 GCA_039917895.1 Fibrobacteria bacterium | reverse complement strand
CGCCTTCCTGCAGCCGCACCTTGGTGAAATCGACCGCCTCATAGAATCCGTAGGCGCCTTCGGCCCCTTCCGCGCGCAGGCGGTTGAGGTTTTCCGCGGCCTCGCGCGGCGCCACCATGGCTGCCAGGCCCGTGGCATAAGGGGCAATCACCAAATCCCCGCTCAACCCGCGCTTAAGCCCGAGGCCCGGCACGCCAAAGCTGGAATATTGGTAGGTCATCTCGATATCCCGGATGTTGTAGGCGGCTTCGGAAATCCCCCAAGGCGTACCGTTGGCGTTGCCGTAGTCGATCTGCCGTTTCACCGCGTACCGGCAAGCCGACTCGAGCAGGCTTCCCGGCGGCGAACGCATCACCAGCACCGGCATCAGGTATTCGAACATGGATCCGGACCACGACAAGAGGGTCGCGCCCTTCCCCACCGGAGTCAAGGTGCGTCCCAACCGGAACCAGTGTGATGGAGGCACATCGCCTTTAGCGACCGCGAGGAAACTGGTGAGTCTGACTTCCGAGGCCAGCAAATCATAAAAGCTGGCGTCGAGCTTCTCCTCCCGCACGCGGAACCCGATCGCGAACAGCTTCCGCTGTGGATCTTCCAGAAAGGAGAATTCCATTTCCAACGCAGTCCGCTCCGCTTTGGCGGCCAACATGCCCAGACGGTCGAGCAGTTTGCGGGCCTCCCCGGCGGCTTTGACGAGTGCGCTGGCCAGGGCGCCGCTTTCCGATGCAACCGCGATGGATGCGGATGGATCCGGTTTTTGGTCCGCGCCGGCCTGCGACTGTACGCGCGCGCGAAGCACCGCGGCCATGGCCAGTCCCGACGCTTCCAGATCCCGGAGGGAAATGCGGCCATGGAGCAGCCTGGCGGATTCCGCCGAAGGCAGCCCGTCCTGCCCTTCGAGCGCGGTAGCCAGGGACGTCCAAGCGAAGAAAGCCCGCATGTCCCGGACCATGCCGTCCAGCGAAGCGTGAAGGAATTCGGCGCGCGACAATAGCTCCGCGAACGCGTCTTCATTCTGTTCCAGAACCAGGCTGCGCGCCACGTCGACGATGGCATCGGTCCGCGCCAGCCAGGCGGGCATGCGCACGGCCCACTCGCCCGGATCGGCGGGCGCCGGCGATAGCAACCCTTCCAGGGCCTCCACGGCCTCCAGCATATGGGCGCGTCCGAACGCCTGCACGCGCAGATTGGAAGGCAAATCGACTGCGGACTCCTTGACCAGACTGACGAGATCGGCCAAGCCCTCCAATTGCGATGCGGGGAGGATTTCGGCATCCATGTATTCATGGCAGATCCGCTTGAGCACCAGCAGATGGCCGGCCAGGTTGCCGCTATCCACGGTCGATACATATCGGGGTTCCAGAACGCGCAGATCCCGCGTCTCATACCAATTGAAGAAATGCCCTCGATACCGCTCCAGCTTTAGCATGGATCCCAGGACCGCTTCGAGACGTTGCGCGCACTCTCCCAAGCCCAGCCATCCGAGATCGCGGGCGGTGGCGATGGAAAGCAGGCAGAGCCCCATGTTGGTGGGCGAAGTCCGATGCGCCAGGACCGGTTTGGGATCTTCCTGAAAATTGTCCGGTGGGAGATGGTTGTCCCCGGGACCCACGAAAGCCCGGAAAAAGCGCCAGGTCTTAAGCGCTGTATGCCTCAAGCCCCGGATTTCCTCCGCCGTCAGATTCTCCCAAGGTCGCACGCGGCGGGGCGTGCTAGCGAGGAGGGCCAGGGCAGGCGAGGCGGCCCAGAGGATCAGCAATGGGGCGGCCAGAGCCAGATTGGCCGGATGCCGGAACAAGAGGCACAGGTAGGCCACCACCGCGGGAAGCGCGACCGCCGCGGCCATCCCCCGATAGGACCCGGAAAGGCCCTTGCGCAGACGGGTCGCCGATTGGGCCGCCGTGGTCCATTCCAGCAATCGTTTCCGGGTTAGCGTGAGACGCAGCAATGTGCGCACCGCCGCATCGGACAACAGCCAAGCCTGGTGCGCGAGCAGGACAATCGTCAGCACATAATGGGAAAGCGCTTGCAGCAGCCCGCCCGCCAAATCCCTGAGATAGTGCCGGAACGATACATCGGCGCTCGGCTCGGTAATGGCTTCGGCCGCCGCTATCAGGTAGGGCAGCAACAAAGCCACAAGCACCAGGGCCGTCCACGCCACAGGCGGTTGCGCGGCAAGCGACCATCCCAGCGCCAGAGCCAGAAAGGCGCAGGGCGCGACCAGGCAGCGGCGCAGATTGTCGATCATCTTCCATCGGCCCAGGAAGGGAAGTCCGCGTCCGCCCCGTCCCAGGATCCAGGGCAGCAATTGCCAGTCGCCCCGGGCCCAACGGTGCTGGCGCGCGGCATGCACCTGATAATGGGAGGGGAAATCCTCGAGTACTTCCACGTCCGTCAGCAGGCCCGCGCGCGCGAAGCTGCCTTCGAAAAGGTCATGCGAAAGCAGGGCATTCTCAGGAATCCGGTTCCGCAATGAGTCCTCGAACGCGTCCACATCGTAGATACCCTTGCCGGTGAAAGAGCCCTCGCCGAACAGGTCCTGGTAAACATCGGATACCGCCGCCGCGTAGGGATCAATGCCGCAGGGGCCCGAGGTCACGCGATGGAACAGGGTGCGTTCGCGGGCTTCCGGCAAGGAAGGCACCACCCGCGGCTGCAGGATGCCGTAGCCGCCGGCGACCTTGCCGGCGGCGGTATCGAAGCGCGCGCGGTTCAAGGGATGGGCCATGCAGCCCGCCAACCGCGCGGCCGCGCCTTTCGGCAAACGGGTGTCCGTGTCCAGGGTGATCACGTAACGCACGCCCGTCGGGACGGGCATCGGTCCTTTAGGCCCTTCAAGCAGGAACGAAACGCCGCGATCTCCGCGCAGCAGGCGGTTCAATTCGTTCAGTTTTCCGCGTTTGCGTTCCCACCCCATCCATACGCCTTCACGCGCGTTCCAACGCCGTTCCCGGTGCAGGAGCAGGAACCGCGCCCCGCCATCTGGCATCTCGCCATAGCGTGCGTTCAATTCCTCCATCCCCTCCACGGCCGCCTGCAACAGATCTCCATCGCCGGGAAGGATCTGCAAACGGGCGTCGGCCCAATCCGAAAGCAAGGCGAAGCGGATGTCGCCGTCCGGATTCGCCAGAAAGTGCACCTCAATGCGCTGCAGCAGCTCGCGCACCTCATCCAAGCCCTGAAGCAAGGTTGGAACTACCACCAGGGTCCTGCAATCCGGCGGAATACCCTTCGAGAAATCGAGTTTGGGAAGGATTCTCGGCGGCACCAGCGACGTCACAATCCGGTTTACCAGCGCCATGGCGCCTTCGGAGAGCGGGACGGCTCCGAGGACGGCGAGCAGTAAAGCTGCCGCCGTTCCCAGACCGCTGTGGGCCAGGGTTTCCGCGCCTTGAACCGCGAACAGGACCGTAACCGCCGCTATCAGCAGCGGGTAGGCCCAGATAGCGTTGCGTTTGATCAGCATCCCCGTGAATTCCAGGTAACGCCAACGGTACCTAATCAGGGTTTGGAACCCGGCCCGGCCAGGTCCGATCAGGTAATAACCCGCCTCTCCGGTCGAACCGGGCGAATGCGCATCGATGGCCTTGACCGCGCGGATGGCGATTTCCGATTCCGAAAGACCGGAGCCGCGCGCCAAATCCTCAATAGCGTGCCGGTAGAGATCGCGCGAATCGAAATCCATGTCCTTATAGCCGGGAGAGGCCCTCAGGATCGCCTCCACATGGCTGGCCGTCTCGAAAAACTCCTTCCAGTCCAATTCCAGCACCAGGCGCATGCTGGTGATGATGTTGCGGACCGAAACGTTCAAGGCGGCCTGTTTCTGATGCTCGAGACGGATGATTTCCTGCGACGAAAGACCGCGCCGGGCCAATTCCCCATCGAGCCAATCCAACGCCGGAGACGCAGGCGTGGTCTGGTCCTGGATGCGCTGGAAAATCTGCACGGCGAAGGCGTCGAAATATGGAGAATCGCCGAAGCGCGCCCAGTCGCGAGTGGATGCTTCCTCGGTCACGGCGGCGGTGCGCAGTCCGAGGATTTGGTCGGCCACCCGATCCGCCTTGATGCGCGCGTCGCGCCCACCCACGACCAGATCGGCAAGCCGCCGGAGATTTTCGATCAGGGCGATCCGAAGGGTGATCGCTACCGCCCACAATTCCCCCGTCGTCAGAGGCTGCACCGTCTGGTAGGCGCGCACGAAACGGCCAAGGATTTCCGCATCCAGCCGGCTGTCAGTGTGCGCTATGTAGGCGCAGATGACAGCATACACCCGGGGATAATCCTTTAAGGCGCCGTGCGCCAGTTTCGGAAGTTCGAGATAATAATCTCGCGGCAAATGGTTGCGGATCTCGCGGAGTTGCTCGTCGACGACGTGGAAATTGTCGGCCAGCCATTCGGCGGCCGGGGTCAGCCCGCGTTGGGATTGGGATGTACGGGTGATGGCGAGGTGGGCCGCATGCAAAGCCGCCCCGTTTTCACGGACCCGGCGCAAGAGGGGAAAGCCACGGCGGCGCGCCTTGGCCCCGCCTTGTTGGGCCGCGAGGGTTGCCGCGTGGGATTCGAGATGATCGGCGCTGAAAATCTCCCCGCGCATGGGTTCCAGATCGGGAAACGGATGCGGTTCGGCTTGGCCATCTGCGACTTGGGCTGTGGCTTCGATCAGCGGCCTCCGAGACAATGGAAAATATGGCGAGTATGCCATACAGGAGAGCTTGTTCGGAGCTGGAAAAGGGATGGATTGGGATGAACGTAAAGGCCGAAAAACATATGGTACGTCTCCCCGAAGCGCGCATCGGCAAATGCCAACGCCGCTTTAGGCGAAACTATGTTTTAGCCCGTTCGAAAGAAAGCACTAAAACCTGGAAAGCATTGAAATTAAGCAACTGGCGGGGTATTCAGGCCCCCGCTTCCATCAAACTTTTTAGGCGGTGGAGTTCTTCATCGATCAGGCGATCAGGATGCTTGCCGAACAGGCGTGCGAAGGTCCTGCCGACCTTACCGGCGGGCAAATCGTATTCCAAATGGACGCCCACCTGGGTACGGGTTCCGTCACCGAGCGGATCGAGAATGAGCGATCCTTCGCTGCGCAGTCCCGCCACCCCGGAAGCCCGCCAGGCTATCTTGCGGTTCTCGCGCTCCTCCCAGATCTCGGCCTCCCATTCCAGCTCCAAACCCGCCGGCATCTTGGCGGTCCAAACGGAGCGATGCCCATCCACGACACGCACGGAGCGCAAGTGGCCGAAGAAGCGCGGCAGGTTTTCGACCGCGCGCAGGAAGCGGAACATGTCTTCGGGGGAGCGCGCGATGGCCAAAGATTTGTCGACGCGGATGAGGCCGTTGGAAAGGTCCTGTCCGGGCAACCCCTGGCCGGTCGCCGTATTGATGCCGATCATCCGGTAAAAGACGCTCCGACCCATGATTCCCCGCAACATCAACCCGCCGCCCGCTAAGGCGATCAGCAATCCGGTCCAAGACCGGCGCTTAAGGCCGTATAGTACAAGTCCGCCCCCCACGACCGTGGAACCCCAGCGTTCCGCTTCGGCCACGTTGATTTTCATCTTGCCGAAACGGGCCAAGACTTCGCGCGCAGGATTGAGAAAGCCCGTCGCCGCAACATCGTCCATCGCCATCTCTTTGTTTTCCATATGCGGCTCCTTGGGTTGGTTTCCGGGCCCTGGCGGATTTTCCATCGAGGCATCGATAGCCCGGAATCGAAGCGCTCCGAATCCGGGGCCATTCATGGAAACTAATCTCGAATCTGGAGAATGCAATGGGCAAAAAAAGAACTCTCCGCAAGGAGATGACCCCATGACCCGAAACAGGTCCGAATTAAGGTTTCTGTGGAGTGTTTCCGGCGCGCATCACAACGCATTTCGGACAGCGGGACGGTTTGGCCCATGGCCGATCGAAATCAGGACAAAATTGACTTTTTCAAATTCAGGACCACGGTTTGGCGCAGAGCGCTGAAAATGATGGGTTTGCTCAAATAATCGTTCATCCCCGCTTCCATGCAGCGTTCACGGTCTTCGGCCATGGCGCCCGCTGTAAGGGCGATGATCGGCAAGGGAGCCGAGCCGGTTTCCTTTTCCCAGGCGCGGATACGGCGAGTCGTCTCGTATCCATCCCATCCCGCCATTTGCACATCCATCAAGGCAAAAGCGTATCGATTCCTTTTCACCATTTCCATAGCGACCGCTCCTTCGCCGGCCACGTCCACGGTGCAACCGATTTTCTCGAGCATCTGCGCCGCGATTTTCTGGTTCACTTCATGGTCTTCAACGAGGAGAACTTTGGGAAAGCCTTTGCGCAAAGGATCCAAGACGGGTTCGACGCGGCGAGGAACCGACTCGGATTCGTCGACGGCCGAATCCCGATCCACTTCCCGTAAAGGAAGGGATAGGATGAAGGTCGAGCCATGGCCCGCGCTGCTCTCGGCGCGGATATCCCCATCCATGAGCAGGGATAGGCGCTTACAGATGGCCAGGCCCAATCCGGTGCCGCCATAGCGCCGGTTGAATCCTGAATCTACCTGGGAAAACGGCTGGAACAAGTCGGCCAGCTTATTTTCAGGAATGCCGATGCCGGTATCAATGACGCGGATTTCCACAGCCAGCTTCCCATCATCCAAACTGCGGCCGCTTATAGCGATGCGCACCGAGCCTTGATGGGTGAACTTGACGGCATTCCCGCATAGATTCGTCAGGATCTGCCGGAGGCGACCCGAATCGCCCAAGAAATATCGTGGCAGGCCATGCGGATAATCCAGCGAGAGCTGCAACCCCGACTTTTTTGCTCGGGGCCGGAACAAGTCGCAAACTTCCTCCAGCACGATCTTCAAATTGAAAGGAGCCGTTTGCAAGCCAAGCCGACCGGCTTCGATTTTGGAAAAATCCAGGATCTCGTCCAGGATTCGCAACAACGCTTCTCCCGAGACCTGAATGGTGCGCAAACCGTCCAGCTGTTCGTGATTAAGCGGCGTATCTTGCAGCAGCGATACCATGCCCAATACCCCGTTCATGGGGGTGCGGATTTCATGGCTCATCGTCGCGAAGAATTCACTCTTGGCGCGGCTTGCATTCAAGGCTTCTTCCTTGGCCTTGACCAGGGCATCGAAGGTTTCCCGCAAAGCATGGGTGCGATCCTCCACCAAGGTTTCTGCATGCGCATGCCGCCCTGTCAACATCCATAGAAAAAGGGCCAACAAGCCTGCGAAAAGCAGTCCCGCCACCGGCAACACCCATAGAGTCCAAATCCTACGGGCCGCCAGGAAGTCGGGCGTTGAGGCGAATTCCATCACCCAATTCCGTCCGCCTACCGGAAATAGGCGGGTCCAAATCAGGGGAGAAGTCCCAACGGCCAGGTCGAAGCCGCCTGGAACCGCGCCTTTTCGGAAAACCAGGTTGGAGGAAAATATTTCGCGCGCTTCCGGAGGCGCCGCCGGATCGATAAGTCGCAAGGAAAGCCCGGCCGATCGGTCCGGGCCGCAAGCCTTCTCCAAAATCTCCGGAAGTCGAAAGGCGGCGACCAGCAGGCCGCGCACGCTATCGCGATCGGCCGGGGTCCACGTCAAGGGCGGCAGGTTTCGATAGTCAGTCGCCGCGCGCAATGGGCGGAAGGCGTAATGGCCCGCAGGCCTTTTAATGAGGGATTCGAATTCGGTATTGCCGCTCGAGTCCAGGCGTTTACCCGCATTCCGCGAGAAGTAAAGGCGGGAGGTCACTCCCGTGCTTCCGGTTCGCAAGGCGTATTCGATGGCCGTCCGGCGCAATGGCTCGTGGGTCAAGGTCATGCCCACTGCATAGGATAATTTGTCGGGGGCGACGTAGAAGAGGGGATATTGTTCCGCGCGCGGTTCGGGTTCCGCTGGAAATCCGATGCTGTCCAAATCGTAAATGTGCCAGGGAACCACCCCCTGCCTCGCCGCCGCCTCTGACCAAGCGGCCTTGTTTTCCTTGGTTATTCTGGGGGCGTATCCCATTCCTACCAATCCCGTCGTACGCGACATCAATCTCATGGCGAACAACCGGAATTCATCCTTATCGACCGATTGCGAGCCCGCGAAAAAATCCTCAACGTCATCCAGTCCCGAGAGCAGTGATTCCACCTCTCTTTGAATGGAATTGGAAAGCACCAGGGAACGGTGCTCGAATTCGGTCCGCAGGTACTCTCGTTCCCATTTCTTCGCCCAAGCAAAACAAATCGCTACCGCCGCGAGGGTTGCCGCCACGGGAAGCGCAACGGTCAACCACCTCGATTGCCAAATCGGCCTATTGTTTCCGTTCATACTCGATTCTGTCATTGGCTTATGAGGTAAATCCTTGGAGGAGCATAGGTAAATCGAAGCCGTTTTTCAAACCATCCATCCCCCCGCACCGGCTCATGGGCGTCAAACTTGTTTCAATCGCGCCTATTTTTTCCGTCTGTAAAGAGAATTTCACGGCATCCTGAAGTTCTAGCAGGCGCCCGTAAAGCGGAGATTCCCCGATCGGGGCCGCTAACCTTCACGCCGGTGAACCAAAGCTTGAAGCCGTTGCCGCCGGGCCGGTTCAGGGAAGGGCAGACAGTCGACCTTTGCGGGCGGGGACCGATCGGCGCGCATGGTGACGTTATGGCTCGCTCCCTTGCGGAGCATCCTGGAGTGGATGTTGCCGTCGTCTTCGACTAAGCCTGTCCTCTTCGACCACTATATACTCAGCCGGACCCTTGTATTCATTATATGCGGCGAAATTCGTTTACACCTGTAAACGACCGCCTTTTCCCAAAAAACAGCGGTGAACCAGGCCCGGATTCGAAAATTGCTGGTATGTAGCCTCGCCGGATGTTTTTTGGGAACCCGCCTTGGGGCCGTACTGTCCCCGTTACATACCCAGTGGAAAAACACCTGCAGCGGAAAACCTTCCGGACGCTTAATTTAGGACATAAAGCTAATGGGCTCCTCTCGATTTCTGGCTCCTCTCAATTTCTAAAAGGCGGAAATATCCGAAACTCAAAGCTCCTATCAGTAACAAAAGTGGAGACGTTATGTTTAAATGTTTAAAGCACCTGTTTTTTGCAGCTGGTATTGCAGTGATTTCCCTTGTGAATTCCTTTGCAGGCAGCCAGATAATCCAGAATGATGTCTTCTGGAAGGATACGGACGGGAATCCCATATACGCCCAGCGTGGCGGAACGCTCAAGTTGGGAGATACCTGGTATATGTACGGAGCCATATATGGTAGTGCGACAAGTTACTATAACCAATGGACGGGGAGCAAAGCCACGTCACCAGGGGGCTCAACTGCGTGCTACACGTCAAAAGACCTGGTTAATTGGAAATTCGAAGGCTCTGTATTCAAGTACTCTGGCTGGTTCGCCGGCCCCAATGTCGCGTACAACAAAAACACGAAAAAATACGTGCTTATCGCGCAGGCAGGCAACGATGTCGTGTTCGCGACCGCCGATAAGCCGACCGGTCCATTCGTACAGGATCACGTAGAGACTCCGTCGCCCATGGTCAACGGCGGTACCGGCGATGCGACCACCTTCATCGATGATGACGGTACGCCCTATATCAGCTGCTCCAACAAGAGCGGCCGCAGCCATGTGTATGTGATTCCGATCCGTGCGTCCGATTATCTGGCCTGTGAAAAGACGATCGAGATATACAGCGGCGGAGGTCGGGAAGGCAACTGCATGTTCAATTATAAGGGCAGGTATTTCTCCGCTTCGAGCGATTTGCATGGTTGGAATACCTCCCATACCTATTACATATCGGCCGACAAAGTCCTGGGGCCGTATGGGACTGAAAAGATAATGACCAACACGGAGCTTGATTACTCCCATGTCACGCAAGCCGGATTTTTCATAACGGTCAACGGTACGGTGGATACGACCGTCATCTACTGCGGTGATCGCTGGAGCGACAACGCCGGCAACGGAGTAGGGTATAACCAGTGGTGTCCGCTCACCATCGAGGGAAATACCGTCATATTCAACTCCTTGTCCCAGTGGTCGATTGACGCCATCACCGGAACCTGGAAGGTCGGACCCGGCAACAATTACATATTGAACCCCTCATTCGAAGCTGACCGGATTGGCGTAGGCTCTGTTGTAGGCTGGGAAGGCAAAGACCCGAATACTAGCGGTTCTCACGGTGCGGGTAAATACTGCCTGAGCCTGGGTTCAAGCGCGAAGGCGACCCAGAATATACCCCAAACCCCGACTATCGCCGCTATACCCGGCGGTACCTATGAAATGAAAGCCTGGGCTCGGGGTAGTTGCCAGATTTCAATTTCCGGATTCGGCGGTGCAGACATGAGCAAATCCTCCAGTGGGAGCGATTGGACGTTGATTAGCATACAGAATATCAAAATTTCATCCGGGAAGGCCACGGTAAGCGCGTCCGGTTCGGGAGGCAGTTGCACCATGGATGAATTTTCCCTGATTAATATGGATGCGGTGGGAGTAGCTGAAAATCCAGGCCGAAAGAATCAATGGTTTACTTTCAATCCCGCGACTTATCGGATTCAACCTAATGGATGGAGCGGCGAGACCATCCGTTTGGAAATGTATACCGTCGGCGGGAAAAAGGTATTGAAGCAATCGGTCACGGGATCCGACGCAGACCGATTCACGCTGCCGGTAGGCCGGTTTGAGAGCGGAAACTATCTGTTAAAGGTGAGCACGGATAAAAATTCCAGCGTTCAGAAAATCACCATAGGCCGGTAAGGTGGCGGAGCGGAGCGCTTCAGTGGCCCCCTCTCATCCGACCTGGAAAGGACGTTTGAGAGTTGGTTCCGTCGCCGGCTTCCGCCTTTCCGCTGTCGGGGAAAAGGGCGTTCCGGTTGAAGCCCTCGGCGCCCGCCGGGTCGCCCGAAAGCTCGCGGATCATTTCCAGGTAATTGAGGGCTTCGGAATGGTCGGGATTGCTGCGCAAGATCGATTCAAAATAGGGTTTTGCTTCCTCGAAGCGGCGCTGGCACAGGAGGGCTGAACCCACGCCGAATTGCAGATCGGTGTTTTTGGGGTCGCGTGCCAACCCAGCGCGGAATTGGGGTTCGGCCAGCTCAGGCTGGTCATGCCGCAAGTACAGAAAACCGAGATTCATCCGCACCATAGCGTTGGTCGAATCCAACTTCTCCGCCATCTGGTATTCCGCCAAGGCGCCGTCGTCGTCGCCTCGCTTGTGAAGGATGTCCGCCAGGAAGATGTGCCCATCGGCCAGGTCCGGATTATAGCGCACGACCTCGCGGTAATGCCGCTCCGCCTCCTGGGCGCGGCCTTGCCCCTTGAAATAGGTTCCGGCCAGGAAATGCGCCGTCCAGCTTTGCGGCACCGTCTCGGGCAGACTCGTGATTTGCGCCTCCGGGGCCGGACCCAGGCCGCGGTATTCCCGCCATCCC
>JBDSIO010000306.1:0-7748 GCA_039917895.1 Fibrobacteria bacterium | reverse complement strand
CTGGCCTTGGGCATTGGAGACTGGATTAACGTCTCGGACGGGGATTGGGATACCCGGGAAGACTATGGAACCTTGCCGGCGGCCTCATTGTATTGGGCTGGTTGGGGCTGGAACGGCAGCCTGGGCGTCCCTTTGAAATCCTCCTTCAAACGGTTAGGGCATAAGACGCGTTATTCTCTGGGTGACGGTGAAATATCGGCGGGGAAGCGCTTCGGCGCTTGGTCTCCCAGGGTGTCCCTGAAATTCCCTCTCTATGATTGGTCGGTGGAGAATGCGGGAGATAACGAGCTCTATATCGGAAGTGGAACCTGGGATCTGGCGCTTGGACTTGGCGGCCGTCTGCCCACTGGGCGTCTCCCCAAGCGGCTTACGGTTCAATTCGACATCGAGGGGTCCACGGTTCTGGCGAGCGGATTGGCCGACTACGGTTCATACCATGGCCTCGGTGTCGTCCAGGCGACCTATGCTTTGGATCACCGATGGAAGGCTGGGATTAACGGCCTTTTTCTTTTCGATCATTCGATCTGGATTCCGGATTTCTGGGATCAGGAGGGAGAAACCAAGTTTTCCATTGTACCCGGCGCAGTCGTGGGGGTCAGGTTATTCCAGTCCACCTATGTGGATTTGAAGGCCGGTTGGGGCCTGTACGAATACAAGAAACTGATCCGCCCGAAGTATGCCCCGCTTAGCCAGGACTCATACAACTTCGGCGTGTCCGTCTATCAAGCCTTCAAGTAAAGGTTGTTGGAACCATTTCAGGCGCGTCCAGGTTTCGAACCAAGAAGGCATCTGGGCCATCAGGGATGCTACTTCCTGGGTATCCAGGTTTTCTGCCATGGCTTCGCATGCCGACCCCAGGGGTTGGCCTGAGCGAAGCCGGTTCAAGAGGTTGAATTGGAGCGGATCCAGTTCTTTCCACTCCACCTCATTACCACTTCGGAATATCGCCCAGAATCCCTTACGAGCAATGAAAATCGGCGTCTCAATCCCCTTTTCCACCAAGCCCGTGCGGCACTCCATCAGGTTCCACTCTTCCTCAAGCAGGGAAAGCCAGGGCTGAAAAACCAGGGGAGCGCCCGCCAGCATTTCCAACTGCCGTGCGGAGAGCTTGGCCGGATCCAAGGGCGGGGCGGTAGGAGCGTGGAAAGCGTTGTGGAAGGCCGTTTCCAGGGTGGCGATCTGGACGAGTCGGGGGATATTGAAATTAGGACTTGCGCTCAAAAACTCCACGAAACCATTGGGCAGGTTTTGGAGATAGGGCGAGCGGGACGGTTGCTGATCCAGAAAGGCCGTTGCAAGTTGATTGAATTCCCACAATCCCATGGTCCCGGCCAAAAGGGGGAAGTCATTTTGGAGTACGGTCAATAGACGGTACCAGTATTGCTCATTGTACACCGCGAGACGATCCCTTCCCGTCTGGGCTTCACGGGGATTGATCGACTCTGCCGCCCAGTCCGAATACGCATGCTTCTTGCATTGGAATCGGCCGGTGGAAAAGGAGAATGGGGTTCGGATCGATTTTCCGAATTGTTCCTGCATCATCGCCAAGCCGGGGGGTGGGATCCGCATTACCCTTTTCATCCGGCCACTTGGTAGTCGCGGGCTCGCAGCGCTTCGGTGTGCAACTCAGGAAAAGGGGGGATTTTATCATCCCGTTCCAGCAGGGTCGGAAACCCGCCGGAAAGCTTCCAAGCATGGCCATACAATTCCCAGACCTCTCGGCGCACCGTTTCCTCATGGGTATCGAGGAGGGTGCCGTCCGGTTTTTCCGTGTGACCGGCGATATGGCACTGCAAGACTTTGTCCCATCGGATCGATTCCAGGTAATCCCGGGGATCGAACCCATGATTCACGGAAGATACGAATACGTTGTTGATGTCCAGCATGTACCCGCATCCGGAAAGATCCACCACGCGGTTGTAGAAATCCGCTTCCTCCATTTCGCTTTCCTTGAAACCCGCGTAACTCGACAGGTTCTCCAATCCGAAGGGAATGCCGATGAAATCCTGGACCTCGGAAATCCGTTCCGCAATATACCGTGCATTTACCTCAGTGTAAGGAACTGAAAGGAGATCGTGGTGATGGATACCATGGGCGGAAGTCCAACAGAGATGATCGGTGAAATACGGTGTCGAGGTCATGTGGGTGAGGGTCTGTAAGCGCTCCAGATAGGAATAATCCAACGGGTCGGCGGAAGCAATGCCCAAGCTTACCCCGTGGAGTACAACGGGGTAGGTGGAAAGGACACGCTCAAGATTCCGCTTTGGAAGCGGCGCATCCCCCATGAAATTCTCCGTGATGATCTCGAAAAAATCGACTTTTGGCCATTCGGTAAAGATATGCCGGTAGTGCGGGATCCGCAATCCCAGTCCGATGGCGTTTCGGGGAATCCTGTTCATGGATGATTCATTACGGCTCCTCCGCCTTCCCGAGGACGGGTTATCGCGGAGGAGCCATGGGTTCAGGACTCGATGCAGCTCCCGCCCTGGCAGGCGGAGTGACCTTTGCATTCATGGAGCGCGACGCCCTTTCCCTCCTGGAAGCTATGGCCTTTGCACTCGTTCATTGACTGACAGTCATGCGCCTTGAAGGCCCCGCCCGATTTGGCGCACTCCGCCTGGAATTCGGTCAGGGTCTTTGCGGCGGCGATGCCGGTGTTATCCTTGGCCTTGCTGGACGTACTGTCTTCGCAAGCCGTAAGGGCGAAGCCTCCTGCGATCATTCCGGCGATTGCGAGACGGGTCAGTGATAGCTTATCCATTCTTTCTCTCCTTGGTCAGGTACCCGGAATTGGGTTACCCAATGTGTCTTTCCGGACGCGCGGAACGTTTCAAATAAAACCCCAGTACGGGTGTCGAGGATAATCGCTTTCCCGGACCGCGACAGTTTGAACTTGGGGTTCAGGGTAACGTCCAGTATCTCCCCGACGGCCGGAAATCAGGCCATCCCATCGGACATTTTCACCGTGCCGCCCTCGGTCCTTCCCGAGTTCGGCGCACCCTGTCTTGGCGCCTGGTTCGGTCCCGCTCCCAGGGGTTTCGTTCACTTCCGTGCCGGCGTCCCATAGGGCCACCTCTCCAGTAACGTCTCCGCTACGGGCCGAGCCGCCCTGGAACAACGCTATCCCGTTCCCATCGGGCCCGAAGAAGGTATCGGTGATCCGGAAGGCGCGACCGTCCAATGCTTCCAAGTCCGCCGTGAAAAACCGCTCGGTGGAGAAGGCCGTGTCCGCCACCATCCTTACCTTGTCGTCCGGATCCGCCGCTCCCGTATTCGGGCCCGCTTGGCGGGGGCCTTGGTTGGGTCCGGCAAAAGGCGTTTCGTCCATCTCCGTGCCCGCGTCCCAAAGGCGGATTTGCGAGGTAATGTCTCCGGTGACGGGCCGGCCCTGGGCGCCCCTGAGGTCGATGCCTTCCGTATCCGGAGCGAAAAACCAATCATTGCTCTGTCCGAACATGGACGCGAAGCTGAGGCGCGCGCCCTTGGGAGCCGAGAAGGACAACGTCAAGGCATTGCCTAGGGTGGCGGGCCCGGTGCCGTATTTTCCGGCGGCAAAGCTGGTAAACGCATTGGCTTTGGATTTGAGGGTGACGGTAACGGCCTTGGCGCTGTTTTCCATTCCCGATGTAGTGCCGGAGTCCATGCAACCGGAAAGGGTTCCGGCCAAACCCGCCAAAATCATGGCCCCGGAGAGGCGTTTCGGTTTGATAAATTTGGCCATAAAAGTCTACTGATATGGGTTTATGAGAGAGTTTTCGTATTCTAAGGTATATATTTTTCTTTAAAAAACCTTGTTTCATATATAATTTGGATATTTTTTGTATTCCGATAATGTATCTTGGAATACAGTTATAGCAGCCGAAGGAGCGGCCTATCCCGGTATGGAAAAAGGAGTGATTTACCAGTATTCCGACTTCAGGCAATTCCTGCGCGACCATTACGCATTCCACAAGCGGCATACCCGGGGGTATTCTTACCGGGCGTTTTCCAAGGCGGCCGGATTCTCCTCCCCGAACTTCATCAAACTTGTCATGATGGGGGAAAAGAACCTCACCGGGGAGAGCGCCGTGCAATTGGCCCGGGGCATGAAGCTGGATTCGGATGCGGCGGAATACTTCCTGGACCTGGTCCGGTTCGGCCAAGCCAAGAACCTGGATGCCAAACGGCTCGCCCTGGAGCGCATCGAGCAAAGCCGGCGAAGGCAGGCGGTGGGAAAATTGACGGAGGGCGATGTCGCCTATCTAAGGGAGTGGTATCTTCCCGTGCTGCGGGAAATGACGGCCTTGCCGGATTTCCAGGAGGACGCCGATTGGATCGCCAGGCGCTTGAGCTTTCCCGTTCCTTTGAAAGAAATCCGCTCGGGAATGGAATACCTGGAGACGCAAGGCTTCCTGAAGCGCGACGGGAATGGCCGCTTGCTTCGCAAGGAGCGCGTTCTGGCGAGCGGGGACATGTCCGGCAAACCGGGCCTGGAGGCCATGGCACGCCAATACCACGTGCAAATGGCGGAACTGGCCAAGCAGGCGGTATTCCAATGGCCCAAGGAAAAGAGATCGGTCTCCAATACCACTTTAAGCTTGTCCCGGAGGGGATATGAACTGGCCTTGGAGCGCATCGAATCCATGCGCGCCGATTTGCTGGATCTGGCGGCCAGGGAAACCGGCGCGACCGAACTCCACCAGTTAAGCATGATCCTATTTCCCTTGACCGGCGAAGAGGAGCGGAGCCGATGATTAATGTGAAACGGAGAAAGAGGATCCCGGATATCCGCCGGGTCTTTTCCGGGTTCGTGCTCAGTCTGCTCGGTCTGCTTGGAATGTCCGGATGCATCCAAGGCGGCGGTACGGATATCGGAAACGCCTTGGTGATGGGAACGGTGATGGATGGAGGAAACACCGTGGCCGGAGCGAAAGTGGTTTTGATGCCCGAGGGCTACAATCCCGTTCTCGGGGATTCGGCCGGAACTGGCCAGACAACCTTTACCGACGGGCAAGGGCGTTTTACGCTGAAAGGCGTGCGCCCCGGGCGTTACTCCTTGGAGACGCGGCATCCCCTCCTGGAGCGGATGGATTGGGTCCGGATCCTGGACGTCGAAGCGGGAGGGACGCATGTGGCTGAGCCTGAAATGGCTGGGGCCCGGACGGTCCTGGTGCGGCTTCCGGAGAATGCGGCCCCGGACGCCTATATCTTCATCCCCGGAACGGACGTCTATGCCCTGCGAGCCTCCGGAGACACCACGGGCGATGGAAGAATCCGGCTTCCGCACGTGCCCGCCGAGGCGGTACCGACCATGGGGCTGGGCCGTAGCGGGCAGCCTGAAGAGGTTTTGTTTTTCGAAATTTCCCTAGGGGCAGGGGATTCCACCGTTGTCCTGGAATCGCGATGAATCGGATGGGTCATCGAAGGAGGTTCCAGGGGAATCTCGTTACTGGTGCTGAGCCCGGCATTGAACACCAAACCTGAAATCATCCTGCTCATGATCGGGGGACCGGCGGCAGACCTCGGCCCGAAGCGGTGGAACTACCCTAGCCACCCCTGGATTCGGCTTATCGGCCCATGCGATTAAAACAGGCTTGCGCTTTCAAGTTTATGCCGGTTGCGCGATTGTTTTTTTTAGGGAAAATGCATGAACATTCTTTCGATTATAATGACACGAAATGAAGGCTTCCCTTCCGGTCATATTGAGCTTCATAGCTATTACTAAAGGATGAAACGATGGGGAAATCGTAACTCAAGGGCAGGCCGGTGCGTATGTCCCGTATGGCCAAGCCATGGGATTGGCTGACCACCACCACTGTTCTGAGGGCGCATTCGCGCAGGGCATCCTGACGCGTGATCGGGTTTCCATCGATGTGGATCGCGGAGGATTTCGGAGGCGTTCATGCTTGCAGCAGAGCGGCGAGTTTTTTCGGAGCGATGGCGAGATAGCTTTCGCGGAGCCAGTCCCCCAGCAATGCAAGCGGAATCCGATCCCGCTTCCCGAAGGTGGCCGTGACCCATCCGCTTTTGCCCAGCCCATACCCGGTGGACGCGGCGAAGGGTTGCATCAGGGCGAAATCCGCCGAGTCCGGCAATTTCATGGAAAGGCCGAGCGAATCTTCTTCCCGGGACATGAAGACGAAGGCCTTGCCTTTTACCTTCAGGGCGCGGTGGCCCCAGGGGAAATCCTCAGTGACCTCGGGAAAGGTCATGCCGATTCCGCGCAAGGCTGCTTCGGAAGCTTTTAGTTTGTCCTTGGGGACGGACTCCGGCTTGTTCTTCGACTTGTGGTCGGCCACGCCTTTCGGCCGGGTCTTCGCTTGGCTGTCCGGTTTTCTTTTTGTCGGCATGGGAAAAAAACTAATTTATTGCCCGGCGCTGTAAACAGACGGCGTGATCGCTAACACGCGGAATGCGGGTTTCGATTTCGCACTGTCTAATCTCCAATCCGGAGCCGCTATGGCTCTAGCCTCAAGAAGATGCATGCCGAAGACCAAGATTCGACGCTGGGGAACGTTACCTACCGTGCACTGAAAGGGTTTCCGCATAGTTGTAGCCGTCTTCTCCGGTCCGCCTATTGATTTCTTCATTTTTCCTACTGAAACCTTCCTTAGCCTCGGCAATCGTCTCGGGTCCGCACCCTACACTGCAGTAGCAACAATCATGGCGCCGATTTTCCGCCATTTGACCTGTGCCCGTTTATCGGTACGGAAAAAGTTGCACTTGGCATTCCTAGTGCTTTACTTAGCTGTATCACTTAATGCTCGAAAGGCACCCTAATGAATATATGGAACGGTTTGATGATGGCCTCGCTGGTCGTCGGATGCTCCTTCGCTGGAATTCAAGCCCATGGCTCCTCGATGGGAGGCCGGGCGGTGGGAGTATTCGCTGGTCCCGTGAATAGTTTTCCCGAACTCGAAGGCGTGGAGACGGAGTCACGGCTCGGGGGCGCCTTTGGATTGATCGCCGAATGGGGACAGCACGGAAATTACAGTCTCGCCTTAGAGCCGATGTTGGCTTGGCGGGGGCCGTCCATCACCAACGGGGCCGGATATAAGCCTGACTTGATGATCCTGGAAATCCCCGTTCTCGCCCGCAAGAACTGGCAATTCAGGGACCATAACCGCTTATTCCTATTCGCCGGGCCGAATCTCGCGTTCCCGATGAGCGTGGAAGGCGATATCGCCGGGGGCACCCCCCTGGATAAGGATGATGTTAAACCTTTCGAACTCCTGATAGACGCCGGCTTAGGGGGTACGGTCCGATTTGCCCTATACTGGCACTTGATCGGTAGCGTGCGCTATAGTCACGGTTTCACGGAAGTCCTCGAAGAACCGATTGGCGGGGTCCAGGAGTGGAAATCCAAGAACGTCAAGTTCCTGTTCGGCATCATGCATCATATACCCGGGACCTGATCCGATGAATCGAATTCTGGCAATTGTTCTGATCGTCGCAGGCGGATGTCTGATTGTATACGGGATGCAGGCTTCGCAATCCTTCAGCTCCGATGTTTCACGACTATTTACAGGTTCTCCGACGGACCGGGCCATCTGGCTGTTTGTCGGCGGTTTGGCGGCCTCGGTCGCGGGCATTGCCCTGTTTTTACGGGCAGGTAAACGCTGAATGCCCCGTGGTGTTCAGCCGGATTACCGGTTTCCCGACTTCAGTCCTGCCGGATTAGGGCCCGTTAAGAAATAAATGACCTGCACCGAGGGCGGAGAGCCGGTTGTCTGGCAAGGCGCGAGGAGCGCCGCGGACCGGGCGTCCGC
>JBDSIO010000305.1:0-9896 GCA_039917895.1 Fibrobacteria bacterium | reverse complement strand
GCCGCCTTGGCCAGATAATCCGCAGGGATGGAAGGCAGGCGAACATGGGCGTTACCCCTGCCCGTCACGTTACGGTTCCCTTCGAGTGCGGCGATTTTATCCGGCTGATTGCAGCCGAACAGGCTGAAGAAAAGGATCGCGGCCCATGCAAAACTTACGGATCGGAATTTTCTTTTCATGACTGATGGTCTCCTGGAAACGTTTGACGTTCCGGCTCTCCGATATGTACCGGAGAGATCCTTATCTTCCACAACCCGCAATGAGTATCCTAAGTATGAGGGGGTCATTTTCAGAGCGCCAAACCTTATCCATAGGCCAATCGGCGGCTCCTCACCCTTGAGATAGAGGAAAAGCAAAAGTCGGGCCGGTTAGGGGATGGCGCTGAAAATGAACTTACCGTATCGGCGCTTCTCGCGCCTTGCCGGTCGGTCGGATTCCCGACCTTGGGATCACGTAATTATTTTAAACCGGGCTTTTAGCGGTTCGCCCCGATGGTGATGTCGGTGAGCTGGCCGTAACTCGTATTGGCAGCGTTGACCTGGAAACGCACCCAGCGCGCCCAGGTCGGGCCAAAGACGGCGGTATGGCTCTTGCCGTCGGCGGGCCAGGTGCCGGTCGCGACCTGCCAAAAATAACTTCCGTTCGTGCTGACCAGGATTGTCCAACGGGTGATGTTCCCGGTGGTGGTTGGGCTCGCGCTCCCGTAGGGAGGCAGCACGGTCAGCATGCCGACATCGTTATGGGCGACCCCGAGGTCGGCCGTCACCGACTGGGGGAAACTTCCGGAGGTTTTCCACAGCGTGCGTTTCCCGATGTCGTTGACCCCGTCGATGGCATTATAGGCTGTGCCGCTCGTCGCATAGGCGGAAACCGGCGTATACGGATGCTCGATGAGCCGTGGTTGGGTCGGCAGGGGCGCCCGCGCCGCATTGGGAGTCCATGCGGCCCCGACTTCGGCCAGGCGGGTCACGATGGCGGCGTCGAGCAGGCCCAGGCGATTAGGCGGAGTGTTGAGCACGAAGGTGGTGTAGCGCGACTCAAGCACCTTTAGGTGTTCGTTCACGATTTGGGTGACGGTCATGTAGTTGCCGATGGTAGGCGACCAGAACCAATCGTTGCCGCCGGACCAGTTGATTTTCTGTTGTTGGTGGGCCGCGAGCTTATTGCCCGATGGGGCCCAGACGCCTTTCGGCTCTTCGAAAACGGTGAGGTCGGCATCCCACTGATCGAGCACGCCGCTCTGGTCGGAAATCAGGCAGTTCGGCTGCAGCGATTTCACCAGTTCGCGAATCTGCTCGTACGCGACCCGCTGATGGCCCATTTTCCACGCCCATCCGTCGAGGACGAGCACCGGGATGGGCCCGTAGTTGGTCATGAGCTCGGTAAGCTGCGTCTTCACGTACTGCATCTGGGCGGCGGTGATGGTGTTGCTGTTTCCTATCCCCTGGGTGGCATCCCAGATCGAGTAATAGAGGCCGGCGCCGAGACCGCGCGCGCGGAACGCGTCCACGTATTCGCGCACGACGTCGCCTTGGCCGTTCCGCCATGGAATGTTTCCCACGTTGAAAGAGCTCGCCTTGCTGGGCCACAGCGCGAAGCCATCATGATGGCGCGCGGTTAAAACGCCGAACTTCATCTTCGCCGCGACCGCGGCGTCGGCCCATTGGCCGGGATTGAGATTGGTCGGATTGAATTGATTGATGGGGAGGTTGGGCTGCGCCCAAGATCCGGTGTAGGTGAGGATGCCGAAATGCAGGAACATCCCGAAGCGGAGATCGACGTACTCCTTTTGCAGTTGCGCGAGCGGTTTGGGCGGCGTACTGTCGGCAACCAACGCGCTGACGGACTGCCCCGCCTCGCTTCCGGTCGATGAACCGTCCGGCGTACACGCGATTAGGGCGAACACGGCCGGCAGGCACAGGTGGAATGCGGTCCGCCTGATCGAATACCGTTGAACCCAAGCATGAATACCGTTTGATGAATGCATTGTGTAGCCCTCTTTGGGCTTAGAGGTAAGTCGAAACCTCTTCGCAGTCAATGACTTCCCCGCATACTCCATCCTACGTTTCCTAAAACCCCTCCAATTTCCTTCTTGACTTTTCCTTGACCTGGGAGATCGCGGATGCCGTTAAGGTGCCGCTAAGCTGCCGTAAGCTGCCGGCGGAGTGCCGGGCCTGCCATGCGTACCGGATTTGCGCACACCGTAACGCCTCACCCATAGCATTAGACTAAGCGAAAAGACTAAGCAAAAGTGAATCTCGCCGAATCGAAAAAACGTTTCTCGCAAACTTTTCAAAGGGCTGGGCGTTCACAAAAGTGTACAGATTTCAGGGAAATTCAAGGTTTTATCCACGGTGGGTCGGTAATATAGGGTATCAGTGAGCTTGGTCTCACCCACTCCGGAAGAAAGTCGACCTATGAAGTCGCATGGCTTTTTAAAAATCTCCGTCTCGATAGCCATAGCCCTTATCGGGACCTTAGGAATGTTATCCGGTTGCTCGTTCGTACCGCAGAAGAGCCGGGAATATCTGAGCGACCCCATCATGCAACGTCATGACGATGGTCTGGAAAGCGCCTTGGAAGGGCATGACATGCCGCGCCGCGAAGGATCCGTTGGCGGCAGCTCCGGATCGGGTGGCGGTTGCGGATGTTGAACGGGGTAAGCAGGCTCTTGTGGGCGGCCTGCCTGGGACTGTCCGGAACCGCCGTTTTCGCGAGCGAATCCGGCAGCAGCCTGGAGGTCAAGCACGAGTATTTCTGGGATCGCAACGGAGTATGGAATCACACCCCGGCTTTTGCCTTGAAGCTCGCCTTGTCCCGCAAATGGAGCCTGGGTTGGGAGCAGGAATTCGATATCGTAACCGGCGCATCGCGCAGATTGGGCGCGGATTTGGTAGGGAAAAGCGGCGATGGTAGCGTTGATGCCGTGTCCGGCGCGTCGAAGATCGAGACCCGATATTCGGAAAATCCTTCCCTGACCTATGCGCATAAAGGAGTCACGGCCGGCGTGTCCTACTATACCAGCCGGGAAAGCGATTATTTCTCCCAGTCACCGGCCGTCACATTGTCCTGGGATCTCAATGACCGGAATACCACCGTGGGCGTCAACTATGCGGAGTTCTTCGACAGTTTCGAGCCTGAGGGGTTCTTCACCGGCATGGGCGGTAAAAAGCGCATTCATAGTTTGGGCGGCACCTTGGTGCAATCGATTACGTCCCTCACCTTGGTCGGAGTGACCGGGAGCTGGATCACAAGCGATGGGTATCTAGGCCATCCGTACAATCCGCCCATGGACGCGACCGGGACCATGCTGACGGAAATCGTCCCGGATAAAAAACAAGCGGGAGCGCTGGCCGGCCAAATCGTCCAGGGATTTCATCTGGGTGAACGCCTCGGGTCCATCAATCTGGACGCCCGTCGCTACCAAGACGATTGGGGGTTGAAATCCATGACCTACGATTTGAAGCTGAGCCAGTACCTGTCCGAGGGCACGTACGTCCGCCTGCGCCTTCGCTACTACAACCAGACCGGAGCCGCGTTCGCCAAGCCCGCGTATACGGGACAGGAGGCCTATCGCACCGGTGATATCCGGTTTTACCCATTCATCTCCTGGTTGGGCGGCCTCAAAATTTCTTCCGACTTTCCGGAAAGCTGGGGAGAATCGATTGTCCTTCCCGATCGTTGGGACGTCAAATACGATCAGACTTTCCGGAACACGCACGGGGACCCGGATGGCAATCAACCCGGCGTGCCCCGGCGCATCAGCTACCAGCTTTACGAACCGGCGGAGATGTATCAGCAGGGCGTATTCATGCTCGGTTTGTTGTTCAATCTTTAAAGGAGATGGTCCATGATTTTTTTCAATCCCAAATCCCTTTTCCGGACAGCCGCAGCCTTCTGTTTCGCAGGCGTGCTACAGGCCCAGGCTGCGGATTTGACCAAGCTCCCCCAGTTCACGTTGAAAGACCTGGACGGCAAGGAATGGAACAGCTCGCAACTGGCCGGCAAGGCATGCATCCTGGATTTTTGGGCCACCTGGTGCAATACCTGCAAGGAGACTATTCCCAAGCTGTCGGAATTGAGCGCCAAGTTCAAGGACAAGGGCCTGACCGTGGTCGGCATCAGCGTGGACAAAGGATCCACGGAAAAGATCATGAAGGCGGCCAAAAAGCTGGGGATCACCTACCTGGTGCTGCTCGACAAGGAAAACTCCCTCAGCAAGACTTTCGGCTTCAACGGGATTCCATCCCTCTATGTGTTCAATCGCAGCGGCGCCTTGGTATTGGCCATGCCCGGCTACGATCCCGACCAGGAGGCGCAATTGGCCGACGCGGCGCAAAAGGCATTGAATTGAAATGCCCTGAATTGAAGAGCCTTGAATTGAAAACCTTCGGAAGGAAAGTGCGGAAAAATGATCAGTAGCCAACATCTCGCGGAGGCGCTCTCGACCGGATCCTTCGGGGTTTTATTCTTGTGCTTCCTGGCCGGCGTGGCTTCGAGCTTCACGCCCTGCATCTATCCCCTCATTCCCGTGACCATCAGCATTCTCGGAAGCCGGAACGTGGAATCGAAGCTCCGCGGATTCCTCCTGACGATTTTCTATGTCGGCGGAATCGCCACCACCTATGCCGCCCTGGGGGTGATTGCCGCGTTCACGGGATCCCTTTTCGGATCCTTGAGTTCAAATCCCTGGGTCCTTTTAGGCGTCGCAGTGGTCATCATGGGCTTGGCCTTGAATATGCTGGACGTTTTCCAGATCAACTTCTCGCGCCTGACGGTGGACGGCGGCGGCAAACAACGTAAGCAGGGACTGCTCGGGAACTATGCCTACGGCCTCACCTTCGGCTTGGTGGCTTCGCCTTGCACGGCTCCGCCTTTGGCGGTCATACTGACCTGGGTGGGTTCCACCCATAGCCTCATCATGGGACCGATACTGCTTTTCACCTTCGCTTTGGGGATGGGATCGATCCTGATTCTGATCGGCACCTTCTCCTCGTTCCTGACCCGCCTGCCGAAATCGGGGATGTGGATGGTGTACATCAAGAAAGCCATGGGCTACATGATGGTCCTGATGGCGGGCTATTTCGTCTTCCAAGCCGGACGCCAGTGGTAGCCGATCAAGGTTTCAGAGGGACGATGCCATGAATCCAAGCCCATTCCTAGCGTTGCTCCTGGCGTTGCTGGGACTGTCCGTTTCCGGCTGCATCGTGAACCTCAAGCCGGACCAGGCGGCCTTGACGGCCAATGCATCAAATGCCCCTGCGACCCGGTCGTCGCCGGATTGCGCCAGCTGTCACGCCTACCCCTTGCACGACGTGATGCATAATTATCATCTGCGGGCCTTGAACCCAAGAGCCACCATGCAGGAAAAATTCGTGAAGGAAAGGAAAAACGGAGTCATCATCTGCATGGATTGCCATTTCGGTTCCCTGGCGCATCGGAATTACATGTGGTATGACACGCTGTGGGGGGTGGATCCGGATATCCATGACAAAGCCAACCGCTTGCCGACCGATCCGATTTACCGGATCGACAGCACTCCGGGATTTTTGCCCTTGACATGGGAGTTACCTGGCTCCGAGGCGAATTCGGATCGGGTGATGGCGATGATGGACAGCGCCGCCGATATCGGAAGCGTGATTACTTGGTTAACCGCGCAAAACCACCTGAACGGCACCGTGGACGTAGAGTTCTCCTCCAGCATGGTCCTTGATCCCGCGCGTTCCAGGAGCGCCTATCGCGCCAGGGACTTGAGTTGTTCCGCCATCGAATGCCACAATGCGCCCAAAAAGACCTACCGTTGGGCCTCGAAAAACCTGGGAATTACCGGCTGCCCGACGCTCGAACACTCGCCGGTTCTCGACGCCAGCTGCGATTATTCACCCTTGCAGGAACCGAAGTAAACCATCGATTAGGGATGTAGGAGAAAATCATGAAAAACCGTAAGTTGATCCAGCGGAAGAGCTCCGAATCGAAAGCCTTGAATCGCGCCCTGATGGGCTTGGGCGTCGCCGCTTTGGTCGGAGTATCCACTTGGAGCCTGGCCTTCGCGTCGAGTGATGCGACTTCATGCGACGTTACCACCGGCGCTAGCTGCAAGGTTCTCGGAATCAAAACCACCTCTACCTCGGCCACCCTGACCTGGACCGAGAAGGAACATGGCAGCAAACGCTATTTTTGCTACGGAATCGGAAGCCCATCCAAATGCGCATTGGTGCAAAGCCGGGCGCGAAATTCCAAGGACCAGGTCGTCGAGGGATTGACCCCGCAAACCAAATACGCCTTCAAGTTTTACGGCATCCACGGGGGAAACCGGCAACTCTCGATAACCACCGGTTCGTTTACCACCGTGGAGGGCGGGGTATGCGGATCCAGCGTTATCACGACCGTTGAAGTCGACGGGAATGCCTTGGCTTCCGCCGGAGATTCCGTGATGAACGCAGTCGCTCAAATCACCCGCCAATCCGATGGAGCGGTGGTCGACAAGGACACGACTAACGCCTCCGGTACGTTCCACTTCACTGTCGCTCCCGGCACCTATACCGTCACCTTGTCGGCGCCCCCTTTCACCGCCCCGCCGCCGTATACCGCCGTTGTCATCGCCAACAAGCCTCTGACCATTCCGGACCGAATTTTCACGGGCGCTTTCGCGGTGAGCGGTACCGTCGTGTCCCAAGGAAACCTCGATTCGATCGAAGGTGCGATGGTAACCCTGGCCGCCAAGACCAATCCCTCCCAGAAATCCACCTGTCGCACGGACAACAATGGGTATTTTTCCCTGGGCGCCACGGCGGGAGAATACATGATCTCGGTTTTGTATAACGGCGTTTCCTTGCCCGCGCCGGTTCCAATCACCGTGTCCGCCAGCGCCAAATTGCCCAACCTGGTCCTCGCGGGCTCAATCGGCATCAGGCCCGCAATCGGCGGAAAGCCATCGAATCCTTGGACCATTCCCGGCCTGGAAGGCTATGATATCAGGGGCGTGCAACGATCCGCGACTCCGAACCAGGGAGTGATTCTGTTCCAGGGCGCTCCTTATCCGATCAATCCGGCACATCAATAACCCGAACTAGATAAGGCGTTCCGCAGGATGTTTTTCCGACTGGCCTTGGCCTTGTGCGGCATGGCCTTGATCCAATGCCGGGATGCGGCCCGCACCCATAATTGGTTCGCCATGGACTCGAACATGGCGGTCACCCTCTACGGCAGCACGCGCGTTTCCGACGACAGCGCATTCGCCCGCATGGAAGCCGAAACGGAAAGGCTCAACGTCATCTTCAGCGACTTTTCGACCTTGTCCGCCCTCTCCGCGGTCAAGGGAAATGTGGGCGATACGCTTGCGATCCATCCTGAGATCTACCGCGTGCTCGCCTATGCGCTCGAGATGAGCCGGGCCAGCAACGGCGCTTTCGACCTCACCATGCACGATTTGAAAAGCCTTTGGGGCATCGGCACCGGCCAGGAAGGAAGGGTACCGGACTCGTCCGAAATAGATTCGGTGATGAAAGGGAACCCCATCTACCATGCGCCCTTGGCCATCGATTCCGTGCCTGTTCCCTTGACGCTCATCCCGGGAAACCGCGCCGTCCTGCTTCGGGACCACGTACAGCTGGACCTGGGGGGTATCGCCAAAGGCTACATTGTGGATTGCCTCCATGCCTTGCTGGATTCCCTGGGCTGTCCGAACCATATCATCCAGGCGGGAGGGGAAATCCGCTTGGGCGGAAGCAAGAAATCGGGCCCTTGGAAGGTGGGAATCCGCCATCCCCGCGTAGCCGATTCCGTGAGCGGCTTTTTGAAATTGAAGTCGTCGCGCGCCATTTCCACTTCGGGCGATTACGAACGTTATTTCGACAAGCACGGAGTGCGGTATCATCATATTTTCGACCCCCGCACCGGCCGCCCCTCGCCCACCGTATGCGCCGTAACCGTGGTGACCGATTCGGGCCTCCACTCCGATGCCATTACCAAGCCTCTTTTCATCCTCGGTCCCGAGTTGGGAGCGATCCTAGCGCGGAAATATCATGCCAGCGCCGTGTGGTTCTTCGCCCTTCCTTCGGGAATCTGCGCCGTCTCCATGCCGGAAATGGACTCGCTGCTGACATTGACCCTCACGCCCCGGCCAGGCGTTTCGGAGCCACGCGGGCTTGGAGCGCAATTGGACCGATGCCGGGAATCACGCACCTGGTAATACGCTGTCATCCCTTATGACCATTCAGAGACCATCCAGAGACCATCCAGGCAGGGAATTTGCCACCATCCTCCGGATCATGTGGTGTCGCTTAGGTGGCCATTCGCCACGTGAGTGGGCGCAGCGAATCTTCAATGTTGAAGGACCGGTTGGGCCAGGCGGCTATGGCTGTTCGCGACCCGCCATGTCGAAAAGCCCTTCCGGCTTTACAAGGAGGATGCGATGGTTGTTCGCGCCCGGTTCGAAATACCCCTGGGGAAGGCCGAAGCTTAGGTAACCTTCGGGTTTCCCGGCCGCCGCTTTCGCGGACAGGCGCCGGCGGATCGAGGATCCGGTCCCGGGAAGATCATCGTTGCGCTTCTCGGAAAGGAAGGCCTGCATGAATTCACCCTGGTAATCCTCCCCGCCCAGCAGCTTGTAGTTTCTGTCGCACATTACCGGGTACCAGCTATGGTCGAATACCCAAGAGGTGGAACTGACGTTGGGATGCGCGGCCAGATAAGCTTTCATCTGCGCCCCATAAACCGATGTGGTCCCTTTCACCTCGCTGCCGAAACTGCCCGCGTTCTGATAGCCCCATTCGGAAAGGAAGATGGGGATTTTAGTCGAGGGCACGCCGAACATCTGATCCCAGTTGGTGTGGACGGGATAGACGTGGATGACATAGATGAGATTATCGCCCTTGAAGGGATCCGTGACCGCGAAACGCGCGTCCTGGCTCCAGGTAGGCGAACCTACCAGGATGGGATTCTTGGGCGCGGCGGCGCGGATCAAATCCACCCAGGGTTGGGCGGCCGCTTTCCAAGTGGGCCAGCCGGATTGGCCCCCCGGATTGGTGGGCTCGTTGAAAACCTCGTAGAGGACATTGGAATAATCCTTGAAGGCGGGCGCGACCAGGCTCCAGAATTCCTTCACCTTGGCGTCCAAGGATCCGTAGGCAGTGATATAATGGAGATCAATGATGACATAGACGCCCTTTTTGGTGAGGGCATCCACGCAGGGCTTCAAATATTGGTCCAAATAGGTTTGGCCGGTCCAATGGCTCGGTTCCACCGGCACCCGCACCACACGCGAATAGAAATTGGGCTCGGTCACCCTGTCCAATACCGCCGCCGTCCCGCCCCTGGCGGCATGATCTTTGGGCGTTATCACCGACACTCCGCGCAGCACCACGCGCTTGCCTTGCGGATCGTTGAGCCAGTTACCGTTCACATGCAGCAAAGGGGTATCTATGGCGCCGACCCAAAGCGGGAGAAGGGCTCCGGCGATGCGCAGGCCGCGGGGAAGAGAACGGAATGCCGCGCCAACGGCGATCGCGGGGTATTTAACCATGGCGGTAATATAGGGGGAGATGCCGGACGGCACCTCGCGTTTTTGAGGTTCCCTGGTTTCCTTCCCGTACGATGGATCCCGGTACAAAGATTGCGCTGTGGATCACGTGCCGAGAAGCGATCAAGGTCGCCGTAGAAAGGCGATCAGCCGGTCGGATGCTGGAAACGAAACTCCTGGGTTCGTCCGCCGTATCCATAGGCGGCCGCGCGGACATCCTCGACGTGGATGTAGCTCTCCTCGTGCAGGTCGGGCAATAACCGGGTGAACGCCGCGAACGCCTGGCGGATGTATTCCGCCTTCTCTGCCTTCGTGTTGGTCTCATCCGTGATCTTGATGTCGAAGTAGAAGCTGCTCTTGCCCTGCTCGGCGAGCG